>JBGATX010000084.1:0-23679 GCA_044228975.1 Planctomycetota bacterium | reverse complement strand
TCGACCACGGGCAACTGCGGCACCGCGATCGAGAATGCGAGCCTGCAGGCCGCGCTCGGCAACCCGCTGGGCGTGTGCGCCTGCGCGCCGGAAGTCAGCCGCTACTGCGGCGCGCAGGTCCAGTCGCAGGACTGCTCGCCGCGCGTCACCTGGAGCGGCGCGCCGTCGTTCGCGGGCGGCGCGGGCAGCTTCGACATCGGCGCGCTGCAGGAGCCCAACCAGCGGAGCGGGTTCCTGATCTACGGTCCGTCGATGCAGGATCTGCCGTTCCACGGCGGCAGGCTGTGCGTCGGAGCCCTGCGCCGTACTCCGGTGCAGAGCTCGGGCGGACCCGCGGGTCCGGGATGCGCCGGGAGCTATCACTTCGACATGGGCGCGCTCATCGCGAGCGGTCTCGATCCCGCGCTCGCGCTCGGCGCCACGCTGCACGCCCAGTACTACATGCGCGACGCGAGCGCGCCGTCGCATCCCGTCAGCCTCACGGATGCCGTGCAATTCACCATCGGTCCGTGAGTCTCCGGCGCGAGTTCGCTCACGGCGCTCTCGTGCCCGCGGGATCGACGTCGAATCGGCCGCGCAAGACGCACGCGCCGCGCGTGAAGCGCACGCGGCGCGCATGATGCCGATGGGCAGCGCGCACGATCGGCGGGTCCGGGTGGTGGACCACGCGTTCGGGAAGCGGTAGGAAGCTCGCGTGCGACGCCGCGGCCACCTCAGGCTGATCAGCTTCTGCGCGCTCGTCGCCACGCTCGTGGGCGCGCTGGGCATCGTGCTGCTCGGCCACTTCGACAGCGCCGGGAGCTCGCAGGGCGCGCGCTTCGTGCTCGCGGGCAGCGTGCTCGCGGTCGCCCTGCTGTGCGCCCTGGGCTTCATCGTGCACCGCTCGACGATCGCCAAGGCGCGCTGGCGGGAGACGCAGGACTACCTCGAACGCATCCAGCGCGCGTCGGACAAGTACCGCGCGCTGCTCGAGGGAGCGGCCGACATGCTGCTCGTCGTCGAGCCCGCGTCGGGCCGCGTCAGCGAGTGCAACGCGGCGGCGCGCGAGGCGCTGGGACTCGCGCTCGCGCCGCCGCAGAACGGCAGCGCCGCTTCCGCTCCCGCGTCGGACGCGCCGGCGACGCGCTTCCACGAACTCGTGATCGAGGCCGACCGCGCGCGGCTCGCCGAGGCGCTCCAGGCCGCGTCGCGCGCCCCGGGCCAGGCGGTCGCGCTGCCCGCGCTGCAACTCTCCGGCAAGCCCGCCGCCGACGGCCGGCCGCCGCGCGCGCGCATCGCCGACGCGCGGCTCGCGGCCGTCGATCTCGGCGCCGAGCGCGTCGTGCACGTCGCGTTGCGCGACGTCACCGTGCAGAAGGAGATGGAGCGGCAGCTCGCGATCCACGAGCGCCTCTCCTCGGTCGGCCTGCTCACCGCGGGGGTCGCGCACGAGATCAACAACCCGCTCGAGGGCATCGGCAACTACCTGACGCTGCTC
The DNA here is from genome assembly GCA_044228975.1 of Planctomycetota bacterium. GTDB lineage: Bacteria > Planctomycetota > UBA1135 > UBA1135 > JADJNY01. The sequence continues at coordinate 22,202 of JBGATX010000084.1, read as the reverse complement.
GCGCGCCCTTCGCTCGGCGCCGACGAGCGCGCGCGCTACCTCGAGCTCGTGCAGCACGGCTTCCAGCGCATCGGCGACATCGTGCGCGACCTCTTGCGCTTCGCGCGGCCCCGCAACGAGAGCGGGCGCGCCGAGCTCGGCGGCGCGGTGGAGCGCGCGCTCAAGCTCCTGCGCTACACCGAGCACTTCCGCGGCATCGAAGTCGAGCGCAGCGGCTTCGACCAGCCGATCGAGGTCGTGGGCGACGCCGGACGGCTCGAACAGCTGGTCTTCAACCTGCTGCTCAACGCCTCGCAGGCGCTCGCCGACAGCCGCCAGCCGGCGCGCATCTGGATCCGCGCGCGCGAAGTGCGCGAGAGCGCGGCCGGTGCGCGCGCCGTCGAGCTGTGCATCGAGGATTCGGGACCCGGCATCTCGCCCGAGCATCTCGAGCACCTCTTCGATCCCTTCTTCACCACGCGCGGTGGCACGGGACTGGGGCTTTCGATCTCCTATGGCATCGCGCGCACCCACGGCGGCACGTTGAGCGCCGAGAACCGCGCCGAGGGCGGAGCGCGCTTCGTCGTCCGACTGCCCTGGCCCGAGCCGTCCCCACTACGCGTATGAACCCGATCCGAGTCCTGATCGTCGACGACGAAACCTTCATGCGCGATTCGCTCTCCGCGCTGCTCACCCACGAGGGCTTCCAGACCGCGCAGGCCGGCAGCGTCGTCGAGGCGCTCGAGCTGCTCGGGCGCGAGCGCATCGACGCGGTGGTCACCGATCTGCGCATGCCGGGCAAGGACGGCCTGGCGCTCTTGCGCGACGCGCGCCACGGCGGCGTCGCGGCGCCGATCGTGATGATGACCGGCGTCGGCACGCTCGCCGAGGCCGTCAAGGCGATGAAGGAAGGCGCCTACGACTTCCTGCAGAAGCCCGTCGATCCCGCGTCGCTCGTGCGCGCCGTGCGGCGCGCGGCCGAGCATCGCGCGCTCGTCTCGCAGGTGCGCTCGCTGCGCGGGCGCCTGGGCGAGATCGCCAGCTCGCGCACGCTCATCGGCACGTCGGCGGCGATGAACAAGCTGCGCGCGCTGGTCGCGCAGCTCGCGGCGAGCGATCTCACGGTACTCGTCAGCGGCGAGAGCGGCACGGGCAAGGAGCTCGTCGCCTGGTCGATCCATGCCGGCAGCTCGCGCGCCGAGAAGCCCTACGCGCGCATCGACTGCGCCGCGCTCGCCGCCGGCGACTTCGAGGTCGAGCTCTTCGGCTGCACGCGCGCACCCGAGCGCCCCGAGCGCGACGGGCGCATCAGCGACGCCGAAGGCGGCACGCTCGTGCTCGACGAGGTCGGCGCGCTCGAGCCGCGCTCGCAAGCGCGCCTCTTGCGCTTCCTCGAGAGCGGCGAGGTGCAGCGCGTGGGCGAGGGCCGCGTGCAGCGCGTCGACGTGCGCGTGATCGCGATCACGAACGAGGATCTCGGCGCGCGCGTGAAGGACGCGAGCTTCCGCGCCGATCTCTTCCATCGCCTGGCGGTGTTCCCGCTGACGCTGCCGCCGTTGCGCGCGCACGTCGAGGACCTGCCGCAGCTCGCCGAGCACCTGCTCCTGCGCGCCAGCGAGCGCCGGCCGTTCGGCAACGCGCCGGGCAAGCTCTCGCGCGAGGCGCTCGACGTGCTCGGGCGCTACGACTGGCCGGGCAACGTGCGCGAGCTCGCGAACGTCCTCGAGCGCGCGCAGATCCTGTCGCAAGGCCGGGAGCTCGACGCCGCGCTCTTCGAAGGCCTGCTCGAGATCCCGATGGCCGCCCCGCGCAGCGCGCCCGGTCCGGCCGAGCTGCACTTGCGCCGCAACCTCGACGCCGTCGAGAAGGAGATCGTGCAGCGCGCCCTGGCGACGAGCGGCGGCAAGAAGAAGGAAGCCGCGAACATGCTCGGCATCGACCCGAGGAACCTCGGGTACTACCTGCCTGAAAGCACGGGCTGCAGGATGCGTGAGGGCGGGCGCGTCGCTCAGCCGTCGCGCGGCGCCCGCGCGAACTGCCAGGAACGAGGTCGTCTGTTGGTCTCCGAGTTCAAATGTGCCGAACTCGACGGATCGAAACGGCAGTTGGCGTCTCGAGTCGCGCGCACCTCCGCGCCTGAAGATCCGACGTAACGCTCACGTGGACAGTGGCCTCGAGTGATCCAACACCACCCCGCAAGCCCGACGGCGGACGCAGCGCCACCCAAAGCGATAGTCTGTCCTTGGAGCAGCCCTCGCGGGCGGCTCCGTCATCCTCGACCCCGTTCGTTCGTCCCGATCCAAGTGCTCCAATCGGAGCCACGAGCGCACGGGGTCAATCTCTTCGCGCGGTGCCCGCATGAATCGTCGCTTCGCGGTCCTTGTCGACGTCGATGCGCCATTCCGCCGGCGCCGCGGTGCGCGTCACTCGCGCTTGTACCACTCGCTCGCTTTGCCGTGGTGCTCGCCGACAGCGTCGATGATGCGCTTCTGCTCGGCTTCGTCGGGCAATGATTGCGACGCGGCGTAGCGCGCTTCGTCCCAGTACGCGATCGAGTCCGCGCCGGGCACGGCGAGCGTGACGCCCTCCTGTGCGAGCGCGAAGCGCACGAGATCGCCCGGCTGCACCTTGCGACCTTCGCCGACGAGCGCCCCGCCGGCGTAGATCTTCATCGCGATCACGCCGATGTCCTTGGCGCGCGCGGTGGGGAGGAACTCCTTGATGAACGAGTGGTGCTTCACGTCGAGCGGGTTCACCGGCACGAGCGCCGTGGCGAACTCGTAGCGCTCGCACGCTTCGACGATCACCGAGGGATCGCGATGAGCCGTGATGCCGATGAAGCGCAGTTTCTTCTTCTCGCGCGCGCTCTCGAGTGCCTTGATCACGCCGTCCTTGGCGAAGAGAGCCTCGACGTCCTCGGAGCTGCGCACCTCGTGCACCTGCACGCTGTCGACGTACTCGAGCTGCAGGCGCTCGAGCGAGCGCTCGAGCTCCGCCAGCGCCTTGTCGCCGTCGCGCTCGAGCGTCTTCGTCGCGATGTAGAGCTCCTCGCGCGCATGTCCCGCGACGCCCTTGCCGAGTCGACGTTCGCTCGCGCCGTCGTGATAGCTCGGCGCGACGTCGAAGTAGCGCGCGCCGGACTCGAGCGCGCGTTTCACGACCTCGATCGCGACATCCTCGCTCGCGCTTCCGAGCGGGTAGCACCCCAGGCCGAGGATCGGCAGCTCGCGCCGCGTCCTGCCGAGCGTGCGACGCGCAAGCGGCGTGTCGGCGGTCGTGGGGGTGGCACGCTCGTCCTGCAGCGCTCGGACGTGCGCCGCGCAGGTCGAGAGCGCGATCAGCCGTAACACGTGGCGACGGTCGAGGCTCATTGCCCGCATCGTAGCGCCGTTCAGCCGAAGCGCGTCCACGGGTTCTCCTTGCAGGTCTGCCACGGCGTGGAAGATCTGCAAGGCGAGAGCCGGCCCACGGCCTTGCCTACGCCCGCTGCGACGCGCCGAAACCAGACTCACCTCTCAGCGTCCGCAGGTTGCCGAACGATCGCTATCCTTCTGGCCCGATGCCTCGCCCCAAGTCCGATCCAAGCTCCGCCCGCACGCGCCGCCCCGCCGGCGGCGCGCGCGTCAAGCTCAAGCCCGCGGATCCCTTCGATCTCATTCGTCTGCTCGCGCGCAGTCAGAACGATCCGCGCAAGGCGGTGTGCGAGCTGGTGCAGAACTCGCTCGATGCGCAGGCGACGCGCATCGAAGTGCACTGGCTGAACGAGCACGGCCTGCGCGTGCTGCGCATCTGGGACGACGGGCGCGGGGTGTTTCCCGAGCTGCAACGCGAGGACGCGCTGCGCCGCATCGCGCAGACGATCGGACACTCGCACAAGAAGTCGCTCACGCCCGAGCAGCGGCGCGAGATGATGGCCCTGGGCAAGTACGGCATCGGTCTGCTCGGTTTCTGGAGCGTGGGCAAGTTCATGGACATCCGCTCGCGCGTCGACGGCGGCGAGGTGCTCGTGCTGCACCTCGAGGAAAATCGCGAGGAGGCGCGCATCGACAAGTCGCGCTCGCGGCGCATCGACGAGACGCCGACCTTCACCGAGATCGTGATCCGCGACGTGCACGAGGGCGCGGCGCGCCAGCTGCGTCCGGGACGCTTGCAGGCGTACCTCGCGAGCGAGCTGCGCGGGCAGCTCCTGCAGCGCGAGGTCGCGATCCACATCCACGACCACGTCGCGCGCGGCCTGGCGCACAAGCACTTCGTGGTCAAGCCGACTCGCTTCCTGGGCACGCCGATCGCGGAGCTCGGCACGCTCGCCGTGCCGGGCCACGAGGACGCGCGCGTCGAGCTCTACCTCGTCGCGGCCGACGACGAGCGGCGCGGGCGCGTGCAGCTCTCGTGCGGAGGCACGACCGTGCTCGACGACCTCGCGACCATCGGCGGCGGTGGCGGCGGCGGCGACGAGGAGCACGGCGACGGCCCGCGCGCGCCCTGGGATTCGGGGCGCCTGGAAGGCGTGGTCGATTTCCCCGAGCTCGACGTCGCGCCCAGCACGCGCCGCGGATTCCAGCGCGATCTCGCGGCGCTCGCGTTCCTCGACGCGTTGCCGCAGCTCGAGATGCAGCTCATGGCGCTCCTGCGCGAGGACGAGAGCGCGCGCGCCGCGCAGGACACGCGCAGCGTGGCGCGCGAGATCCGGCGCCTCTTCCGCAACGTGGCGTTCAAGCTGCCGGAGTACGAGCTCTTCGACGTGCGCGGCCGCGGCGCCGGCAGCGCGCCCGGCGGCGGCGAATCGACGGCACAGATCGCCTCGGACGACGCGGTGGCCCGCGGCGCGCTGAGCGCGGGAGCCGACGTGGTGGCCGAAGGGAGCGGCGTCGAATCCGAGGCGCGCGCCGAGCGCGCGAGCAGCGCGCGCGACGACGAGCTCGATGCGCCATCGCTCTTCCCGCCGGGTCCGCTGGCGCGCGTGCGCATCACTCCGCCGCGGCTGCGCGTCGCTCCCGGAGCGCAGCGCGCGCTGACGGCGGTCGCACTCGATGCCGATGGACGGCGCGCGCAGGAACCGATCGAGTGGAGCTGGGCTCTCGACGGCCTCGGTGCGCTTGAATCGAGCGGCGCCCAGGCGCGTTTCGTCGCCGCCGGCGAGGCGTGCAGCGCTCGCGTGCTCGTGCGCGCGCGCCAGGAGCGGCGCATCGTCGAAGCGACGGTCGAGGTCGTCGTCCTGGCCGAGCTCGCCGCGCAGGAGCGCGCGGCTGGCATTCCCGAGCCCGTGGCTGTGCACGCCTCCGGCGAGCGCTGGCGCTCGCGCATGCAGAACGGCCGCTGGGAGTACAACGCCGGGCACAAGGACTTCGTCGCCGTGGAAGCGGTCGAAGCGCGGCGCGTGCGGTACCTCGCGCAGCTCTTCGCCAAGGAGGTCGTGCTGCGCAACTTCGGCCAGCCGGAACATTCCGAAGTGCTCGAGCGCCTCGTGCAGGTGCTCACGCACATGGAGGACGCGCGCAGCGCCGTCCGGCGCGCCGATGCCGAACGCACGGACGGATAGCGCGGCTTCCGTCCCGCGCGGGCCAAGGCGCGCAACCCAAACGGTCGGGCGAGGAAGCTGCGCGCGGAGTCGCGCCGCGCACGGAGCGGCGCTGCGCGCCGATGAAGTCGCGCCCGGCGGGCGCGACGATGCCTGCGGCGCGCGGCGCTCGCGCGCCGGCCGCGGCCCTGCGGCCGCGGGAGCTATCGAGAATCGTCGCGCTGCGCGACGATTCTCGAAGGCCGTAGCTCAGCGAATTCGCGGGGGCTCGAGCAGCAGCACCGACGGCACGCGCTCGGGATGCGCGGCGCGCAGGAGGCCGTAGCCGATGCCCGCGAGACCGTTCATCAACGAGGGCGACTCGACGGCGAGCGGCACTCCGCACAGGAAGCCGCTCGCCTCCATGCTCGCGAGCACCGTCGACTGGATCTCGAGCGCGGTGCGCCGCAGTTGCGCGTCGTCGAAGCGCTGCGCCGCGCGCTGCACGAGCTCTTGGTTGCCGAGATCGCCGTGGCAGATCGAATGGTTGCGGCCGAAGCCGCGCGCGAGCGTGGTCTTCAGTGCGATCTCGACGTCCTCGCGCACGAACGGATGATCGAGCACGTCGAGCGAGGCGAGGCGCGCGAGCCCGACACCGGGCGCTCCGTAACACCACGCGACCGAGAGCGTGCTGTCGTCGCGCTTTTCGGGCGGCAGGGCGAGCTTCTCCTTGCTGATCTCCATCCAGTTGCCTTCGCTCGCGACCAGGCGCGTGCGCTCGTAGAGCACGCCGGCGAGCGCCATCTCGCGGTAGCGCTCGTCGCCGGTCATGCGGTAGAGCTCGCACAAGGCCCACGAGATGCCCGCGGCGCCGTGCGAGAAGCCCGTGATCGGCTGCTCCGTGTCGATGCGCGTGAACCAGCCGGCGGCGAAGGCCGCCGAATCGACTCCGGCCGGCGCGGGCAGTCGCGTGGCGCGGGCGAGAAGCCGATCGCCGGCGCGGCGCGCGAGCGCGAGCGTGCGTTCGTCGGGTGCGAGCGCGTGCAGCGCGCGCAGCGCGGCGATGAGACCCGCGCAGCCGCCGATGACGTCGAGGTGCTCGTCCTCGTCCAGGCAGCGCGCCGCGCGCTCGACGCACGCGCGCGCCTCGACGAGGAGCTCGGGGTCGTCCCACAGCGCGCTCCACTGCGCGAGCGTCCAGATCGTCCCGCCCCAGCCGTTGAAGCCGCCGACGGCGCGCACGCGCTCGGCGCAGAAGGCGAGGCGTCGCCGGTGCGTCACGAGCGCGCGGCGCGCGAGCTCGGTGTACCTGGCGTCGCCGGTGACGGCTCCGAGCGTGGCGAGGAAGTGCAGGATGCCCGCCGAGCCCGCGTACAGATCCTCGAGCAGCGGCACGATCGACCAGCTCGTCTCGTCGTAGTTGAGCCCCATCCACGCGACGTCGCGCTCGTCGCGCAGCGCGAGGTCGATCAAGCGATCACCGACGCGCCGCGCGGCGTCGACGAGGCGCGGAGCGAGCTCCTCCGCGCGCGCGGACGCGGGTTTCGCGACGCGCGGGTAGCCGGCCCAATCGAGGCTCGCGCGGCTGATCTCGAGCGTCGCGAGCGAGGCGTGGATGAACCACGACTGGCGCGCGAGATCGGAAGGCTCGAGCGCGCGCAGGCGCTCGGTGACGAGCTGCATGCCGCTCTTCCCGAGGAAGCCTTCGATGCGCGCCCCGCGCGAGTCCCAGACATCTCGACTCGCCGGGGTCGTGGTGAAGACCGGCACGTCGAGCGCTTCGACGTCCGCGCGCTCGGACGCGAGCACGCGCTCGAGGTGCGGCGCGCCTTCGACGCCGAGCCAGAGCCGGTCGAGGAAGCGCTCGCGCTCGAGACCGTCGCGCAGGTACTCGGGATGGAAGGACTCGGCCAGCAACGAGCCGTAGATGCTCGTCGGACGCAGCACGCAGCGCACGCTGTCCTGCGCGAAGCGCGCGATCGGCCCGCCGGGAGCGAGCAGCTCGTCGCGCCGTTGCATCAGCAGGCGATAGACGGCGCTGAAGCCCGCGAGCAGCTCGCGCTCGTGATCGATGACCTGCGCGCGCCCCTCGGCGACGGCCGGCAGGTTGTTCGCGCCGGGCATGGCGACGCGCTCGCGCCGCGCGCGCATCTCGTCCGTGCCGAGACCGGCCCACTGCAAGACGCGTTCGGGCGTGAGCTGGCCCGCGGCGCCACCGAGACCCGAGAGATCGACCCCTTGGAACTGCGCGTCGCCCATCGACTTCTGCGGCAGGATGCCGATGCGCATCACGGAGTTCTCGGTCGCGCGCGCCACCAGACGCAACGCGCCCTCGTCCTCCTCCGCGCCCGCGAAGCGCGCGTGGAAGAGCGACTCGAGATCGACGAGCACCGGATGCTCGCCCGACGCGATCAGGTTCTCGTAGTGGAAGTCGATCGCCTCGAGCGCGTAGAGCAGCGCGATCAAGCCGCCCTGGCGGCGATAGAAGGGGTCGAGCTCGTCGCGCGAGCGGCACGCGCGCGCTTCGACGAACTCGACCCAGCCGTGGTCGCCGCGATCGAGCACGCGCAGCGTGCGCAGGGTCGGCAGCACGTCGGCGCGGTTGATCCACTCGAGCAGCTCCTGGAAGTGCACGTCGACCGCGAGCGAGCGCGGCTTGTAGACCAGGCGCCCGCCGCCCTCGAAATGAGCGACGAGCACGCTGCGCCCGCCGCGGTGCGCGTCGCCGGCGCCGCCGTCGATGCGCGCGAGCTGCGCATGCGCGAACGCCGGACCGAAGCGCGAGCGCAGCTCGTCGGCATCCTCGGCGAGGTGCTGCAGGAACTCCGCGGAGAAGCGTTGCCAGCGCTCGATCGTCGCCACGATCAAACGCGCGAGCACGGGATACTCCGCCAGGAAAGAGAGTGCCGCCTGCGCGTTGGCGAGCCCGCGCACGAACGACTGGAAGCGCTCGGCGCCGTTCGCGCCGTCGAGCTTCCCCGCGAGGCGCGACGCGTGCAGCTCGAGCACCATCGGGCGCAGCACCATCGCGTGCAGGCTCCACGGCAGCGGCGCGAACAGCGCGTCGACGGCGCGGCGGGGCTCGAATGGCGCGCCTGGATGCTCGCGGGCGATCGCCTTCGCGCGCGCAAGCAGCCGCTCGCGACCCGCGTGGATCAGCGGCGCGAGCACGTCGAGGAAGCGCAGCGTCGGCGCGGCTTCGTTGGGCGCCGTGATCGCGACCGACCACGACGCGTGCGCGAAATCCGCCGCGAACGCGCCCTCGATCTCCCGCACCCATTCCGGTGCGGGTTCGGCGGTGCTGGCCGAGCTCGCGTCCTCGCCCAGGACGCGCTCGAGCTCCGCGGGCGAGATTCCGGACTGTTCCAGGCGCCGTGCGAAGCGCTCGTCGCGTTCGAACGGCGCTTGCGCGCGCCACGCCGCCAGTTCGCGCGCCGCCGTGGGCGCATCGAAGGCGCGCGCCGCGCTCGCGCCGCTGCGCAGCGAACGCACGCGCTCGGCGAGCGTCGCCGCGGCTTGCCAGGACTGGGGCGGGAAGAGGACGCGTGTCACGACGGCGTGCGCGTCGCTCGTCGCGCGCGCGCCACTCTAGGGTGCTGCTCCGAAACCGTCGAGGTTTCGCGCCAGCGTCGCACCGTCTCCGGGACAGCGAGCCTGCGTGCCGGGTTCGCGCGAGTTGATCGCGCGACGCGGCGGTGCGATCCTTGGACGCGCACGCGCGCCGGCACGGCGAGCGCACGTCGCGCCGGATGAGCTCCACCACGCCCACGCCAGCGGTTCCGGCGCGCGCCGCCGGTGAGCGCGCCGTGTCCCGCTACGGCGCGAACGACGCGCCGCGCGTGGGATCGCAGAGACTCGTCGTCGCGCTGTGGATCGCGACGGGGGCGTTGTGCGCACTGAGCGTCGCTCTCTTGCGCTGGCCGGTGAGCGCATCGCAGGCGCGCGCGGCGCTCTTCGATCCTTCGCGCGGCACGCTGCTCGTCATCGCGCCCGCGAATGCCGGCCCGTTCGCGCGAGTCGGCGATCGCGCCAGCCTGCGCGGATCGTCGCTCACGGCCGTGGTGGAGCGCGTGGACGAACGCGCGCGTGCCGCGGCGGAGATCGAGGCGGAGCAAGCGCTTCCCGGCGGCACGATCGCGCGCATCGCCGATCCCGCGTGCGTCGCCTTCGCGCGCGTGCAGGGGGCTCTCGACGTGCCCTCCGGCGTGCAGGCGCCGCGCAGCGTGACCGTCGATCTGTGGGGCGCGCCCCGCACGGCGTGGTCGTTCCTGCGCTCGGACGCGCCCAAGGCTTCGAGCGTGGCGCGATGAGCGTCCAACCGGCGGAGCGCGCGGGAATCGCGCCGGGTGCGCGCGTGCGGCGCTCGGCGTCGCGACGACGAAGGCGCGTGCCCGTCGTCCTGCAGCAGGAACCCAACGAGTGCGCCGCCGCGTGCCTGGCGATGATCTTCGGGGCGCACGGACGCGCGGCCTCGCTGGATGAGTGCCGCGCCGATTGCGGCAGCGGCCGCGACGGCACCACGGCCGAGGCGCTCGTGCGCGCCGCGCGCTCGCGCGGCATGCAGGCGCGCGGGTTCTCGGCCGGCGCGGACGACCTCGCGCGACTGCCGTTGCCTCTCGTCGTCCATTGGGAGTCGAACCACTTCCTCGTCGTCGAGCGCCTGCGGCACGCGCACGTCGACGTCGTCGATCCGGCGCAGGGCCGGCGCCGGCTGACCCGCGACGAGTTCGCGGCCGGTTTCAGCAGGATCGCGCTCTCCTTCGAGCCCACGGCGGCGTTCGAGACGCGCCCGCGCTCCGAGCTCTTCCACTGGCGCACGTACCTGCGCCAGCTCTTCGCGGCGCGCGGGGTGCGTTCGGGCCTCGCGCAGGTGCTCGTCGCGTCGCTCCTGCTCCAGGCGCTCGGCCTCGCGCTGCCGCTCTTCACGAAGATCGTCGTCGACGACCTCCTGCCCGGCCGCATCGAAGGAATGCTCGCGATCCTCGCCGTCGGCAGCGTGGTGTGGATCGGCGCGCAGACGCTGCTCGGCTACCTGCGCTCGCTCGTGCTCCTGCACGTGCGCACGCGCCTCGACGCGCACGCGATGAGCGGCTTCTTCGCGCACCTGCTCTCGCTCCCGTTCCCGTACTTCCAGGCGCGCTCGACGGGCGACCTCTTGACGCGCCTCTCGAGCAACAGCGTGCTGCGCGAGCTGTTCACGGCGCAGACGACGTCCGTCGTGCTCGACGGGATCCTCGTGAGCTCGTACCTCGTGCTGCTCTTCTGGCTCGCGCCGCCGCTCGCCCTGCTCGCGCTCGCCTTCGGCGCGGCGCAGGCGCTCTTGATCCTGGTCGCGAGCGCGCGCACGACGCGTCTGGCGCAAGCGGACCTGCGCGCGCAGTCGGCGTCGCAGAGCCACCTCGTCGAGGTGCTCACGGGCATCGCGACGCTGAAGGCCTCCGGCGCGGAGGAGCGCGCGCTCGAGCACTGGTTGAAGCGCTTCGACGAGCAGCTGCGCGCGTCGCTGGCGCGCGCGCACTTCTCGACGGTCGTGGAGACGCTGCTCACGGGCCTGCACGCGCTCGCACCGCTCGTGTTGCTGCTCGTCGGCGCGCGCGCGGTGCTCGACGGGCGCGTCAGCGTCGGTACGATGCTCGCGATCCTGGCCCTGGCGAGCTCGTTCCTCGCGCCGTTGCGCTCGCTGCTCGCGAGCGCGCAGAACCTTGCAGATCGTCGGCGCGCACCTCGAGCGCATCGCCGACGTGCTCCAGGCGAAGCCGGAGCAGGAGGCGACCGGCAAGGTGAAGCTCGCGCACGCGCGCGTGCCGATCGAGCTCGAGCAGGTCTCCTTCCGCTACGCGCAGTGGTTCGCCCGACGCTCGCCGACATCTCGCTCTGCATCGAGCCGGGCTCGAAGGTCGCGATCGTGGGAGCCACCGGCTCGGCAAGAGCACGCTCGGCCACCTGATCCTCGGCCTGCACGCGCCGAGCGCGGGACGCGTGCGCGTCGGCGGCACGGAGCTCTGCGAGCTCGACCTCGTCGCGCTGCGGCGGCGCTTCGGCGTCGTGCTGCAGGACGCGTCGCTGTTCGCCGGCACGCTGCGCGAGAACATCGCCTTCCACGATCCCGGGCTCGCGCTCGACGACGTGATCTCGGCCGCTCGCGCGGCGTGTCTCGACGAGGAGATCGCCGCGATGCCGATGGCCTACCAGACGCGTCTCGCGGAGCGCGGCTCGGGGCTCTCCGGCGGGCAGCTGCAACGGCTCGCGCTCGCGCGCGCTCTCGCGCGCAAGCCCGACGTCCTCCTGCTCGACGAGGCGACGAGCCACGTCGACGCGCTCACGGAGCGGCGCATCGAAACCGAGCTCTCGCGCCTGGGTTGCACGCGCATCGTCATCGCGCACCGCCTGCGCACGGTGCGCGACGCGGACCTGATCGTCGTGCTCGAGCGCGGCCGGATCGTGGAGCGCGGAACGCACGACGAGCTCCTCGCGCACGGCGAGGTCTACCGCCGGCTGGTCCTCGAGCCGCAGACCCAGCCGTCGTCGAGTGCCTGATTTCGGAACGTCGCCGACAACACGCTGCCGCGCCTTGACACGCGGGACTCCCGAGGAGGATGTTCAGGGCCCCCCGCACGCGCCCGTCCGTCTTGGCGTGTGGTAGGGGACGATCCACGAGTCCACCGAGAGGCGAAGGAGCCCAACATGTTCGATTTCGACGTCGTGCGTGCCTGGAAGGACGCGAAGTACCGCCGCGGTCTGAGCCCGGATCAACTCGCACGCCTGCCGGAGAACCCGGCCGGTCTGGTCGAGCTCTCCGACGAGAAGCTGCGCGGCGCGAGCGGCATGGCCGGCGGCAATCCGCCGCAGACCACGGCCATCAATTGCACGCTGTACTCGTTCGGCGGCTGGCGCGCCTGCGGTTGCGGCATCCCGACGACCGCGCCGACCTGCACGGTCTACACCTTCAACGGCTGGGTCGGCTGCGGCTGCGGCTGAGCGGCTGCGAGCGCGACCGATTCCAGGCCCCGCGCGGGTGCGAGCTCGACTCGCGCTCGCGCGGCAGTGTTTTCGGCGCGCTCTGCTGGATCCGGGAGTCCCGCGCGGCGGGCCCGGCGCGCGCATCGGTCTCGACTTCGCTCTTTCGGCGCATTCACGCAACATCGGAGGCTCGAGCGGTGCTCCGCTGCATGCGATGACGACTCCCGCCTACGATCCCGCGCAGCTCCTGCAGCACATGGATTGGATCCGCGCGCTCGCGCGCCAGCTCGTGAGCGATCGACAGCTCGCCGACGACGTCGCGCAGGAGACGTGGCGCCAGGCGAGCGAACGGCCGCCGCGCGACGCGCGCAACGTGCGTGGATGGCTCGCGGCGGTGACGCGCCATGTCGCGATCAATGCCCGGCGCGGCGAGTCGCGGCGGCGCGTGCACGAGCAGCGTGGCGCGCGGCCCGAATCGCTGCCGTCGAGCGCGGAGCTCGTGGCGCAGACGGAGCTGCAGCGCGATCTCGTCGGGTTCGTGCTCGAGCTCGACGAGCCGTATCGATCGGTGATCGTGCTGCGCTACTTCCGCGGTTCGACCGTCGCAGAGATCGCGCGCGCGAAGGGCATTCCGCAGGCGACGGTGCGTTCGCAGCTCGCGCGCGGGCTCGAGCGCCTGCGCGAGCGGCTCGATCGCACGCGCGGGGGACGCGAGAGCTGGATGCAGGCGCTCGCGCCGATCGCGGGAGCGAGCTCGAGCGTGGCGTTGAAGGGTGCGAGCTCCGTCGCGGGGGTGTCGGTCGCGGTCCTCGCGGTGGTCACCATCGGGGCGTGGATGGTGCTCGGGCGCACGAACGAAGACGGGAGCCTGTCGACGGCGGCGAAGCTCGCCGAGAGCGCGCCGGATCCGGCTCGCGAGCCCGCGCGAGCGCCGATGGGAGAGCGTGCGAAGCTCTCGACGCTCGCGGTTGATGCGGCTCAACGCGCGACGGTCGCTGCGAGCGCTCTTGCGACGGAGCTCGGCACGCTCCACATCCGCGTGGTCGACGCGCAGACGCGCGAGCCCGTGCCGCAGCTCGAGTACGCGCTCTTCGCGGAGCGCGGCGGGAACAAGCTCTACCAGAGCGGACGCACCGACGACGAAGGCCGCGCGACGTGCACGGAACTGCCAGAAAACACCTTGCTCGTCGAAACAGAGTGGCGCGCGCCCTGGGCCAAGGGTTTCGGCGGTCTGTGGCTCGAAAAGGGCGCGACGCGCACGCTCGAGATCGCGCTCGGGCACGGCGCGAGCGCGATCGGCCGCGTCGTCGACGACACGGGAGCGGTCGTCGCGGGTGCGCAGATCGGACTCGCGACGCGCGCGGCGAGCGGACGCTACGTCGGCATCGACAGAAGTTGGACAGCGGTCGCGACGAGCGATGAGCACGGCCGCTTCCAGGTCGGCGGCTTGAGCGCGCAACTCTCGGGCGTCTGGATCGTCGACGGCAAGCTGCGGCCGGAGCGCGTCAACTCAACTTGGCTCGCTGTCGCGGACGCGCGCTTCGAATTTCAAGGCGCGGTGACACGCGAGATCGACGTTGCGGCGCAGTCCGCGGGCCGCCCGCAAGGCGCGGATATCGAGCTCGGTGACATCGTCTTGCCGCGACCGGTCACGCTCGCCGGCAAAGTGGTCGACGAACACGATGGACCGATCGCCGGAGCGCTCGTCTCGCGCAGCAGCAAACGCGTCGACAGCCTGTATGCGTCGAGCTCGACGACGCTCGCGCCGCCGGGGAGCGCGAATTTCGCGCTTCAGCCGGCAGAGACACTGAGCGACGCGAACGGACACTTCGAGCTGGTCGCTCCGGTGATGGGCATCCTGGTCTGGACACGCGAAGGAGTGCGGCACTTCGAGACCATCGAAAACGGACCGCCCGGCACGGAACGGCGTGGTTTGGTGTTCCGCGTCGCGCTCGGCGAACTGTTCCGTCTACGCGTGCTGGACGAAAACGGCGCGCCACTCGACTGCCCCGCAGCGAACCCGTCCGATGCGAACCCCGAGTTCAACTCACGCCTCGTCTTCGGCGGTCAGCGAGGCGCGATCAGCGTGCTCGCGCACTTCGAGGACGGTTCGACGCGCATGACCTCGCTGCGCCGGGACGCCGATGGTCTCGCGCGCTGGTCGCTCGAGCGGCCGCGAGACAAGCTGCGTGCGCTCGACATCGGCGTCGCCGGCTGCCGCACGCGGCGCGTGAAGGTTCTCGACGCCGCGCAGATCCTCGAAGTGCGGATGCCAATGCTCCCGCGCCTCCATGTGCGCTGGCGTTGGGCGGATGGAGGAGCGACGGTCGCGACGCTTCGGCCGCGAGGACTGTCGTTCCGCGCGTGCCTGATCGGCAAGCCTGGATCGAGCCTCGCGGGGTTCGGGTGCGGGCTCGGCTCGACCGCGTGGGTCGCGCTCGATGCCGCGAGTGGCGAGCTGCAATTGCCCGTGCAATCCGATGAGCCCTTCTACGTGCACGTCGATGGCACGGACTCCTCCCACAAGCTCGCGCCGCAGACCTTCGGGCCGTTCGCGCCGAATCGTCCCGGCGAGGACGCGCACGAGATCGTGATCGAGCCGAAGTTCGAGACGATCGCCGAGGTGCCGCGCGAGCCGCCCGCGGAGCCGCAGGCGGAACCGCCGCGCGCACACCTGAGCCTCGAGCCGCTCGACGCGCGCACGGGTGCCGCGCTCGCGGGTCTCCGGGCCGTTCCGCCAGGTCGCTACGACGTGCTCGTCTCCGCAAACGGCTACCGCGCGCGCGAGTGGAAGGGGAAGCAGTTCGTCTCCGGCCAAACGCTCGCTCTCGGCCGCGTCGAGCTCGAGGCGCTGCCGCGCTTGCGCGTACGCCTCGTCGATGTTGCGGGAGCTCCGTGGTCGCCGCGCGGCAGCGTCTCGGCGAACGTGAACGGTCGCGGCTCCAACGTGAAGGACGGACGCGCGGAGTTCCCGCTCGAGCCCGACGCGATCGCGAGTGCGGACACGATCGTGCTCGTGACGCGCGGCGGTGGTTTCGCCGCGGAGGGTGGAGACGCCGAGCGTATCTCGGTCTGGTATCTCCCGCTCCCGAGGGGCGCGGCCGACGAGGAACGGGTCGTGACCGTGCCCGAGCCGCGCGAGCTGCGCATCCACGTGCTCGGCCTCCCGGCGTCGCACGCGAGTTGCGCGATGCATCTTGGCGTCGAGATCCCGCGCGACGTGCCGAGCGTCGAATGGCACACGCTCGCCAGCGGCGAGGAGCTCGAATCGAAGCTCGCGAGCGAGCGCCTTTTCCGATTCACGCTTGGTCCGGGGGGCTACCGCCTGCGGACTGCGTGTCCGCTCCATCCCACCGACGACCAGATCATCGAAGTCGTCGAGGGCGAGGGCGCGCAACAGCTCGATCTCGTCGCGCACTGATCGGCGCGGATTCGAGCGTCGACTCGCGTCGCCGGGCCCCGCCGATCGCAGTCCCGGGGGCTCGGCAGCTCGCGTTTTCCTCGCGTCCGATGCCCGGATCGACCGCGGTCCGCGCGCTCGCGTGAATCGCGCTCCAGGAACTGCGTGTACCCAGGACTTGCGCGGCGCCCGTCGAACTGCGCCCTCTGCGCGCTCGAATCTCGGGCGTTCGAGGGGCAAGATGCCGGGCCGCCGGCGCCGTGAACGAGATGTCATGCGTTTCGACGCGTGCCAGGCGCCACGTTCTTGGCCCACGTCCGCGACCTCATGCTGCTCTCGAACCTCCGCGCCGCCTACTTCCACCGACTGCGGTTCCTGGCGTTCCTCTTGTGCGCGATGGTCGTGCTCGGTGCGCTGCTGCGCGTCGTGCTGCTCCTCTCTTTCCGCGAAGGCGGATCGACCATCGGCGGCGTGCTGCTCGCGCTCGGCGCGGGAGTCGGCTTCGACGTCCTGTGCGCGCTCGCGGCGTTGACCCCGCTCGCCTGCCTGCTCGCGCTCCTGCGTTGCGCGTGGCTCGAGCGTCCGCGCGTGCGCGGGCTGCTCGTCGGCGCGTTCTTCGCCGCGATCGCGTTCGACGCCGCGGCGCAGTACTACTTCTTCGAGGAGTTCAACGCGCGCTACAACCACGTCGCGCTCGACTACCTCATCTATCCCAAGGAAGTCGCCGGCAACGTGTGGGAGAGCTACAACGTGCCGCTCGTCCTCGGCGGAGCGCTCGCCATCGGCGTCGCCGGAGCGTTCCTCGCCACGCGGATGCTGCGCGGTTCGAGCTTCGGTCCGCTGCGCGCGACCCAGCGCTTCGCGGCGTTCGGTCTGGCGCTCTTGATCGGCGCAGGGGCGGCGGCGACGCTCGCGAAGCTGCCCGAGCAGGTCAGCTCCGACCGCATCACGAGCGAGATGGCGCAGAACGGCTGGGTGCAGATCGTGCGCGCGTTCGTGACCGCCGAGCTCGACTACCACGCCTTCTACACGACGCTGCCCGAGAACGAAGCGCGCCTGCGCGCCGCGCGGCGATTGGGCTTCGAAGCACCCGACGCCGCGTCCCTCGCGCGCGACGGCGCGTCGTTCTCGCTCGAGCGCCGCATCGAGCCGCGTGGGACGAGCTCCACGCGCCCCGACGTGCTGGTCGTGCTCGAGGAGAGCCTGGGCTCGAACTTCGTCGGCGTGCTCGGCGCGAAGGAGCCGGGGCTCACGCCGGGCATCGATCGCTGGTCGAAGGACGGCGTGCTGCTCACGAACCTCGTCGCCAACGGCAACCGCACGGTGCGCGGGCTCGAGGGCGTCCTGTGCTCGTTCGTTCCGCTGCCCGGAGACTCGGTCGTCAAGCGGCCCGGCGCGAAGAACGTGGCCACGCTCGCGCGCGTCTTCGCGGCGCAGGGCTACGCGACGTGCTTCCTCTACGGCGGTTACGGCGTGTTCGACCGCATGAAGCCGTTCATGATGACGAACGGCTGGCAGGAGTTCGTCGAGCAGCCCGACTTCCCCGATGGCGCGTTCAAGACGGCCTGGGGCGTCGCCGACGAGTACATCTTCGACGCGCTGCTCGAGCGCCAGACGCAGGCGCGCGAGAAGGGTGAACGTCTCTTCGCCACGGTGATGTCCGTCTCGAACCACCGTCCCTACGACGTGCCTCCGGGCCGCATCGATCTGCCGCGCTCGCGCCAGGGCGCGGTGAAGTACTCCGACTGGGCGCTCGCTCGCTATCTCGATCAGGCGCGCGAGCGCGGCGTGCTCGAGCACACGGTCGTGCTCGTCGTCGGCGATCACGGCGCGCGCGTCTACGGCGCGCAGGAGATCCCGGTCGCGAGCTATCGCATCCCGGCCTTGTTCATCGCGCCCGACGCGCAATGGCCGGCGACCGTCGGCCGCGGGCAGCGCATCGAGAGGCTCTGCTCGCAGATCGATCTCGCGCCGACCCTGCTCTCGCTCGCGGGCCTCTCGTGCAACGTGCCGTTCCTCGGCGAGGACCTGCTCGGCCGTCCCGACGGACCGGGGCGCGCGTTCGTGCACCACAACAACGACATCGGCCTGTTGACCGACGACGCGCTGGTCGTGCTGCAGCTCAACAAGCGTCGCACGTTCTACCGGCGCGCGAACCGAGCGAGCGACGAGCTCTTGCGCGTCGAGCACGCCGACATCACGCCGGAGCTGCGCGAGCTCGAGCGCGACGCCGCCGCGGTGTACCAGACGGCCTACGAGCTCTACTCGAACGGCCGCTACGCGCTCGAGCCCGAGGCGAACGTCGTCAAGCGCTGAACGCTCGTGCCGCGGGCGCTCCCTGCGCGGCGCGGCGGCCCCGGCGGCCCCCGGCGGCGCGTAGCGTGGCTCTCGCGACGCAGCTAGGCTCTGCGACCCTCCAGCGGAGCCTCCTCGATGTCGCAACAGCTCGCGATCGCCCTCATCGGCCAGAAGTTCATGGGCCGGGCCCATTCCAACGCCTGGTCGCAGGTGAACAAGTTCTTCGACCTGCCGAGGCGTTGCGCGCTCGCGACGATCGCGGCGCGCGACGAGCGCGAGCTCGCGGGCTTCGCCGAGAAGTGGGGCTGGTCGAAGCACACGATCGACTGGCGTTCGATCGCGGCGGATCCCTCGATCGAGCTGGTCGACGTCGCGACGTCGAACGATGCGCATGCCGAGCAATCGATCGCGATGCTCGAGGCCGGCAAGCACGTCGCGTGCGAGAAGCCGCTCGCGGGCACGCTCGAGGACGCGCGCTCGATGCGCGACGCGGCCGCGCGCGCGGCGAAGAAGAAGAGCAAGGGCCGCGCGAGCCCCTCGACGTTCGTCTGGTTCAACTACCGCCGTTGCCCCGCGGTCGCGCTCGCCTGGCAGATGATCCGCGCCGGCGCGCTCGGCCGCATCTACCACGTGCGCGCGCAGTATCTCCAGAGCTGGGGCGGGCCCGACACGCCGATGTCGTGGCGTTTCCAGAGGAAGACCGCCGGCTCGGGCGCGCACGGCGATCTCAACGCGCACATCGTCGATCTCGCGCGCTTCCTCACCGGCGAGGAGGTGGTCGAGATCCACGGCGCGGTCGCGCGGACGTTCGTCAACGAGAGAACGGTCGCGGGCACGAAGAAGAAGGCGAAGAGCGACGTCGACGACGCCGTGCTCTTCCTGGCGAGCTTCTCCGGCGGCGCCGTCGCGAGCTTCGAGGCCACGCGCGTCGCGACGGGGCATCTCAACGCGAACTCGATCGAGCTCGACGGCGAGAAGGGCTCCTTGCGCTTTTCGTTCGAGTCGATGAACGAGCTCTGGTTCCACGACGCGACGCTCGGACCGCGCACGGCCGGTTGGCGGCGCATCGTGGCGACCTCGACGGCGGGGGAGCATCCCTACGCCGCGAACTGGTGGCCGGACGCGCACGTGCTCGGCTACGAGCACGGCTTCACGAACATGGCGGCGGACATCGTGCGCGTGCTCTCGGGCCAGAGGCCGATCGTGCCGCTGCCGGATTTCGCGGACGCCTACGAGACGCAGCGGGTGCTCGAGGCCGCGCTGCTCTCGGCGAGCGAGCGGGCCGCGGTCAAGCTCGCCCAAGTGCGTTGACCTTCGCGGGTCGAATCGGCGCTGCTCGCCGCGCCGCGGCGAAACTCGCTCGACGATCACCCTCGCGCTTCGGGATGGCGGAGTACGGGATCTCGCGCGCCGCGCGAGCCGTTAGACTCGGGCGCAGCACCAGCGCGGCGTACGCCGCAGGAACTTCGCATGCCCCGCCCGCTCTGCCTATTCACCGGCCAATGGGCCGATCTCTCGCTCGAGACCTTGTGCAAGAAGGCCAAGGCCTTCGGCTACGACGGACTGGAGCTCGCGTGCTGGGGTGATCACTTCGAGGTGCAGCGCGCGTTGAAGGAGCCCGACTACGTCAAGCGCAAGTGGGAGCTGCTCGCCGACCACGGCCTCGCTTCGTTCGCGATCGCCAACCACCTCGTCGGCCAGGCCGTGTGCGATCGCATCGACGAGCGCCACAAGGCGATCCTGCCCGCGTCGGTGTGGGGGAACGGCGAGCCCGAGGGCGTGCGCACGCGCGCGGCGCAGGAGATGATCGACACGGGGCACGCGGCTCGGCGCTTCTTCGACGCCGCGCCGGCGGCGGTGAAGGAGCAGCTCGCGAAGCGCTCGAAGCGCACGACCGTCGTTGGCTTCACCGGCTCGAGCATCTGGCCGTGCGCGTACTCGTTCCCGCCCAATCCACCGGCCTTGATCGAGGAAGGCTTCGCCGATTTCGCGCGCCGCTGGCGGCCGATCCTCGACGCCTTCGCGAAGGTCGACGTGAGCTTCGCGCTCGAGGTGCACCCGACCGAGATCGCGTTCGACATCACGTCGACGCGCCGCGCGCTCGCCGCGATCGGCTCGCACCCGCGCTTCGGGTTCAACTTCGATCCCTCGCACTTCGGTTATCAGGGCGTCGACTACCTCGCGTTCCTGCGCGAGTTCGGCGCGCGCATCTTCAACGTTCACGTGAAGGACGTCTGGTGGAATCCGCACGCCGGCGAGGCGGGCGTCTTCGGCGGCCACAGCGACTTCGGCACGGCCGGGCGCTTCTGGGATTTCCGCTCTCCCGGCCGCGGGCGCATCGATTTCGAGGGCATCGTGCGCGCGCTCGACCACTCGAGCTACGCCGGTCCGTTGACGGTCGAATGGGAGGATCCGCAGATGGATCGCGAGCACGGAGCGCGCGAAGCCGCGCAGTTCGTGCGGCGACTCGACTTCCCGCGCAGCGAGCGGGCCTTCGACGCCGCGTTCGCGAGCGCGTAGGATCGTCGGGGTCGCGCGGTTCGGGGGGGGGCCTCGCGGCCTGCAACCGATGCCGTCATGAGCCCGATGAAGTCCCTCGAAGCGCTGTTCGATCATCCGACGCCGCAGGCCGTCGAGCTCATGCTCGACGTCTGCGCGCACGTGCCCGGCATCGTCTTCGCGATCGCGGTGGACGGGCGCGTCGTGTTTTCCGGAGGGCGCGACCTCGCGCTGCTGCCGTTCGACGCGCGCACGAACGTCGGCAAGGACTACCGCGAGGTGCTCGCGGGCCACGAGCTCGCGCTGGAGCACGTCGGGCGTGCGCTCGCGGGCGAGGAATTCGAGGCCAGCGGCGAGTTCCTCGGGCGCTACTACCACACGCGCTACGCGCTGGTGCGCTCGCTCGAGCGCACCGTCGGCGTGATCGGGATCACGCACGACATCACGCACCAGCGGCGCATCGAGCAGGAGCTCGCGACCAGCCAGACGCTCTACCGCACGGTGATCGAGACGACCGACACGGGCTTCGTGATGCTCGATCGC
The DNA here is from genome assembly GCA_044228975.1 of Planctomycetota bacterium. Classification (GTDB taxonomy): domain Bacteria; phylum Planctomycetota; class UBA1135; order UBA1135; genus JADJNY01. Next base: position 1,026 of record JBGATX010000084.1, on the reverse strand, counting down.
AAGGGACTGGTCGTCGACGCCAACGACGAGTACTTGCGCATGACGGGCTACACGGCGCTCGAGGAGATCCTCGGCCGCCCGGTGACGGAGTGGACCGCGCCGCACGATCTCGAACGCAACAGCGAGGAGGTCGAGAAGTGCCTGCGCCTGGGGATGACGCGCAACCTGCGCGTCGACTACCTCGATCGCCAGGGGCACATCGTGCCGATCGAGGTCAACGCGACGTTCGTCTACGTCGACGGCGAGGCGCGCGTGCTCGCCCTGTGCCGCGACGTCGGCGAGCGCCTGCGCACCGAGGCCGATCGCCTGGCGCACCAGCGCCTCTCCGAGTCGATCCTCGCCGCGATCCCCGAAGCCGTGGTCGTGCTCGACCCGACGGGGACGATCGTGGCCGTCAACGAAGGCTGGCGCGCGTTCGTGCGCCAGTTCTCGTTCGCGGCCGAGCTGCCGACCGGTGCGGGAGGCGACTACTTCGAGATCTTCCGCCGCGCCGGGCGCGAAGGCGTCGAGGTCGGACAAGCCTGTGCCGCGGGAATCCAGGACGTGCTCGCGCGGCGCAAGAAGGAGCACGCGATGGAGTTCTCCGTCGGCCGCGGCGCGGAGCGGCGCTGGTACCTGAAGCGCGCCGCGCGCCTGCTCTCCGAGGACGGGCGCGTCGTCGTGACACACGTCGACGTCACCGAGCGCCATCGCCACGAGGAGATGATCGAGCGCGGCGCGCGCGAGTTGAAGACGCTGCTCGAGGTCGTGCCGGTCGGCGTGTTCCAGACCGACGCGAAGGGCGCCGTCACGTACGTGAATCCGACCTGGTCGCGCCTGGCGGGCTTGCCGGCGGAGAAGGCGCTCGGACAGGGCTGGGCCGACGCGATCCATCCCGACGATCGCCTGCGCGTCTTCTACGTGTGGGAGCGTCTGGTCGCCAACGGCGAGGCCGGACAGGCGGAGTTCCGCTACCTCGGCGGCGGCTCGGGCCCGGTTTGGGCGCAGGTCTCGGTCGTCCCGCTGCGCGACGCGAGCGGCGTGTTC
>JBGATX010000083.1:0-23017 GCA_044228975.1 Planctomycetota bacterium | reverse complement strand
CCGAAGTAGCTCGTCGCGAGCGTGCCGTCGGCGTTGGGCTGGACGCGCAGGCCGCGCGTCCATTGCTGGGGGTTCGTCGGGAACATCTGAGGGTTGTACATGACCACCTGCACGTAGAACGGTGCGGGGTAGTACTCGAGGCCGCCGCCCTGGTGCGCGTGCGGGATCTGGAAGTTCGGGATCGACTCGCGCGTCACCGGGAAGAACTGCGTCATGCTCCCGAGATACGTGTCGTAGAAGTGCCCGAAGATGTTGATCTGCGAGTTGCCGGCCTGCAGTCCGAAGAGCTGATGGCACTCGGCGACCAGCAAGTTGAACGTGCAGCTGCGCGTCGCGCCGTGGCTGTCCGTGGCCGTGAACACGATCACGAAATTGCCCGTGTCGGTCGGGCCCGGCGTCCAGTTGAACGTGACGCAGATCGGGTTGCCGGAGGCCGGCAGCGGCGGCGTCACGCTCGAGCCCGGCGGCAGGCCGGTGGCCGTGATCGTGACGACGTCACCCGGATCGGTGTCCGAGGCGCAGAACTGCTGCGAGAACGGCACGCCGACGCTGGCGGCCGCGCTGCCGACGCAGTTGAAGTCCGGCGGCGTGTTGACCGTGTAGGTGTAGCAGATCGTGCAGTCCGCGCTGACCTGGGTCAGGAACTGGAAGACCTCGTTGCCGTTGCCCATGGCCGTCGACGCGGCGGTCCCGATGACCGGCAGCGTGATCGTCCCCGGATTTCCGGGCATTCCGGTGAAGAGCGCCAAGTCGGAGATCGGCGGCGGCGAAATCGCGCTGTTCGTATTGCTGGCATTGATGCCGCCATGGAACACGCCCGACGGGCCGCCGAAATCGATGGCGCCATCGAACGGCGAGAGCGTGTCATTGAACGTCGCCAGCGGCAACGCCACGACGATCACGCTCAGGTCCGGGCGAGTGAGCTGCAACTGTGCCGCGAAGTTCATCGTCAGGTTGCTGGGAGCGGACGGGCTCAGGTTCTCGGCCGCGGCCGAGCCTTGTGCTCCGCCGGTGAGCGAGTACGAGATCTGCGTCAGCGTGCCGAGCGCGGGATCGAACCGCGGGAACGTCATCGACCCGTTGAGGGGCGTCGACGAAACCGGGATGGATCTCGAGAAGCACTGCTGCTGAGTGCTCTGCGCTGTCGCGAGGGTCGCGAGCGCGGTGAACACGCAACCGAATGCGGCGTGGCGGATTTTAAGGCTTTGCATGGCTCTTGGACTTTGGGTGAAGGCTCCTGATGCGAGCGGGGCGGCGAGAGCGCGAACGCGCGGGGGCGCGTCGGCGTGGATCCATGCGAAGTTCGGCGTCATCGAGACGAGAACGATGAGACCGGATCGCACTGGCTCCGAGCCGCGAGTCTACGTCCCGGATGTGGGAGCGAAAGGGGCAACCTCGGATCCCTGGTGCCGTGCAGCGGGGAATACCTAGTGTCCGCGTGGGGAAAAGAGGCAGCTGCGCCCTGCCCGGTCGCGGCGAGGCCTTCCAAGCCGCCGGTCACGGGCGGGTTGCGCGTCGCACGGGCGCGCGCCGACCCCACCCGGGCGTGCGCGGCGAGGCGCTCGACGCGCAGTAGCGGTCCCGCTCGGGAGGAAGGCTGGCGGTCGGAATCGCAGATTGCGCGGCAGCACGGCGGTGGATTCACTCGGCCACGTGAGACTGCGGAGCACGCGCCCCCGTTCGCCCTCATGGGCCGGCGGGACCAAGTCGGCGCATCGATTCGGAGGGACTTGGCCGCCCGAGAGTTTGCGGCGCTCGTCCTCGCGACCGGATGCCCGCGCGAGGCCGTGCCGTCCGCGCGGCGGAGCCGATCGCGACCGGGGCCGGCTGATCTCGCGCGCCTCGTCCGCACCCGAGACGCCGCGTCCCGTTGGATCCGGGGCCTCCGCCGCGCGAGTCGCGCGGGCGTTGGATGCGCAGCCATCCGACACCGGTCGATGGGCCCCGACCGTCGCTCGCCGACGTGACGCGCAGCACGGAAAGCACCGCGCGCATCGCGGTCCGGACCGTCGACCGGGACGCCACGCGAGGTCGCGGGCGCTGCGAGTGGAGCGCGCGGAGCCGGTTTCCGTCGAAGTTTTCACGCCCGAGCGCACGTTCGCGATCCGGTGCGCGGCGCGCGGGAGTCCGCGGTCCTCCGCGCGCTCGCCGCGGATCGGCGGCGCTCGAGGTCCGTTGCGCTCGAACGGGTGCGACCGGAGACGCGCTTTCGCTCGCTCCGTCGGCGCTCTGGAGACGGTGGACGAGGCCAAAAAGCGCTCTGGCAGCGCGGAAACGCGGTAGATTCGCCGTACGCGCGACTTTGGCGCAAGTGCGTAGGCGCGCTCGCCGGCGGTCGATCCGAAGGCGCGGGAGTGCGGGATTTCGGCGTGGAATCCGCATGCAGAGCGCGGCGCGACGAGATCCGAGCGCACTCCGATGCGCGACCGCGGCGCTCGCGAGAGGCTCGGTTTCGTGCGGAAAATCCAGCGAAATGCGCGACTTCGTGTGTTGATCGCTGCCTGCGGGTCTGCTACACCCGGCTTGCGCACGGGGTCGATCCAGCTCGAACCCCCAACCACCACAACGACCAAAATGGCCAAGAAATCCACACCGAAAGCCGCCAAGGCGGCCCCCAAGCCCAAGAAGCTCTCGCCCGCGAACAAGCCGCGCACGAAGGGCGAGTTCTACAACACCGTCGCCGATCAGACGGAGCTTCCGCGCAAGCAGATCGCCCAGGTCTTCGACGCGATGGGCAAGGTCATCGCGGCCGATCTCTCGAAGAGCGGCCCCGGCATCCTCAACGTCGCCGGCCTGATGAAGGTCATGGTGCAGCGCAAGCCCGCCACGAAGGCGCGCAAGGGCATCAACCCCTTCACCAAGCAGGAAGTCATGTTCAAGGCGAAGCCCGCCCGCAACGTGATCAAGATCCGGCCTTTGAAGGCGCTCAAGTCGATGGTCTAGTCGCCATCCCGCTCGTTCGCTCGGCGCCCCGTGCGTCGAGAGCACGCGCAACAGCGATCCCGGCGGACATGCGTTCGCCGGGATCGCTGCGTTTCATGCGTTCGCCGCGGAAATGGAGCGTTGTCGGGTACGCGTCGATCGGGCTCCGCGCTCGAGGGCTCGGCCGCTCGGTTCGCCGCGCTCGAGACGCTCGCGCGCGGCAGCGTGCTTCGCGAGCGCGACGTTCAGCGCGGGGAGCTGCTCGATCGAAGCGGAGACCGATCTCGACCTCGTTTCCTTCGAACTCGCGAAGCGTGTGCCGTCTTGACGTCGGCACGTGCGGACGTTTTTCTACTTCACCGCGCGCGAGAGGTTCTCCGCGCGCCCCAACAACAACTGCTAGGAGATCCCCATGACCACGGGTCGCGACGTCAAGAAGGACGAGAAGAAGCCCAAGCTCTCCATCAAGGAGAAGCAGGAGAAGAAGAAGGCCAAGCAGGCGAAGAAGGCCGGCATGTAGGCGAGGGCTGCGCGCGCGCGTCGCGCCGGAGCCCGGGCGGCTCGAACGGCCGGCTCGAACGGGCAACGCGGATGGGCGACGCGCATCGCCGACGTGGAATCACTGCGGGGCGCTGCCCATTCTCATGGCGGGGCCCCGCTGCCTTTCGGGGAGCTCGCGCGCTCTGTCCGTCCTCGCACTTTCGCCGTGCAGGCGGCTGCGCCATGATCGCGGCCCGCGAGAACGCCGCATGCAGCGCACACGTCCGATCCTGTCCCTGCTCTTCGGAGCATCGCTGTTCGTTTCGATGAGCGCCGGGCGCGCGGCGAGCGCGCAGGATCCGGCGGCGCTCGCGCCGGAGACCGTGCGCGCGCTCTTCGAGAAGAACTGCGCGACGTGCCACGGCAGCAACGGCGATGGCAAGGGCACGCAGGTGCTCGAGAAGCCCGCGCGCAGCTTCAAGGACGGTGGCTTCTCCTACGGGAACACGAAGGAGACGATCACGCGCACGCTCTCGAACGGCATCCCGGGCACGCCGATGCCGTCGTTCGGTTCGGCACTGAAACCGGCGGAGCTCGCCGCGCTCGCCGACTACGTGATCGCGCTCGGTCCGCCGCAGGCGGAGGTGAAGCGCAGCGACACGCTGCTCGTCGTGCGCGATCAGCCGCTCTTCGTGCGGGGCAAGCTCCCGCCGATCGTCGACGGTGCGCCCGAAACCGTGCGCGGACTGCTCGTCGGCACGACCGACGGACTCACGTTCGAGTACGCGGTCGACGACGTGCGACTGCTCGGCGTGCGACAAGGCGAGTTCGTCGAGCGCAAGGACTGGGGCGGACGCGGAGGCGATGCCGTGCAGCCGCTTGGCAAGCTGATCTACGACTGCGGCGTGCGTGCGAACGCGGCCTCGACATTCGCGCTATCGGGCACACAGCGGGGAGTCGAGCGCGCGCTGCGTGCGAGCCTCCGAGGAACGCAGGTGCGCGGTTCGCAAGCGCGAGTCGTCTACGGTCTGCGTGCGAACGATGCTCCGGATGCGCTCGAAGTCGTCGTCACCGAATCGATGGCTGCGCGCAGCCTCGGTGCGGGGAGCGGGTTCGTGCGCAGCTTGGACTTCGACGAACGAGCCCACCACGTCGGCAGCCCGTTGATCTGGCGCATCGCGCAGAATGCGGCGCCAACGCTCGTTGCCTCCGAGCGCAAGTGGTGTGTGCGTGCGCGACTCGACGGAGTGCACGAAGCGCAGCTCCTCACCGAAGCGGCTGCAGGTGATGTGCTGCGATGCGACGGCGAGCGTGTGACCGTCAGCGTCGACCTTGCGACGACGAACCGGCGGCGCGTGGAGGTCGTCACGCTGCTCCTTCCTGAGTGGAACAACGACGTGCGCAGGCAGCTCGAGCAGGAGCTGGCTCGATGATCAACGCCGTCTGCGCGCTTGCCTTGCTCCAAGCGCCGAGCGTCGCGCCGACCGACGAGTCCGCGTACTACTCCGTCGACTACCTGCGCCCGCCCGAAGGCGCGCTCGTCGAAGTCGGCGGCATGGACTTCCTCCCCGACGGACGTCTCGCGCTCTCGACGCGCCGCGGGCAAGTTTGGATCGTCGACAACCCGCTCGATCCCGATCCGACGAAGGCCACGTTCCATCTCTTCGCCGAGGGTCTGCAAGAAGGCCTCGGTCTCAAGGTCGTCGACGGTCACATCGTCGTCCTCCAACGCGGCGAGCTCTCGCTCCTGCGCGACGACGACAAGGACGGACGCTGCGACACGATCGAGTGCGTGTGCAACTCCTGGGGCGTCTCCGGCAACTACCACGAGTTCGCCTTCGGCCTGCCCTTCGACGACAACCTGAACGCGTACGTCTCGCTCAACGTCGGCTTCTGGGATCCGAAGTGGTGGCACGGCAAGTCGAAAGCGCCCTGGCGCGGCTGGGTGATCAAGATCACGCCGAACGGCGAGGTGCGTCCGTTCGCGAGCGGCTTCCGTTCTCCGTGCGGCATCTCCATGTCGCCCGACCAGGAATTGTGGGTCACCGACAACCAGGGCGATTGGGAGCCCGTCGGTCCCGTCTACCAGGTGAAACAGGGCCGCTTCTACGGCCATCCCGCGTCGCTCGCCTGGACCGACGCGTACAAGAAGACGAACACGGAGCCGAGCGACACAGTTCCTCCAGATGTCACACGCGAAGCTCCCGCGTTGTGGCTGCCGTACAAGTGGTCGCGCTCCGCCGGCAACGTCGCGTGGGACACGAGCGCCGGCAAGTTCGGTCCCTTCGGCGGACAGATGCTCATCAGCGAGCTGACGAACGGCCTGCTCCTGCGCGCGTCGCTCGAGCGCGTGCGCGGCGAGTGGCAAGGCGCGTCGTTCCTCTTCCGCCAGAAGCTCGGCTCCGTCGTGCGCGTCGCGCAAGCGAGCGACGGCACGCTCTTCTGCGGCATGACGAATCGAGGCTGGGGCGGGCTCTCGCCGGCGACCGGCGTCGCGCGCGTGCGCTGGACGAAGAATACGCCGTTCGAGGTGCGCGACGTGCACCTCTTGCAGGACGGCTTCACGCTGACCTTCACCAAGGAGATCGGCGCACCGCAAGGCGTCGCTGCTCTCGGCGCGCAGAACCTGCGCGTCTCGCGCTACCACTACGATTGGTGGTGGGAGTACGGCTCGCCCGAGCGCGGCACGGAAGCTCTCGAGGTGACGAGCGTCGAGACCAGCGCCGATCGCAAGCAGCTCACCTTCCATCTCAAGGACCTGCGCGCGGGCGAGATGATCCGTTGCGTGCTCGCGGGCCTGGTCAGCGCCGATGGCGAGCCGCTGCTGCACGACGAGTTCAACTACACGCTCAACCAGCTCCCCGAAGGACCGGTCTCCACGACGCCGATCGCGCGCCTCGTGCCGCCGCCGAGCGGGCGCGAGACGAAGGACGACGGTTGGCTGCGCCTGTGCTACGGCGACGCGCTTGCGCGCTTCGAGAGCCTCGGATGGAAGCTCAGCGACGTCGATCTCGATCTCGCCGATCCGAAAAAGCTCGTCACCTGGGAAGGCGTGAGCGCGCTCGTCAACGATCCCTCGAACGCGAGCGACTTCAAGAGCCGCGAGAGCTTCGGCGACGGCATCGCGAGCGTGAAGTTCCTGCTCGCCGACGGCAGTGACGCGGAGCTCTGGCTGCAAGGCCGCTACGCCGTGCGCATCGCCGCGCCGCGCAACGTCGCCGCGAGACGCGTGCTCGCCTGCGGCGAGATCCTCTCGGCGGGCGACGCGCCCGCGCGCGAGCCGAAGCTCGACGCGTGGAAAGGCCCCGGGCAGTGGCACGAGCTCGAAGTGCACTTCCACGCGCCGCGTTTCGACGCGCAAGGCAAGAAGACGGCCGACGCGCGCATCGAGCGCGTGCTCGTCGATCAGATCGAGGTGCAGGGCGAGTGCGCGCTGCCGTCGCCTTCCGTCGGCGCGTCGAGCGCGGAAGCGCCGCAAGGACCGCTCGTGTTGCGCGCCCACGGAGCGATCGCGATCGGGGGAGTGCGCTTCAAGCCGACGGCGATCGAAGTGCCGTCCGGCGACGAGTGGAAGCCGCTCTACGCCGAGGATCTCGAAGGCTGGACCGCCAGCGGAGCCGCGACGTGGAAGGTCGACGAGGACGGCGTGCTCGTCGGCGCCGGCGCGCGCGGACATCTCTGGACGCAGCGCGACGACTACTCCGACTTCGAGCTCTCCGGCTCGTTCAAGCTGAGCGAAGGCGGACGCGCCGCGCTGTGGTTGCGCGCGACGCCGCCGACCGCGAGCGCATCGAAGCCCGCGGACACGAAGGAGCCCTCGTCCGCTCCCTCCGCGCCAGCGGACGCGGGTGAATCCCGACCGCTGGGCTACGCGTCGATCCTGAACTGCTCGCATCCCAGCCCCGAGCGCACGGGCAGCTGGCTCGACCTCGCGCCGATCACGACGGAGCTCGTCGACGCGGACACGTTCGTTCGATACCGCATCGTACGCGCGACAAGGCGAGGGCGATGCGCCAAGGCCTGGATCGGCGTGCTCTTCAACGACCACCTCGAGCCGCGCGCCACCAGCTTCGCGCGGACATCGGCCGAGCAGCACCACGAAGGCTCGGTGCTCTCCGATGCGGCGCCTCTCGATCCGCGAGCGCGCAGCTCGGCGCGTTGACGCGCGGCGCGCGGCGCCGGCGCGTCACTGCGCGTCGAGGCGCCGCAGCGCCTCGCGCGCTTGCGCCTGGAGCGAAGTGCCCTCGGCGTCGCGCGCCACGCGCTCCAGCTCCGCGCGCGCCGCCTCCTTGCGCCCGAGCAGCGCGAGCGCGATCCCGAGGTTGAAGCGCGCGTCGTGCGTGGACGGATCGATCGCGAGCGCGCGCTCGTAGCATTCGACCGCCATCTCGCGCTCGCCGCGCTGCAGCCGCGCCGTGCCGAAGTTGAACCACACGCGCGGCTCCTCGGGTGCGAGCGCGGCCGCGCGCTGGTAGCTCTCGACCGCCTCGTCCGCGCGTTTCAGCGCGAGCAACGCGTTGCCCGCGAGCATGTGCGCGAGCGCGAGCCGCTCGTCGAGCTCGAGCGCGCGTCGCAGGGCGACGAGCGCCTCCTCGTTCCGACCGAGAGCGTGCAACGCGCTGCCGCGGTTGAACTGCGCCACCGCGGAGCGCGGATCCAGCGCCGCCGCGCGCTCGAACACCGCCAGCGCCTCCTCGGGCCGGCCGCTCTGCTGCAACGCGATGCCGACCTGCACGAGGACGCCGCGGCGCTCGCCGAGCTCGCGCTGCGCGCGCTCGCCGATCGCGAGAGCCTCGTCGAAGCGTCCGGCTCGATTCAACCCGTCCATCCAGTTCTCCCAGGCCATCCAGGCCTTGGGATTGCGCTCGACGGTCGCCTCCCAGAGCGTCGGCGAGTCGTGGAACTCGCGCGCGCGCACGAACGAGAGCGCGCCGCACGCGGCGAGCACCACCGCGCCCGTGCCGATGCCGACGGCGCGCCGCGCCTGCGCGAGGCGCGCGACGCCGGCCGCGCCGAGCGCGAGCACGCCGGCGCAGGCGAGGTACTGGAAGTGGTCGGCGACGAACGAGTACGCGAAGGGAATCACGTCGAAGAAGCCGAGCGCCGGCGCGAGCGTGCCCGCGAAGAACGCGAGCGCGACGAAGGCTCCGCGCCCGAGTCGCGCGCGCAGGATCCACGCGCCCGCGAGCAGCGCGACGAACGCGATCGGCGCGATCCAGTCGCGCGCGCCGAACGCCGCGGGATCCCAGCGCGGGTACACGAAGCACGTGTTCACCGGCCAGGCGAGCTGGCCGAGGTAGAACCACAGGTCCTTGCCCGCGATCACGCAGCGCTGCGCGAGATCGAGCTCGTACTCCGCGCCGCGCGCCCCGCCGACGTGCACCTCGCGCCACGCGGTGACGAGCCCGAGCGCGAGCGCGGGCACGAAGTGCGCAGCGAGCCAGGGCGCGCGCGCGAGCCAGCTCCTCCCGCCTTCGCGCCACCAGGTGACGAGCAGGATCGCGGGCGCGAGCGTGAGCGTCACGGACTTGCTGCACGCGGCGGCGAGTGCGAGCCCAGCCGAGAGCACGAAGCGCGAGTAGCGCGGACGCGCGCTCGCTCGCGAAGCGTCGAACCCTCGCGGAGCATCGAAATCGAGCCATGCGAGCCACGCCGACAGATACAGGCACGTCGAGAGCGTGTTCTTCTGCTCGGCGACCCAGGCGGCGGTCTCGACCTGCACGGGGTGCAGCGCGAAGAGCAGCCCGAGGAACCACGCGCCGGGAATCGCGAGCCGCGCGGCGAGGCGCCAGACGAGCAGCGCCGCGCACGCGTGCAGCGCGAGCTGCACGACGTGGTAGGGGAGCGGCGTGTCGCCGAACACGCGCCATTCGAGCCAGAACAGGCTGTGCAGCAGCGGGTAGTAGCCTTGCGTCGCGTCGGGCTGCGTCCAGACCGTCGCGAGACCGCTCGCATGTCGCAGCGCGCGCGGTGTCAGGAACCCGTCGTCGTCCCAGATGAAGCCGGCGCGCAACGCGGGCGAGAAAACGAGCACGACGAGCGCGACGAGGATCAGCGCCTGCTGCCAGGCCGCGAGGCGCGGGCCGGCGCTCACGGATTGCGGTTCGGCCGCGGAGCTCGTGGAGACGGCCGGAGTTCGTCGTGCCTGTCGCGCCATGCGCCGATGATGCCATCCGGCACGCGCATGCGTCGCGCTCCAGCTCGCCCGATCAGGCGAGGAGCTTCGAGATCACCGAGCCCTCGACGTCCGTCAGGCGGAAGTCGCGGCCCTGCGAGCGATAGGTCAAGCGCGTGTGTTCGAAACCGAGCAGGTGCAGGATCGTCGCGTTGAGATCGGGCACGCTCACGGGATCCTCGACGACGCGATAGCCGAGCTCGTCGGTCGCGCCCAGGCTCAGCCCGCGCTGCACGCCGCCGCCGGCGAGCAGCATCGTGAAGGCGTGTGGATGGTGATCGCGGCCGAGGAACTTCGAGCCGTCGCGCTCCTCGTTCATCGGCGTGCGGCCGAACTCGCCGCCCCAGACGACGAGCGTGTCCTCGAGCAGCCCGCGCTCCTTCAGGTCGACGATCAGCGCGCTCGTCGCGCGCTCGCACTGGCGGCAACGCTCGGGCAGCGACGTCACGATGTCGTCGCCGGGCCCCGTGCCGTGGCTGTCCCAACCCCAGTGGTAGAGCTGCACGAAGCGCACGCCGCGCTCGAGCAATCGGCGCGCGAGCAGGCAGTTGTTGGCGAAGCTCGCCTTGCCGGGCTCGTAGCCGTAGCGCTCCTTCACCGAGGCGGGCTCGCGCTCGAGATCGACGAGCTCGGGCACGCTGGTCTGCATTCGAAACGCGAGCTCGTACTGCGCGATGCGCGTCTCGATCTCCGGGTCGAGCGTGCGCGCGAGCGCGAGCTGGTTCAACTCGGCGAGCGCATCGAGCGTGCGGCGTCGGGAGCTGCGCTCCATGTCCGCCGGATCGGCGAGGAAGAGCACGGGATCGCCTTGCGAACGCAGGCGCACGCCCTGGTACAGCGTCGGCAGGAAGCCAGAGCCGTAGACGCTCGCGCCCGCGTCGGGACCAAAGGGACCGGAGAGCAGCACGACGAACGCGGGCAGGTCCTGGTTCAGCGTGCCGAGACCCCACGCGACCCACGAGCCGAGGCTCGGACGTCCGATGCGCGCGTGACCGGTGTGCAGGAAGAGCTGCGCGGGCGCGTGGTTGAACTGCGTCGTGTGCATCGAGCGCACGACCGCGAACTCGTCGGCGATCGACGCGAGGTTGGGCACGAGTTCGCTGAAGCTCTGGCCGCTCTGTCCATGGCGCGCGAACTTGTACGGCGACGCGAGCACCTTCGGCGTGCCCTTGATGAAGGCGAAGCGCTCGCCTTTGACGAAGCTCTCGGGGATCGGCTGGCCTTGCAGCTCGGCGAGCTTCGGCTTGGGATCGAAGAGGTCGAGCTGCGAAGGCGCGCCCGCCATGTGCAGGTAGACGACGCGTTTCGCGCGCGGAGGGAAGTGCGGCGCGCGCGGAGCGGTGGCGCGGGGTTCGTTCGACGGGCTGTGCTCCTGCGCGCGCGATTCGATCGATGCGTCGCGCTGCTGCGCACGCGCTTCGAGCGACGCGAGCGCCGCGGCGCCGAGCGTCAAGCCGGCGTTGGAAAGGAACGCGCGGCGCGTGAGAGCGGCTCCGAGATCGCCGATGGGGTCGTCGTGCGTGGTCATGGCCGCGTCAGCACCTCGTCGAGGTTCAGGAGCACGCTCGCGACGCGCGTCCAGGCGCGATGCGTCGCGTCGGCGGCCTGCGGCGCGCTCGAGGGCTTCGCGCTCGCGCGTTCGGCGTCGAAGAGCTTCTTCAGTGCCGCGATCTCGGGTGGTTGCGCCGTGCGCGACGTCACGGCGCGCCAGGCCCACGCGACCCGCTCGTTCGTGTCGCCCGGTTGCGCCTCGATGCGCTTGGCGAGCGCGTCGGCGCACTCGACGAACGCCGGATCGTTGAGCAGCGCGAGCGCTTGCAACGGCGTGTTCGTGCGCGCGCGGCGCGTGCAGGTCTGCTCGCGGCTGGGCGCGTCGAAGAGCTGGAACGTCGCGTAGGGCGACGAGCGGCGCCAGAACGTGTACAGGCCGCGACGGTGACGCGCGGCGCCGTTCGCGGTCTCCCAACGATCGTTCGAGTACACCGGCGCCCACACGCCGTCGGGTTGCGGCGGCATGACGCTCGGGCCGCCGATTTCGGTCGCGAGCAGGCCGCTCGTCGCGAGCGCGACGTCGCGCAGCGTCTCCACCTCCATGCGCGGGCGACTCTGGCGCGCGAGCAGACGGTTGTCGGCGTCGCGCTCGAGCAGCTCGCGCGTCCAGTTCGAGCTCTGGCGGTACGTCGTCGACGTCACGATCGTCTCGCACAGGTGCTTCACGCTCCAGCCGTGCGCGACGAAGTCGCAGGCGAGCCAGTCGAGCAGCTCGGGATGCGTCGGAGCATCGCCGCGCGTGCCGAAATCGTCGCTCGTCGCGACGAGTCCGCGGCCGAAGAACCGCTCCCACATCCGATTGACGAACACGCGCGCGGTGAGCGGGTTCTCGGGCGAGGTCAGCCACTGCGCGAGGCCGAGACGATTGCGCGGCGCGCCAGCGGGCAGCGGGGGAAGGAACGCGGGCACATCGGGAGTGACGACATCTCCCGGAGAGAGATAGCTGCCCTTCTGGTGGATGTGGGTCACGCGCGGCTCGCGGCGCTCTTCCATCACGAGCGTCGTCGCGATCTGCGCGCGCAGCTTCTCTTCGTCCGTCCCCAACGCCTTCTCTTCCGCCGCGAACGTGCGCAGCTCCTCGTCGACGAGCGCCTTCGAGTACGCGGCGACGAGCCCCGTCTGCTGCGGCTGTGGAACGGTGGGATGTTCCGCGAACGCGTCGCGAACGGCCGCGGGAACATGCTCGCGCGCAGGCTCGACGATTTCGCACCAGAGCGCACCCGGCCCGCTCGAGTTGACCACTTCGACGAGCAGCTCGTGCTCGCCCACGCCGAGCGCGACGTCGGTGCGCACCTGTCGCTCGAGGAAGCCAGGCCACGTTAGGTTCGACGCGATCTCGCGTCCGTCGACCCACGCGCGGAAGCCGTCGTCCCCTCCGAGCGAGAACTCGAGCGTGCGCGGCATACGCAGGGCGAGCTTGCGCCGCGCGAAGTGGGCGAAACGCTCGCCATCCAAGGGAATGGGCGCGCCGTCGCGAAGGCCGTCCCGTCGAGTCCATGTCGTGGTGCGCTCCCCGCCGGGCTCGAGTCCGAGCTTCGCCTTCAGTCCCGCTTCGGTCGAATCGACGGCGATCGGTTGCGCGAGCTCCCAAGCTCCGGCGCGCACGGCGAACGCGTCGTCGAGCGTCGTGGGGGAGCTCGTCGTCCACGCGCGCAGGTGAAGCCCTCGGATCGGCGTCGTGCCGAGCTCGAGTTCGAGCGTCCAACCGGACCCCGTTGCGACGTGCAGGGGGCTGGCAAGCTCGTAGAGTACCTCGATCGTCGTCGCTCCTCGCTCGGCGTCGAGACCCCACTCGAGCGTGACGGAGCCGTTCGCATCGCCTTCGACGGTCGCGTTCGCGGAGCGGCGCGCGCCATCGACCGTGCCTCGGCTCAGAGGAACGAGGTTGCCGCGATCCGACGCTTGCAGGCCGCTGTTGGCGGGTCCGGAGCAGAGCCGCGCGACCACTCGCGTGAGGCGCGGCGAGTCCTTGCTCATGGGAGGCGTGTCCTCGTACGTCGAAGCCTCGATCCGTATGCCGCGCACATCCATCGAGCGATCGACGGACGGACGATCGAACGGAATGGCGAGCTTCGCGCCGCGCTGAGGGAGTTCCGCGGCGATCGCTGCACCGTCCATGCTGCCGCCGACGTTCGCTCCGTTCACGTCGGGGAGCTCGCCGAGGTGCCAGCGGAACCAGTCGTGCTGCTCCTCGCGCGCGAGGCGTGCGCGCAGCGCATCGCGCGTCTCGGCTTCGGCGAGCTTTCGGCGCGCCGCGAGCTCCGCCCTGCGCTTCTCGAGCTCCGCCAGCGCTCGCTCCTGCTCCTTGGTCGGCAGCGACAGCACAGGGTCGAGCTTGTTCCCCGTGTCGGTCGTCTGGTCGAAGAACGCGTAGAGCTGGAAGTAGTCCTTCTGCGTGAACGGGTCGTACTTGTGGTCGTGGCATTGCGCGCACGCGATCGTCGAGCCGAGCCACACCGAGCCCAGCGTGTTCGTGCGATCGATCACCGCCGCGTCGCGGAACTCCTCGGGATCCGTGCCGCCTTCCTGGTTGACCAGCGTGTTGCGCTGGAAGCCCGTCGCGATGCGCTGCTCGAGCGTCGCGTCCGGCAGCAGATCGCCCGCGAGCTGCTCGAGCGTGAACCGGTCGAAGCCCATGTCGCGCTCGAACGCGTGGATGACCCAGTCGCGCCACGGCCACATCGAGCGGCGCTCGTCCTTCTCGTAGCCGTTCGTGTCCGCATAGCGCGCGAGATCGAGCCAGTGCTGCGCCTGCTTCTCCGCGTACGCGCTCGAGGCGAGCAGCCGCGCGAGCGCGCGCTCGTACGCGCCGTGACGATCCGTGCGCGACTCCTGCTCGAACACCGCGACTTCGTCCACGGCCGGCGGCAAGCCGGCGAGATCGAGCGAGACGCGCCGCACGAGCGTCGCTGCGTCGGCTTCGGGCGCGAAGTCGAGCCCTTCGCGCTCCAAGCGCGCGAGCACGAAGCGATCGATCGGATTGCGACAGCGCGCGGTCGACTTCACGTGCGGCACGGGCGGCGCCTGCAGCGGCGCGTAGGACCAATGCCGCGTGACGCGGCTGCCGTCCTCCGGCCACGGCGCTCCCGCCGCGATCCACGCGCGCAGGGCTTCGATCTCCTGTGCAGCGAGCGCCGGCGCCTTCTGTGGCATGCGCTCGTCGTCGTCGGTCGCGAGCACGCGCGCGAGCAACTCGCTCTCTTGCGGTCGGCCGGGCACCAGCACCGCCTGCGTTCCGCCGCGAGCACCCGCGAGCGCGTCGGCGCGGCGATCGAGACGCAACCCTCCGGCCTGCTTGCGCTCGCCGTGGCAGCTCACGCAGTGCGCGGCGAACAGCGGGCGGATCGAGCGCTCGAAGTCGATCGTGCTGGACGTCGACGCGGAAGGCGGAGCGGGCGCGGCCTGCGCCAGGGCGTTCGCGCTCCGGCTGAGCAGGGCGAGCGCGGCGACGGTGACCGAAGAAAGCACGGACGTCGAGGCTAACGGGCCGAGACGGGGTCCGGCGAGCTGGAAAGTCGGCAGGGACCCTCTCGCCGCTCGCGCGCGGTCCGCTACACTCGACACGGCTCTTCCGTCCTTCGTTGCAGACTGGAACCTACTCCCCAATGAAGCATCACCTCCTCAGGATCCTCCCCACCGCCCTGGCGGCGCTCGGCCTGGCCGTCAGCGCGTCCGCTCAGGGCTCTGACAATTGTGCGACACCCACGGCCATCGCCGGCACGGGCAATTTCGCCTTCAACACGCTCGCGGCGACGACCGGCACGCAAGGCCAGGCCGAGTCGCTGTGCAACCAGTTCTCGACCACGGGCGTCCAGCGCGACGTGTGGTTCGACTGGACAGCGCCGTCGACCGGCTTCGCAACGATGTCGATGTGCGCGGGCGCGTCGAACGACACGAAGATCGCGGCCTACCCCGGAGCCGCCTGCCCGACGAACGGCACCGCGCTCGCGTGCAACGACGACAACTGCGGGCTGCAATCCCTGATCGGATTCAACTGCACCGCGGGCTCGCACTACATGCTGCAGATCGGCAACTTCCCCGGCGCCGCCGGAGGCAGCGGCACGTTCAGCATGACGATCGGCGCCGCGCCGCCCCCGTATCCGCCGTGCACGAGCACCGGTCCCGACGTGATCGTCGGCGACCTGATCGACATCCTGAACACGACGCCCGCGGGCGGCATCGACGCGCTCGCGATCGGCACGTACTCGTGCAACATCGGCAACACGGTGCTCGCTTGGGTGGCGGGCAACAACAACCACCCGGTGATCGGGCAGTCGCTGTACCGCTTCAAGGTCATCGGCGGCGCTGGCCGCTTCGAGCAGGTCGGCAACAGCTGGCTCAAGCACGGCTTCACGGCTCTGCAGGATCCGCTGTGCTGCCCGTCCTGCGCCGCGAACCCCAACGGCACCGCGCTCGGCGTCGGCTGCGCCGACCCCTACGTGGCGAGCCTCAACGGCAACCAGGGCGGCCTGGGCCCACACTGGCAGGTCAACGCGCACACCGGCGTCTTCACGTATCCGCCGGCGAACCCCGCCTGGTCGGGCACGGTCGCGCGCCGTCTGCAGGTCGCGCAGACCGATCTCGAAGTCACGGGCGGCCCGGGTGCCGCGCGCTACTTCGGCGAAGGCCAGTACGTGACCAAGGACGACGCGCTCGCCAACAACCAGAACAACAACGCCACCTGGCGTGAAGTCGCCGTCACCGGCGGCCCGGACTTCAACTTCGCGCTCACGGGCTTCGTCTTCCCGGCCAAGTCGGCCATCGAAGCGTGGCCGCTGGCGGAGACGGGCGTGACGATGAACAACGTCCAGATCCCGAGCGACGGCAAGCTGATCGTCGGTTCGAAGGCGACGAACCTCGGCGCTGGCCAGTGGCACTACGAGTTCGCCGTCTACAACATGAACTCCGACCGCAACGTCGGCTCGTTCTCCGTGCCGGTTCCGGCCGGCGTGACGGTCACGAACATCGGCTTCCACGACGTCGCGTACCACGACGGCGACGGCAACTCGAGCATCAACTACACCGGCACCGACTGGGTCGGAACTCTGTCCGGCGGCGCGGTCAACTGGGCCTGCGAGACCCAGGCGGTGAACAACAACGCCAACGCGATCCGCTGGGGCTCGACCTACAACTTCCGCTTCGACGCCAACACGCCGCCGCAGAGCGGCACGTTGACGCTCGGCATCTGGAAGCCGGGCGCGCCCGCGAGCGTGAACACGACGGGCGACGTCCCGACCGGCAGCGCCTTCACGGCCTACTGCTTCGGCGACGGCACGAACGGAGCCTGCCCGTGCGTCAACAACGGTTCGGCCGGCAACGGCTGCGCCAACTCGGGCTTCGCGAGCGGCGCGAACCTGAGCGCGACCGGCACTCCCAGCGTGGCGGCCGACTCGGTGACGCTCAACGCGAACAACATGACCGGCTCGATCGCGGTCTTCTTCCAGGGTGCGACGCAGGTGCCTCCGGCCGTCGTCGACGACGGCCTGGGTTGCGTCGGTGGCCCGATCATCCGCCTCGGCAACAAGCCGGCTGCGGGGACGAGCTTCTACCCGCAACCGGGTGACCCGACGGTGAGCGTGCGCGGCGCGATTCCGCCCGCGGGCGGCACCTTCTACTACCAGTGCTTCTACCGCAACGCGGTGGCCGCGTTCTGCCCGCCCGCGACGTCCAACCGGACGAACGGCGTGCAGATCACGTGGGCTCCGTAATGCTGCCGACGCGCGACGCGTGACCGGCATCTGCCGGCAACGCGTGGACGATCCAGCGGCCGGGCCGGAGCGAACTCCGGCCCGGCCGCGTCGTCTCGCGACTCATCCACGGCAACCCCGACGCAGCCAACGCCGACGTCGGCTCTCACGATCCGGCGCAGAGCTGCCCTCGAGCACACGCCTCGGCGGGAGGGTGCCTGCTCGCTCCCGTTCCTCGCGGCCGGGCCGCTTCGAGCGCGGCGCGATGTCCGTCGTTCCAGCGCGACGCTCCGGTTCGGCCTCTCGCGCGTAGCCGCATGGCGCGCGCGCGGCTAGCCTGGGTGGGAACGAGCGCGGACCTGAGTGCCGCGCTCGCCATCGATTCCGATGTACCCCCCGGTCCTTCGCATCGTTCCGGCATTGCTTTGTGCCGGAACCGCCAGCGCGCAGCTGCAGGTGAGCTCGTTCACGCCGCCTCGCAACGCGCAGAACGTCGATCCGCGCGCGGAGATCGTGATCCAGTTCGACCGCGCGCTCGATCCGACATCGCTGCCGCCCAGCGCGCCGTCGATCCTGATCGCGAGCTCGATCCGCGGTGCGCTGCCGGGCACGTACATCCTCGAGAACGGCGGCACGCGCGTGCGCTTCCATCCCTCGCGCGCGTGCATGGCGGGCGAGCTCGTGCAGGTCGAGCTCACGTCGCGGCTGCGCGCGCTCGACCAGACCTCGCTGCGCCGCAGCGGCGTCACCTGGCGCCACCGTGTCGCCGCGCGGCCCGCGCCGATGCAGTTCCAGCTCGTGCAGGACGAGGACGTGCGCATCATCCCGGGCCAGCTCGTGCGCATCTACGGCGCGACGCTGGCCGACGTCGACGGCGACGGGGCGGTCGACTTGCCGATCATCTGCGAGGACAGCTCCGACGTGCGCGTGATGCTGAATCGCGCCGACTCGACCTGCCGCTTCCACCCGCCGATCACTCCGCCGTACTCCGTGGCGCTGCGGCCGAGCCCGAACGAAGCGGCGGACTTCGACGGCGACGGGATCCTCGACCTGATCTTCGCGGCGACGAGCGGCAACGTGCTCAGCCTCGCGCTCGGACACGGCGACGGGACGTTCGCGCCGCGCATCGACATCCCGACCGGTCTCGGCCCGCGCGGCCTGGGCGTGTTCGACGCGGACGGCGACGGCGACCTCGATTGCGTGACGTCGAACGCGCAGGGCGACAACCTCTCCTTCGTGCGCAACCTCGGCGGCGGGAGCTGGGCCGGGCCGGTGAACTTCGAGGCCGGCGGCTCGGGCGAGTACGGCCTCGCCGTGGCCGACATGGACGAGGACGGCATCCTCGATCTCGTCGTCTCGGCGCGCTTCGGGCAGCGCATCCTCGTGCTGCGCGGCAACGGCACCGGCGGGTTCCAGCTCGTTTCGTCGACCTACTGCGGCGGCTCGGGCTGGCAGGTGACGCTCGGCGATCTCAACGGGGATCGCCATGTCGACGTGACGGTCGCGAACTCGAGCTCGAACTGCGGCGGCGTGCTCTTCGGCGACGGGAACGGAGGCTTGGGCGGACTCGCCGTGTATCCGACGCCGGCGTTCACGGTCGCGAGCGATCTCGGCGACCTCGACGGGGACGGCGATCTCGATTGGATGCTCTCGTGTCACACAGGCGGCATGTGGAAGCTCTACACCAACGACGGCGGTGGCGCGTTCACTCCCGTGCGCGACTTCCTCGCCAGCGCGAGCCCGGCCTGCGCGGCGCTGGCCGATCTCGACGGCGACCGAGACCTCGATCTCGTGCTGCTCGACGAGCTCGCCGATCGCGTGCAGCTCTTCCGCAACGACGACGACTCCGTGACGCTCTCCTGTGCGGGAGACGGCGTCGATGCGAGCTGCCCGTGCGGGAACCACGGCACCGCCGATCGCGGCTGCGCTCATTCGCAGAATCCGGCGGGAGCGCGCCTGTCGATCACGGGCGATCTCGCGGCGGACCTCGGGGTCGTAGAGCTGAGCGGCGCGCCGGCGGCGGGCTCCTGCCTCTTCCTCGCCGGAGACGTGTTCACGCCGCCGCAGCCCTTCGGCGACGGCTTGCTCTGCTCCGCCGGCTTCCTGCGACGTTTCGGCCGCCAGATCACGATCGCCGGCTCGGCGAGCTACCCCGGACCGACGCAAGCGCCCCTGGCGCTGATGAGCGGCACGGCGCCGGGGAGCGGCGCACTGCGCGTCTACCAGGCGTACTTCCGCAACGCCGCGAGCTTCTGCTCGCCGGCGACGTTCAACAGCTCCAACGCCGCGATCGTGCTCTGGTAGGCGTCCGAGCAAGTGCACGCGGCGTCGTCGCGTGGCGCGCCCGCGCGCATGAGCAGCGTGACGCGTCCGATCCTCGCTCGGGCGCGCGCGAACCCCGCGGCTGGGCCGGTGCGCGCCGTGCCGCGTGGCGGCTCGTCGAGCCTGGACTTTGAACGCGCGGAGCAGCACCATCCAGCGCGGTGCCACGGCGATCTCTCGCACGCGCGTGCACCGTCCGGCCGCGCAGGCGGCCTGCCTCGATGTCGATGCCCGTTCAGTCCACGCGAGCGCGCGGCGGAGCACGCCGAGCGGTGGATTCGTCGCGCTCGCGCGCGTGGCGCGTTGCGTCGTGCGTCGCCGCTCCGTCACGGCGCGCCGTCTCGAGGTCGATGCGAAGCGCGGCGCGGGCGACGAGCCTGCGTTCGCTCGTCGGGCTGCTCGCACTCGCGTCGCTCGGCTCCGCGCACCGCGGCGAGCATCTCGTCAGCAACGGCGACTTCGAGATCCGGCGCTGGACGCAGCGCGACGGTCTGCCGCAGACTTCCGTCACCGCGCTCGCGCGCGACGGCGACGGCTACCTGTGGGCCGGCACCTTTGCCGGGCTCGCGCGCTTCGACGGTGCGCACTTCGCGATCTTCAACGTGGGCAACACCGAGGGTCTCTCCACGGACCGCGTCATCGGGCTTCACGCGAGCTCCAACGGTGACCTGTGGATCGTCCTCCAAGACCGCGACGTCTGCCGGCGACGCAACGGACGCTTCGAGAGCTGGCCGGACGATCGGAGCGCGCCGCGCGAATCGATCGCCTCGATCGCCGAGACCGCCGACGGCTCGATCTGGTTCGGCGGGCGCGACCTGACGCGCTTCCGCGACGGGCGCTTCGACGAGGTGCTCGCCGAGCTGCCCGAGCGCGCTCGCATCGAATCGATGTGCGCGCGCGGGGACGAGCTGTGGATGGGCACGACGCAGGGCGTCTACCTCTTCGCGCGCGGCCGTCTCGAGCGGATCCCCACTCCGCCGCAGCGCGAGCGCGACGTGCACTGGGTGAGCTTCAGCGCTGGCGGCTCGCTCTGGGCGGCGACGCCTCGCGGTCTGCTCTCGTTCGAGGATCACGGGTTCGAAGCGGCGGCTCCATTCGAGATTCCGAGCCGCGTGCAGGCCGTCGCGACATGGGGGACCGGCCTGACCTGGCTCGGACTGCGGAGCGGGCTCTATCCGCTGTACGAATCCGATCGGGCTCCGCGCGCTCCCGCAATCGGCGGATCGGCGCGGCTCGCGCTCGGCGAGCGCATCGATCTGGGCGTCGACAAGGCCAACGTGCGCGCGATCCTGTGCGACGGCGACGACGCCACCTGGGTGGGGCTCGTCAGCGGCGGGCTGTTGCGGCTGACGCCGCGCGAGTTCCGGCGCTGGTCGGCGGGCGGCGCCACGCCGAACGTGCACGGGCTGGTTCTCGATCGCAGCGGCATCCTCTGGGCGCGCACCGACGCCTGGCGGCCGTGGGTCGACGGGCGCCCGCTGGAGTTGCCGGCGGGCTCGTCCCCCGAGCTGTTCGAGAACGCCGAGACCCTGCTTTCGACGAGCGACGGTTCGCTGTGGTTGACGCTCGAATCCGCGTGCCTCGAGCTCTCGAACGCGCGCCTGCGGCGCTGGGAACAAGATTTCCCGGGTCCGGCGGCGTGCCTGTTCGAGGATCGCGCGGGCAGAGTCTGGTTGAGCGGCTACCGCGGAGCCGCGTACGTCGAAGGCGGCGAGCTGCATCCGGTGCGCCTCGACGACGCGCCGACGGCGGCCGGCGTGCTGCGCATCCTCGGCGAGAGCTCCGACGGCGAACTGTGGTTCGGCAGCGAACAGACCGTGCTGTGCACGCGCGGCGGCGCGCGCGAGCGGCTGTACTCCTGCGACGGCGTGCCGCGCGGCGAGGTGCGCGCGATGGTCGAGCTCGAGAACGGCGAGCTCTGGTTCAGCTCGTATGGTTCGGGATTGTTCCGCCTCGGCGCGCAGGGCGTCGACCTCGTGACCACCGCGCAGGGACTGCCCGACGAACAGCTCGGCGGCCTCCTGCTCGAAGGCGATTCCTTGTGGGTCAACAGCAACTCGGGCGTCTTCCGAGTGCGAAGCCGCGAGCTCGACGCCTGCGCGGACGGACGGATCTCGTCGGTCTCGTGCCGCGTGATCGACACGGGCGAGGGCAACGGATCGGGCGCGTGCCGCCTGCCCGACGGCCGGCTGTGCTTCGCCACCGTCGACGGCGTGGTCGAGATCGATCCGAACACGGCCTGGCGCGTGCTCGATCCGCCGCGCACGCGCATCGAGGCGATCATCGCCGACGACGTGCGCGTCGAGCCGCGCGCGTCCATCGAGCTCGCTCCGATCGAGCAGCGTCTGGAGATCGACTACGCCGGCGTGCAGCTCGACGACTGCGACGGCGTGCGATTCCGCTACCGGCTCGAGGGCTACGACGACCGCTGGGTCGACGCGGGCGCGGAGCGTCGCGCGGTCTACACGCGCCTGCCGCCGGGCCGGTACTCCTTCCGCGTTTCCGCGCGCAATCGCGACGGCGAATGGCGCGAGGAGCACGCGGCGCTCGAGCTCTCGATCGCGCCGCGCTGGCACGAACGCGCGAGCGTGCGCGTGCTCGGCGTGCTCTGCCTCTTGCTCGCCGCCTCCGCGGCCGTGCGCTGGCGCATGCGCCACGTCACGCGTCGCGCGCTCGAGCTGACGGCCGAGCTCGGAGTGCGCGCGCGCATCGAGCGCGAGCTGCGCGAGAGCCAGGAGAAGTACCGCGTCGTCGCCGAGAGCGCGACGGACGCGATCGTGACGTTCGACGCGGAGGCGCGCGTCGTGTACGCCAACCCCGCGGCCGCGCGGATCTTCGGCGGCACTCCCGCGCAGCTCCGCGGAGAGGACCTGCGCCGGCGCATGCCCGAGCTCTACGCTGCCCGCGACGCCGCGGCGTTCGCGCGCGCGTGCGCGCCCGCGGGCGCGCCTGCTGGAGACGGTGACGGCGCGCAGCAGCGCGGTCGCGAGATCTTCGTCGAGCGCGCCGACGGCACGCGCGTGCCCGTCGAGGTCTCGATCGGCGTGCAGGGCACGCAGGAGGGCGGACTGCAGGTCACGGGCATCGTGCGCGACATCTCCGAGCGCCGCGCGGCCGAGGGCGAGCGGGCGCGCCTGATGGAGCAGCTCACGGCGCTCAACTCGAACCTCGAGCTGCGCATCCGGGAGCGCACGCGCGAGCTCGAGGAAGCGCTCGGCGATCTGGAGGCGTTCACGTACTCCGTGTCGCACGACCTGCGCGCGCCGGTGCGGCACATCGCGAGCTTCGCCGGCATCGTGGCGGAGGACTACGGCGAGCTCCTGCCGCAGGAAGCGCGCGAGCGCCTGGCCGTCGTGCAGAACTCGGCCAGCCGCCTGGGGACGCTGATCGACGATCTCCTCGCGCTCTCCGGTGTCGGACGCTGCGCGTTGCGGCCGGTGTGGGTCGAGCACGACGCGCTCGTGGACGCGATCTGGGAAGAGATGCGCGCGGCGGGACGGACGGGCAACGCGCAGCTCGAGCGCGCTCCGTTGCCGCGCTCACGCGGGGACGAAGGTTTGTTGCGGCAGGTGTGGGTGAACCTGATCGACAACGCGGTCAAGTACAGCGCGAAGGCGGGGCGCCCACGCATCGACGTCGACACGTTCTGGGAGAACGGGCGCTGCTGGTACCGCGTGCGCGACAATGGCGTGGGGTTCGATGCGGAGCAGAAGGGGTTGTTGTTCGGAGTGTTCACGCGGCTGCACGCGGATCACGAGTTCCCGGGGACGGGGGTCGGGCTGGCGATCGTGAAGAGGATCGTGGAGCGGCATGGAGGGGAGATTCGGGCGGATGCGAGGTTGGGGGGCGGGGCGGTGTTCGAGTTCACGGTGGCGGCGAG
>JBGATX010000082.1:0-23619 GCA_044228975.1 Planctomycetota bacterium | reverse complement strand
GGCCGCGCTGGTGCGCGGCCGCCCGCTCGAACGTCAGGACGAAGCCTCGCGACGAGGCGTCAGGGCAGGAGCTCGACGGCGTCGACGTTCGACGGGTCGAGGCCGTAGAGCGCGCCGTCGAAGGGGATGGTGAAGGTCCCGTTCGTGTCGCTGCCCCATTGGGTGCCGGCGAAGAGCAGGAGATCGTCGTTCTGGCCGAACTGGCTCGGCGGGACGCGGAAGTTGCCGCCGGTCGAGAGCGTGAGCGAGTGGGTCGCCGGATCGAAGGAGATCGCGTCGACGTTCTCGCCCGGGCTGCCGAGCTTCACGTCGGCGTCGCGGCCGTTGAAGAAGAGGCTGAAGGTTCCGGCGGTGACGGCGCCGAGCGCGGTCGGCGCGAAGGCGAGGACGTCGCTGTGCTTGCCGGCCAGCGCGCCGCCGTTCACCGAGTACTTGCCCTTGGTCGAGAGCAGCAGGTTGCCGGCGCCGTCGAGCGTCACGCCGTCGAGCCCTTCGCTGGTCGTGTCGAGGCCGACGTCGCTGCCGTCGAAGTAGAACTCGAAGTGGCCGAGCGTCGCGTCGCCCCATTGGAGCGGCACGAAGCGGACGAGGTCCTGGGGATCGACGAGGTTCCCGTTCGGCCCGCCCTTGAGGCAGGGGATCGCGACCTGCGTGTCGAAGGCGAGGAGCAGGCTGCCGTCGGCGAGCTTGCCCACGGCGCTCACGTTCGGCGGCGTGGCCGACGGGAGGACCGCGCCGAGCTTGAGCAGCATGCTGTAGATGCCGGTCGTCGGATCGAGGTGGATCACGTCGCCCTTGGCGCAGCTGAACGAGCCGATCGTCGTGTCGGCGTCGAGCGAGAGCAGGATGCCGCTCGTCGGCAGCGTCGGCGGCGCCGGGATCTGGTCGAGCGCCGCGCGGTAGTTCAGGCGGCCGCCGGTGACGGTGAGGCCGGCGAACGCGGCGTTCGGATCGACGCTGTCCATCAGCCACTTCTTGACCTGCAGGTCATCGGTGATGCCCGAGCGCGCGAAGAGCATGGTCGCGACGCCGCAGACGTGGGGCGTCGCCATCGACGTGCCCGAGATCGAGATGTAGTTGTTGCCCGGCCAGGTCGAGAGGATGCCGTCGCCCGGCGCCGCGAGGTCGACGCTCACCGCGCCCCAGTTGCTGAACCAGGCGCGGTTGTCGTTGATGTCGGTCGCGGCGACGCAGACGATGTTGTCGAGGTCGTAGCCGCCGGGGATCCACTGCTGGCCCTCGATGTCGATCGCGCTATTGCCGGCGGCCGCGCAGAAGAGGTGGCAGCTGTCGCCGGCGAGCTTGATCGCGTCGTAGAGCCCCTGGTCGAAGCCGAAGCCGCCCCAGCTGTTGTTGCTGAGCTGCGCGCCGTTCGCGACGGCGTAGGCGAGGCCGACCACCGCGTCCGCCTCCGTCCCCGAACCGCCGGCGGAGAGGAACTTGACCCCCATGATGCGCGCCTTCCAGCAGCAACCGGCGACGCCCGTCGCGTTGTTGCTGACCGCGCCGATCGTGCCCGACACGTGGGTGCCGTGGCCGTGGTCGTCCATCGGGTCGCTGTCGCCGTTGACGACGTCGATGCCGTGGATGTCGTCGACGTAGCCGTTGCCGTCGTCGTCGATCCCGTTGCCCGCGATCTCGCCGGGATTGGTCCAGATGTTCGCCGCGAGGTCCGGGTGGGTGTAGTCGATGCCGGTGTCGATGACCGCGACGATGACGCTCGACGCGTCGGTCTGCAGGTCCCACGCCTCCGGCGCATCGATGTCGTGGTCGTTGGCCTCGTTGAAGCCCCACTGGCTCGGGAACGACGGATCGTCCGGGGTCGTCGCGCCGACGTGGTAGATGCTGTTCGGCTCGGCGTAGCGCACGCGCGGGTCGGCGTTCAGCGTCTCGAGCGCGGCGACCAGGTCGGCGCCTTCCGGCAGCGTGAGCAGGAAGAGCTGCCCGGCCCAAAGGACGCGCTGCGACACGGCGCCGACGCGGCGGGCGAGGCTCGCGCGCACGGCCGGCGTCGGAGCGACGTTCAGGGCGAAGATCACGTCCCGCGGCGTGTGCTCGCGACGGAGGTCGACCCACTTCGGCAGGCGGCTCGGCGCGGTGCCCGGTCCGGTGGACGGGGCGGGAGCCTGGGCCGGGGCCGCGGGCGCCAGCGCGAAGCCGGCGGCGAGCAGCGCGAGGGCGTGGACGAAGTTCCTGCGGACGTTCGACATGGTCCGGTTCCTTCCCGCGCCGGCAAGCGGCGCTCCTTCGAGGGTGCGATGGACCGAAGGACAGTAACGCGAGCTTCCGGACGTGAGGAGAGGTCGCGACGGATCCGCCGATTCGCGGAACCGCCGCTCAGCGGAGCGAGGTCGGCGGCAGCAGGAGCCCGGTCTCGCGGCGCTTCCACCAATGGCCGGTCGCGCGCCGCTCTTCCCGCGTCGTGAACTCGTATTCCCAGCGGACGATGCGCACGAAGCGCGGCGGCGCGTCCGGGAACGGATTCGATCCGAGCAGCGCCGTCACGCTCGGCTCGCCCTGCAGCAGGCGCAGCGCGAAGCGCTCGAGCCAGTCCGGCGCCGCGCGATCGAGCGCCGCGAACCAGAGCTGCCAGTCGAGCCGCGGCATGTGCGGCGCGCACCAGCGCGGCGGCGCCGCGAGATCGCCTTCCTTGAAGCGGAAGCCGTAGCTCCGCCACTCGATCTGGTCGTCGCTGCCCTGCACGTCGAGGCTGGGCCGTGCCGTCGTCATCACGGCGAAGAGGCCGTAGGTGTTGACCGAGGCCCACGGTTCGAGAGCCGTCCGTGTCGTTTGCCAGACTTCGCTCCGGTCCAGTGCGTCGCTGACGACGCGCTCCCGCACCCGCAGCCATTCGGGGCCGAAGCGCGCGTGGGAGAAGCGGTGCGCGGTCAACAACATCCCGACGAGCGCGAGCGTCGTCGCCGCCAGCGAGCCGGCGCTGCGCAGGCCGAAGCGCAAGGATGCTCGCGCCGACTCCGGTGCGGCGAAGGGCTCGAAGCGCGGATCGTCGGCGAGCGTCG
The DNA here is from genome assembly GCA_044228975.1 of Planctomycetota bacterium. Taxonomy (GTDB): domain Bacteria; phylum Planctomycetota; class UBA1135; order UBA1135; genus JADJNY01. Next base: position 20,599 of record JBGATX010000082.1, on the reverse strand, counting down.
GCAGGCAGAGGACGACGGTGAGCGGCTCGAAGAAGCCGTAGTTGCCGGTGACGCCGATCGCGACCATCAGCGCCGCGGTCGCGACCGCGAAGAGCCGGCGTCCGATCCGGCCGGCGAAGAGGCCGAAGGGCAGGACGAGCTCGACGAAGAACATCGCGCGGCAGCTCCAGACGTGGAAGCCGCGCGGCAGCTGATGGACGAACCAGCCGACGATCGTCGGCAGCGGCTGCGTGAAGTAGTGGTAGGTGAGCGCGCTCTGGTCGGCCCAGGTCGGATCGCCGCTGAGGAGCTTCACCGCGCCCGACGAGAACATGAACCGGAAGAGCAGCAGGCGCAGCGCCCACAGCGCCGCCCGCGTCGGCGGCGCCGGCGGAGCGGCGCGGTCGCGCCACGGCCGCAGTCCCGCGGGCGCGAAGAAGCAGGCGAGCAGCGCGACCTCCAGCAGCAGCGCGTCCCACTGGTACGAGAGGAAGAGCTCGCCGACGTTCACCAGCGAGAGGTAGAGCAGCCAGCAGCACGGCGTGAGGAAGAGCGGCGCGACGCCGAGCACGAGCAGCGCGCCGAGCGCGACGCCGGCGCCGCACTGCGCGCGCAGCATGGCGTCGCTCGGCTCGAGCCAGCTGAAGGTCGGGAGGCCGTGGGCGAAGGCGTGCTCGAAGGGGCCGCCTTCCACGCTCGCGAGCTGCGCACGCAGGCACTCGCGCACCGGCAGGATCCCGCGCGAGCCGATCAGCCCGTCGACCTGCACCAGCAGCGAGCCGAAGGCGCAGACGAAGACGAGGCCGAGGCCGGCGAAGAAGAGGCGCCGCAGCCGTTCCGCAGGGAAGTTCACTGCGCCGCCGCCGTCACGGGAACCAGGCCGCTTCCTGGAGCTGGTCCGCGGCGAAGCGCGCGCGCCAGGGGCGAGGGCGCCGAACTCGAGGGACCACCTCGTCGGCGCGAACTTGCGCGGCAGGACGACGTCGCTCAGCCCCTCGATCAGGAGCTGCGCGAGGGCCGGTGCTCCGTTCGCCCAGCCCGCCGCCCGATCAAGGGATCGGGTCGCGGCCGAAGCGGCGGATCAGGTCGGGACCGGCGACGCGCACCAGCGCCGTGACCGCGATCTCGGTGAGGCGGGCCGCGGCGACGCGCAACTGGCGGATCGCGAAGCGGTCGCCGGCCGTGGCGGCGCGCACGATCACCGGCGCGAGCGCCGCGACGGCGTCGGCGGGAGACTGCCGGCAGTGCGTGCGAGGCCGCGGATGTCGCCGCTCGCGAGGCCGAGCATCTTGAGGACGCCTTCGAAGATGCGCTGCGACCCGTGGCGCCCTTCGCCGACGCTCGTCGCCACCTGCAGCGCCGCCTGCCCGAGGTAGTGGCCGCTGCCCGGATCGCCGATCATCGGTCGAAGCCGCCGGCCCGCGCCACCCGGCCGTCGGCGGCGCGCGCGAACGCGAAGGAGCCGGTGCCGGCGAGGACGACGAGCCCGGCGCCGTCGCTCCCTTCCGCCGTGGCGAGCGTGGCCGCGCCGTCGTGGACGATCGCGACGCGCTTCGCGACGCCGCGGCGGAGGAGTTCCGTGCGCGCCTCCTCGCGGATCGTCGGGTTGCCGGAACCGGCGGCGGCGACGCAGAGCGCGGCGAACGCATCCGCGTCGAGGCCGCGTAGCGGCGCAACGCCCTGCGCGAGGGCCGCCTCGATCGAGCGCAGCGCCTGTGTCAGGTCGGTGGTGAGGTTGCACGGGCCGCTGTCGCCGACGCAGGGCGGCGCCGGCGGGCTCGTCACCGCGGACGAGGGCGACCCGGGTCCGCGAGCGCCGCCGTCGATGCCGGCGAGGCCGCGGTCGCCCTTCGCCGCCGCGACCGCCGCCACCGCGCCCGCGGATCCGGTCCGCGCCGCCGCGACCGCCGCGCGCACGCTGCCGTGGCGCTCGAGGAGCATGCGCGCCGTCGCGGTGACCTGCGCCAGCTGCGCGACGAGCTCGACGCCGCGCCGCGCAGCTTCTGGTTGCGCGCGTGTTCACGTCGACCATCCAGTTGCCGTGCACCTTGCCGAGCTGGACCATCGCGAGCGTGCTGATGCGGTTGAGCACGAGCTTCGTCGCCGTTCCGGCCTTCAAGCGCGTGCTCCCGGCGATCACCTCGGGTCCCGTGACGACGCGGATCGAGAGGTCGGCCGCGTCGGCCGCTTCCTCGCGCGGCACGCAGGCGAGGTGAACACCGTCGCCGCACCGCGCTCCTGCGCGCGCGCGGAAGCGGCATGCACGAACGGCGTCGTGCCGCTCGCCGCGATGCCGAGCACGATGTCGCGCGCATCGATCGCACGCTCGTCGATCGCGCGTCGCGCGAGCTCGCGGTCGTCCTCCGCGCCCTCGATCGCGCGCGTGAGCGCGTCGAGACCTCCGGCGAGGATCGCTTGCACCTTTTCGGGCTCGGTCTGGAACGTCGGCGGACATTCGACGCTGTCGAGCACTCCGAGGCGCCCGCTCGTGCCCGCGCCGACGTAGAAGAGCCGTCCGCCGTCGGCGCAGGCGCCGCGCGACGAGCTCGATCGCGCGCACGATCTCCGGCTCGCGCGCGATCGCGTCCGCGACGGCGGCGTCCTCCGCCTGCATCACGTCGAAGGCCTGCGCGATCGAAAGCAGGTCGAGCTCGCGCGAGCGCGGGTTGTCGCGCTCCGTCGAGAGCGAAGCGCGCGAATCAAGCCATCGCCGCCCTCGGAGGCCTGGTCCGCTGCGCTCGGGGCGCGCTGGCGCGTGAAGCGCGTGCCCGGCTCCCACATCGAGTTGCCGAGCGTCGCGCCGCCGTCGACGACGAGGCATTCGCCGGTCAAGTACGCGCTCGCCGGCGAGAGCAGGTACAGGCAATGCGCCGCGACCTCGTCGGCGGTCGCGAATCGTCCGAGCGGGATCTTCTCGCGCAGCTTGCGCTCCGCGTCCGCGTCGGGCCACAGGTTCTGCTGTGCGCCCCGCGACTGGAACGGACCGGGCGCGATCGCGTTGCAGCGGATGCCGAAGCGCGCCCACTCCGCCGCGAGCGACTTCGTCAGCGCGAGCACTCCCGCCTTGGCGCTCGCCGAGTGCACGACGCCCGGCATGCCGGTCCACGCGTACGTGGCGACGATGTTGAGCATCTGCCCGCTGCCGCGCGCGATCATCGCCCTGCCGAAGGACTGCGAGCAGTAGAACGTGCCGTCGAGCACGATGCCGAGCACGGCGCGCCACGCATTGGCGGACAAGCGCTCGGCCGGACACACGAAGTTGCCCGCGGCATTGTTCACGAGGATGTCGACGCGCCCGTGCTCGGCGACGATCGCCTCCGCCGCTTCGCGCACGAGCTTGGGTTCGCGCACATCGAGCACGCGCGCTTGCACGCGCCAATCGCGCTCGCGCGCTTCGTCGAGCAGCGCGTGATGGTGGTCCGCGCTGCGCGAGGCGATGACGACCGTCGCGTCGAGCTCCGCGAGGCCGCGGCTGATCTCGAGCCCCAGTCCCGTGCCGCCGCCGGTGACGACCGCGATCTGACCCGAGAACGTGCCCGCGGGCAGCCACCGCGCGGAAGGAGGGACCTCGCTCATCCCGCGCAAGCTAGCGCTCCGCGCGCGCGGATGCACGGCGGGCGCGCGCGTCAGTTCCCGGAGGACTCGATCGAGAGCGAGCCGCCGTCGGGGAGCTTCAAGCCGGGCCAGGTCTCCTCGATGCGGCGGCGCAGCGCGTCGCGCTCGTCGTCGTCGACCTCGAAGCGCACTTCGAGACGCGAGCGTTCCGCACCGTTCTCGACCGTGACCCCGAGCGAGCTCGAGATGCCGCCGGGCGCGAGATCGCGCACGTGTTCCATGATCGGCCCGATCCCGCCGGCGTCGCCCAGCTCGAACACGACCTTCAGCTCGCCTTCGCGCACGGGTTCGGACGGCGCCGGCGGCGGAGCCGGCGTCTCCTCGCGCTCGTGCGACGAATCTCCGCCGCGCGCGTGCTCCTGCGAGTCGTAGTGCCAATCCCAACCGCCGTTGCGCTTCACCTCGCGCACGACCTCGCGCCCGCCGGACACGAGCACCACGACGAACGACCCGAGCGCCATCAACCCCGCGATGACGAGCAGCGCGAACCCGATCGCGCACCCCGCCGCGCCGTTCATCTTCGTCTTCCCCTGCTCCCCGCTCTTCACCAGCACCCACGTCGCGATCGCGAGCACGACGCAGACGAGCAGGAACGCGATGCAGACGAAGCCGAACATCGGAAGGTGAGTGTCGTGGAGCATGGTCGCGTCGAGGTGCGCGGGATCGGGGGCAGCATTCCGCCCTGTCGCGCGAGCCCATTCTGTCGTGCGCGGGATCGAAGTGCGCGCGGGCGAGTGTGAGGGATGTGCCATGGCCGCCTGGAGAGCGCGCAGTCGACGTCAGGAGACGCCGCGATCCTCCGCCGCTGGCCGCGCTTCGCCGCGTATCGCTGCCCGGCTCGGATCGCCGTTCGCGAGCCAGGGAGCGAGGCGGCGGGAAGCCCCCGCGAAACGTGGTCCGTCGCGTCCTCGGGCCGCCGTCGCGCAGACCCCGCGTCCGAATCCGACGAGCGGGGAGCCTCGCGCTCGAAGCGGTCGCCACCTGCGACGGAAATCGAATGACCTGTCTCGCGCGCTCGCGCGCGGCAGGTACGCGATTGCACCGCGGCCGGAACGCCTCCGCGCGCTCGCACTCAGGCACCGTCAGGCGCGCCCGACGAACGTCGCCGCGCTCGACGGAGCTCCTCGAGCCGCCGCGCCGGGCGCTCGCGATCGATCGTGGTGCGTACCCGAATCCCTCGTCCATCGAAAGTCCACACCATGATCTCTTCGCGTTGGTCCTATCTCGCCGCGGGTCTCCCGCTCGCCCTGCTCGCCATCGTCTTCGTCTCGCAGAGCCCCTCGCCCGCCCTGGCCCAAGGCAACGGCAATGGGAATGGCAACGGCACGCCGCCTTCCCGGGAAGTGCTCGTCGTGAACACACCCGCGACCGCCGTCCCCGTCACCGGTTCGGTCTCCGTCTCGGGCATGACGACGATCGCCGGAAGCGTCGCGGCGTCGCAAGCGGGCTCGTGGAACGTCGGCATCGATCCGACGCGCAACCTCGTCTCGCTCGCGGGCAGCCCGCGCTTCGACTACGACAGCAACTTCGGCGTGGTCAACGACGGTGCGACGCTCGAGTTCGGACCCTTCGATCTGAGCGCGGTCCGCACGCTGCGCATCCTCACGCGTGCCGTGAACGGCGACGTGCGCTTCCAGATCTACGTGCCGACCGTCGGCAACGGGATGATCCTCGACGAGTTCGAGGTCGAAGGCGAGAGCGGCAACCGTTTCCTCTCGCGCTCCTACGATGCGCCGCCGCCGAGCGTCATGGTGCGCGTGATCGAGAGCGGCGGGCCAGGGGGAGCGAACTACCACTTCCTGCTGGTCGGTCGCTGAGATCCCGAGCGTCGTCCGAGAGCAAGCGCTGGCGTCCGACGCGCCGGCGCTCGCTCGTTCGAATGCGGCTCCAGTCGTGCGCGAACACCGCGCGCGTGCGGAGCGCCGGCGTGTGCGACGCACGCGACGTCGCCGGACGCCCTCCATGCTGGCGGATGGCGCGGACACCGAGCCTCGCGAGCCCGACTAGCGCCGACCCGCGATCCGCGCGCGCGCGACCGATCACCCACCCGCGCGCCTTGCTGCGCGCGTCTCTCGACCACGCTTCGCCTCAGGAGCGCGGCCGCCGACGCCCGCGCGTCGCGCTCGGCACGCGGAGCACGGTACCGCACGGTTCGCCGGTGAACGCGGCCGCCGGTAGAGTACGCGGCCCCGAAATCCGACCGGAAGCCGCCATGCAGACCCTCCAGAGCTACGTCCTCGGCCGTTGGCACGTCGGAACCGACGCGCCGCAGCCGCTCCACAACCCGACCACCGAGGCGCAGATCGCCGAGCTCCGCCCCGGCGGCATCGACTTCAGCGCCGTCGCCCGCTTCGGCCGCGACACGGGCGGCCCGAATCTGCGCGCCCTCTCCTTCGCCAAACGCGCCGAGCTCCTGAAGTCCCTCGCCGCCGCGATCCACGAGAAGCGCGAAGACCTGATCACCACGAGCGTCGAGAACGGCGGCACCACGCGCAACGACGCGAAGTTCGACATCGACGGCGCCACCACGACGTTGATGGCCTACGCCGACCTCGCGTCGAAGCTCCCCGACAAGCGCTACCTCCCCGATGGCGACGGCCTGCAACTCGGCCGCACCGCGCGCTTCTGGGGCCAGCACATCTGGACGTCGCGCCCCGGCGTCGCCGTGCACGTCAACGCGTTCAATTTCCCCGCCTGGGGCATGCTCGAGAAGATCGCCTGCGCCTTCGTCGCCGGAGTGCCCGTCATCGAGAAGCCCGGCACGCCGACCGCCCTGCTCGCCTGGCGCATCGCGCAGCTCATCGTCGAGAAGAACGTCCTGCCCGCCGGCAGCTATCAGTTCATCGCCGGACCCACCGGCGATCTGCTCGATCACCTCGGCCCGATGGATTCCCTCGCCTTCACCGGTTCCTCCGGCACGGGCGCGAAGCTCAAGGCGCATGCGAACCTGATCCGCCACAACACGCGCGTGAACATCGAGGCCGACTCGCTCAACGCCGCGGTGCTCGCGCCCGACGTCGAGGCCGGCGGTCCCACCTACAACGCCTTCCTCGCCAACGTCGTGCTCGACATGACGCAGAAGACGGGACGAAGTGCACCGCGGTGCGGCGCATCCTCGTGCCGAGCGACCGCGTCAAGGAAGTCGCCGCCGACCTCGTCGCCGAGCTCGCGCGCATCAAGGTCGGTGATCCGGCCGCGAGCGACACGCGCATGGGCCCGGTCGCCTCGCGCGCGCAGTTCGACGACGTGCGCGCCGGCATCGAGCGCCTGGCGAAGGTCGCCGACACCGCGACCGGCGGGACGCAGAAGATCCAGCCGCAGGGCTGGTTCATCGCTCCCACGCTGCTCGTCGCGCGCGACGCGCAGGCGGCGGTGATCCACGCGGACGAGGTCTTCGGACCGTGCTCGACGATCGTGCCGTATTCGGGCGACGCGGAGGACGCCGCGCGCCTCGTGCAGAAGGGCGCCGGCGGCCTCGTCTCGAGCTGCTACTCGAACGACGACGACTGGCTCGAGCGCTACGTGCTCGCCGCCGCCTGCTGGCACGGACGCATCTGGATCGGCAACGACAAGTCGGTCGAGCAGGCGCTCGCGCCGGGCATGGCGTTGCCGTGGATGCTGCACGGCGGTCCGGGTCGCGCGGGCGGTGGCGAGGAGCTCGGCGGCCTGCGCGGCGTGCAGTTCTACATGCAGCGCACCGCGCTCCAGGGCTTCAAGGGCCTGATCGACTCGCGCTTCGGCGCCACGGCGCCCGGCGCGAGCTGACGCGCCGCGGCGCGCGGACCCGGCGTGCCGCGCGGGAGCGCGGAGCATCACGGATCCGCGCCGCGGCTCCCGCAGGCTCGAAATCCCGCTCGTTTCGAGCGGGTTGCGGAGGACGCGCCCTCCGTCGAGCGCTCGCCTCCGGCGCGGTCGGACGCGTCGCGACTCGCGCGGTGTGCACCGGATTCGCGCTCCCCGGCCGCGAAAGCGGCGCCTGCGCGCTCTGGCTGCTTGCACGAGAGCTCGCGGGCTCTACAGTGCGGCGGCGCCGCGAGCGCAGGAGAATCACCATGTCGAGCCGTCTTCCCCGTCTGGTCGCGCTTTCCCTTCTTTGCGGTCTGCCGTTCGTCGCCACGAGCTGCACCACCGCCGGCTCCGCCAGCGGACCGGGTTACACGTGGTACCGCGGCGCCTTCGAAGGCAACGTCGACGGAGGCACGGCCGAGGTCACGCGTGCGGCGGAGCAGGCGCTGCGCGATCTCGACATCAAGCAGATCCAGGCCAGCTCGACCGAGATCGACGGCAAGGTCACGGGGCGTTCGGCGCTCGACAAGGAAGTCGTCATCACGGTCAAGCGCACGACGGAGAAGGTGAGCTGGGTCTCCGTCCACATCGGGAGCTTCGGCGACGAAGCCCTGTCGCAGCGGATCTTCGACATGATCCGCTCGCACCACTAGGACGGGCTCCAGGCGGCGCGCGGCGCGTCGCAGCGTTTCAGCCGCCGGCGGGTGCCGTCGGCACGCCCGGAGCCTTGGCTCGGGCGGCCTTCTTCGCCGACTCCTCGCTCCACCAGCGTTGCCAATCCGCGGGGGAGCGGCGCACGCCGTCGCGCACGAGCCGCGCCAGCGCGCGCGCCGTCAGCGCGCCTTCGTACTGCACTTCGAGCGGCAGCTGCCACGTCGCGGTCGCGACGTCGAGCACGACGCCTTCCTCGGCGAAGTCGACGATCGGATCGGCGATCGACGAGCCCTGCGCGATCTCGACGTTGAAGTCCTGCGCGTAGGCGACCTGCTTGCGCACCGAGAGATGGCGCCGCGGATTGCCCGAACCGCCGCCGCCGGCTGACCCCGTGGACCCCGGGGACCCCGGGGAATTGGCGGGCGCGCTCGCCATCAGGTTCGCCAGATGCTCGACGAGCGGTCCGATGGCTTCGGGGTAGCCCGCTTCGCCGAGCGCGTCGATCGTGCCGACGCGCTCGCGCGCCGACGGGCTCTCGATGCGCGGCGAAAGACGCGTCGCGATCGCCGGATCCGCGGCGTCGCGCAGCGCCAGACGCGCTTCCTTGGTCACGCGTCGCGAACGATCCGAGACAGCGCAGCGTTCGAGCTCCGCGAGCGCGGCCGCGGGCCGGATCCGTCGCAGCGCGCGGATCGCGAACTCGCGCCGCACGTCGGTGCCTTGCGCGATCTCCGTCCGCAGCGCGGCCAGCGTGACCTCGCGCTCGGAGAGCGCCGCGAGGCGCGCGACCCACAGCTCTCGTCGCGCGGGCGTCGCGCTCGCGCCTTCGCTCAGCGATCGCTTGAGCTCGCGCGCGAGATCGCCGTCGAGCGGCGGGAGCACGCCGGCGAACGAGCGGTCGGCGAGCAGCGCGCGCAGGCGCGTGTCGTCCGGACGACGGAGCGCGACGCGGTCGAGCGCGTTCAAGCACTCGCGCAGCAGTCCCTGCTCGAGCATCCAGCGGCACAGCGCGAGCTGTCGCACGTCGTCGTCGCTCTGGAGTCCGCGCGACAGCTGCGCGAGCTCCTGGAGCACGGAGCGTTCGGAGCGCACGCGCGCGACCTCGGTGGCGTCGACGCGGCGGCTCGCGCGGCCGTCGAGGAGCTCCCAGCCGCCATCGCCGCTCGGGCGCGACGCCCCGCGCCAGACGTGGCCGTCGACGAAGCGAAACACGCGCGTCTCGAGGTCGCGTTCGTCGTCGGCGCCAGCGTTCGGCGTGCTCGCCGCGCACGGCGGCGCAGCCTCGGCACCGCCGATCTCGGAGGCGATGACGCAGGCCCCGGCGACGGGGTTGGAGTCGGGATTCTGGTACCCGGCGGCGCCGGCCAAGGAGGGAGAAACCGACGCCGCCAGGACCAGAAGGATTCGATGGATCAGGACATGACCAGAGGAGCTCGTCCGCACCGGTGCTCTCCAAGGGAGCCAGACCTTGCGGCGTACCTAGTCGACCGTCCGTCCCGGGAAACCGCTCTTTCCGCGGAAGCCGGAGCTGCGCCGTCTCGGCGGTCGTCGCGGGGCGCGGCGGCCAGTGGAGCGGGCCCTCGAGTGCGGTCACTCGCCAGTGCAAGCCGCGCCGGTCGAGCTCCGGTGCGACGGCGGGTGCGCCGGGCGCGGAGATCCAGACCTCCGCCGGCCGAGCGCGCGCCAAGAGCGGCGCCAGGAGCTCCGAATCGGAGCCGTGATGGGGCAGGAGGAGCACGTCGACGGGCCCGTCGAGACCTCCGCCATCGAGCAGCGCCGCGAGCCCCTCCGCTTCCGCGTCGCCGGTCAGGAGCAGACTTCGGCCGCCGCTTTCGATGCGCAGGGCGCGCGAGCCCTCGTTGTCGTCGCGTGCGAGCCCGCGCACGAGCGTCAGCTTCGTCTCCGAGTCCGTCAGCGCGAGCTCGCCGGTCGCGAGATCGATGCGCGGGACGCGCGCACCGAGCTCGAGCGGCGCGAGCCGCTCGGCCCCCTTGGAATGGGCGTCGCGCGGCGTGCGGGAGCGCGAGCGCGGCCCGGCCCACAGCGCGACGTCGAAGCGCTGCGCGATCCAATCGAGCGCGCCGTCGTGATCGCGATCGCGATGGGAGAGCACGACGTGGACGCGGGCGACCCCAGGCCGCGAGCGCCGGCGCGCGCCTGGCGCGCGACGTCCGGCCGGTCGCGCGAGCCGGCGTCGTAGATCCAGGTGCCTTGATCCGGCGTGCGCACGAGGACGGCGCTGCCGTGGCCGACATCGAGAGCCCAGACCTCGCAGGCGGTCGGCGCCGCCTGCCACGGCAGCAGCACGAGAGCCCACGCCGCGCAGGCGCCACGCAGCCAGGGTTCACCGGCCGCGCGCGCGCAAGTCGGTGACGCGTCGCGCGCCGCAGCTCGTCGTCCGCGATCGAGCACCCAGAGCACGAACAGCGGCGCGCAGGCGGCGAGCAGGACGACGAACGGGCGCGGCGGCAGCGGAACGGGGGAGCCCGCGACGCGATCGCAGAGCTCGAGGAGGGTCGTCATCGCGCGCGAGGCGAGCTCGAGCGGTGCTTGCGGCACGACGCCTGGCGCGCCGAGCCACAACCACGCGACCAGCAGGAACGCGGCCATCGGCAGCGCGAGCAGCGGCGTCGCGACGACGCCGATCGGGCTCCACTCGCCGAAACGGCTCCACACGAACGGCAGCGTGGCGAGCACGGCCGCGGCCGAGGCCGAGAGCGCCAGACGCAGCGCGTGCGCGCCGCGGCGGGCCGCGAGCATGCTCCAGCTCGGTTCGAGCCCGAGCTCCGGCTCGCGCGCACTCGTCCAGCGCGCGCGCATCCAGCGCAAGCCGACGATCAGACCGAGCGTCGCTCCGTACGAGAGGTCGACCGCGAGCTGCGTCGGCGCGAGCGGATCGAGCAGGCACTCGACGCACAACGCGAGCGACCACAGCGAGAGCGGATCGGCGCGGCGCTCGAGCGTTCCGCGGCCTGCCGGATGCGCGCCCGGTTCCAGCGCGAGCGAGCGCCTCGCGCGAGCGAGGTGCGCCAGGGGGCCCAGCGCCGAGCACAAGGCCGAGCGCACGACGGGTGCGCCCGCTCCTCCCGCCGCGACGACGAGCACGAAGGCCGGCAGGCGCAAGAGCTCGCCGCGCGGCGCCGGCGCGCGCAGCGCGCGCAGGAGGCGCGCGAGCAGCGCTCCGAGAGGCACGGCGAAGAGCGCCGCGAAGAGCACGACCTGCATGCCGCTGATCGCGAGCACGTGATACGTGCCGGTGCGCATGAACAGGTCGCCCGTGCCCTCGGGCAGCGAGCGCGTGTCGCCGAACAGGAACGCGCGCACGAAGCCGCGCACCAGCGGATCCTCGAGCTCCGACGTGCGCGCGAGCAGCCTCTCGCGCAGGTCATCGACGCCGCGCGCGAGCGCGTTGGCGAGACTCGCCGGTGGCGCGGCGCGCCGCACGAGCTCGTCGGCCGCGAGCTCCTCGGGTGCGCGTGCGCGTCCGCGAGAGACCTGCGGACCGGGCACGGGGCCGCGCGGCCAAGCGGCTGGAACGGCGTGCGGCAGGAGCGCGATCGTCTCGCCGCCGGCGAGCGAACCCGCCGGCACGACGAGCACGGCCGCACGCCGCTCGAGCTCGATCCGATCGCGGTCTCCGGCCGCGTTCACACGCGCCACGCGCGCCGTTCCCAGGCTCACGCCGTCCGCGGGAGGCGCCTCCGGGAGTGCGAGGCGCGCGCGGCCGAACGCCAGCGCGCCCACGACGAGCGCCAGCGCGACGTGCGGCCGTCCGCGCGCCCAGCACGCGAGCGCCGACGCCAGCGCGAGAGCGACGGTCGAAACCGAGACCGCGCGTCCCGCGTCGGCGTCGTGCAGCCCGGCGCTGAGCTGCGCCAGAACACCCGCGGCGACGAGCAGGCCCGCGCAACGGAGCACGGGACGCGCGACAGGCGCCTGGGAACGGTCGTGATTCACGCCCTCGAGGACGTCGCCCGCCTCGCGCGGTGGCGCTCGCGTCGCGCTTTCACGTCGTCCTCACGCACGCGCCGGCCCGCGCAGCGGGGAATCGAGCCTCGCGAGCGTCCGTAGCCGCCCCGCAGCTACACTCCGCCCATGTCGACTCCGCGCACTCCGCGCCACGCGCTCTTCCCCGGCACGTTCGATCCGTTCACGCTCGGCCACCTCGATCTCGTGCGCCGCGCGCACGCGCTCTTCGGACGCGTGACGATCGGCATCGCGCACAACAGCGACAAGCGCTCGCTCTTCGACGCGCACGAGCGCGCCGAGCTCGCGCGCGAAGCCACTGGAGGACTCGGCGCGATCGAGGTGACGGTCGTCGAAGGACTCGTCGTGCACGCCGCCGCGCGCATCGGCGCCGACGTGATCGTGCGCGGCGTGCGCAGCGGCACGGACTTCGACTTCGAGACGCAGATGGCGCTCACGAACCGTCAGATGCTCCCCGACGTCGACACGGTCTTCTTCGTGCCGGCGGCGGAGTTCGCCCACGTCTCGAGCACGCTCGTGCGCCAGATCGCGAGCCTGGGCGGCGACGTGTCGCCTTTCGTGCCGTCCAACGTCGCACTCGCCCTCTCGCGGCGCGCGCGCGCGTAGCGGATCCTCGTAACGTTTCCGGCCGCCGGACATACGCTTCCGCGAATGGACAGGGCCGAATTCCACGCCCTCTACGAGCGCCATTCGCGGGACGTGCTTCGATTCGCCTACTACCTCTGCGGAGACCGCGCGCTGGCGGAAGACGTCGCCGCCGACGCGTTCGCAACCGCCTGGGCGTCCGTGGATGAGGTGCGCACGTCGACCGTGAAGGGCTACCTCTTTGCGATCGTGCGCAACCTCGTCCGGCAGAGCTTCCGGAAGTCCGCGCGCAGCGAAGTCATCGATCCGCTCGTGCCGGACCCGGGGGCCGGGCCTGCGAGCGCGGCCGGCAAACGCCTCGAACTGCGCGCCGTGCTCGAGGCGCTCCGCCGGTTGCCCGACGACGACCGCGCGGCGCTGCTGATGCGGGCGCAGGACGGGATGTCGCACGAGGAGATCGCGCGGGTGCTCGGAATGTCGACCGTGGCGGTGCGCGTGCGGATCCACCGCGCGCGCCTGAAGCTCGGTGAGCTCATGATCCGGCAGGAGCGCAGACCTTGAAGATCACGCGGGACGTCGTCACCGACCTGTGGCCGCTGTACGAATCCGGCGAGGCCAGCGCGGACACGCGCGCGCTCGTCGACGAATACTTGGCGCAAGATCCAGAGTTCGCCCGCGCGTTGCGGGAGGACGACTGCGCCAGACTCCTCGAACCCGCTTCCATCGCACCGGAGCCCGATCACGAGATGAAGACTCTTGCACGCACGAAGCAGACTCTGCTTCGCCGGGAATGGCCCTTGTTCGTCGCGATCGTGTTCTCCTGCCAGGCGTTCGGGCGCATCGTGTCCGACACGTCGTGGGACGTCTCACCGAGAGCCTTCATCTACTTTGCCGCGCTCGCGGGAGTGTTCTGGACGATCTTCCTCGTTCGGCTCGCGAGGCGGCTCGCGCTCAAATCCTGACCATGGAGCGATCGGGCACGCTGCGGATCCTGCGGGCGGAGCACCGCAGGAGACCGAGTTCGCCGACGCTCCGAAGGAACGGCGGCAGCTCGCCCATGCCGCCGGGAGACCTGGGGAGCTCATGCAGGCGGGGGAAGATGCCATGGCCTGCGACGTGTTCCTTTCCGACGCACGCGAAGCGTCCGCGCGCAACGCTCAGGCGCTGCGCGACGCGCTGGCGCGCGCGGCGAGCGCGTTTCTCGACACGCGCGGGGTCGCCGCCGGTGCGCCCTACCCCGAGGAGCTCGCCGCTGCCGCGCACGTCGTCGTGGTCTTCGCCGAGCCCGCGACTTCCCCGACGATCCCGAGCTCCCGGAGATCGCGAGCCTGCTGGAACGATCCTGAGGCGCGCGTCGCTACGAGCCGCGCAGCCCTTCCGGCAGCGGCGGTCGCTGCAACGTCTGCAGCACCGCCTCGTAGAAGTTCGTCGCTCCGCGCAGGTCCGGTTGCGCGCCGAGGAAGAAAGGCGGCGTGAACGCCCGCGTGGCCGGGAAACCGAAGAAGGGCCGCATGTAGAAGGCCGCCTGGCCTCCGACGCCGAGCGAGAGCACGAGCCACACGCCGGAGAGCACGCGCGCGCGCACGCTCGAGAGGCCGTGCTCGCGGAAGAGGCGCCGCGCTTGCAGGATCAACGCGAGCGTGCCCGACGCGCCGATCGCGAGCACGTTGAACGCGACGTAGGAATCGTAGCTCCCGAGCTGTCCGTCGTCCGTCGCGCGCAGCACGCGCGCCTGGAAGAAGACGACGGGCGCCAGGCTCGCGAGCAGGACCGACGCGTCCTGGAAGAGACGCCACGTGACGCGCTGCACCTGCGCGAACGAGAGCGGCGCGCCGACGAGACGCGCGAACATCCAGTAGGAGAGCGAGCACACCGCCGCCGTCACGACGATCAGGAGCGGGAACTTGAGCAGGTTGCGCAGCGCGTAGAGCTCGCTGTGCGCCGCGCCGAGCGCGTAGCCGTAGAGCGCCGAGCACGCCGTCGCGATGGCGAAGCTCTTGATCACCGCCCGAGCCCCAGCACGCTCGCCATGCGCAGGAGCACGTAGGCGAAGACGACGTGCCAGGCGAGCAGCACCAGGACGAAGAGCACTTGCGCCTGCGTGCGCATCCAGGCGATCAAGCAACGCCACAGTTGCGCCACGCCCGCGAGCGCGGCGAAGGTGAGCAGCGCGCGCGAGATCGAGAGCCAGGAGATCTCGCTCGCTCCCGCGCTCATCGTCAGGCGCAGGAATCCGAGGATCGGCGCGAAACCGAAGGTGAAGAGCGCCGCGACGGCCGGGATTGAGAGCGCGAGGATCGCGATCTGCGCCAGCGACGCGCGCGCGCCGAGGTAGGTGGCGAAGACGTAGAGCGACGGCAGGCAGATCGCCGTCGAGCCCAGGTAGAAGACGATCACGCGCCACCACGAGTCCCAACCGAGCACGCAGCCGTAGGGGACGGCGAAGAAGCTCGCGGCGATCAGGAACACGCCGGTGAGCGGCCCCAGCGAGTGCTTGCGTTCGAGGTTCATCGCCACGCGCTCGGGCGACGCGAGCACGAGGTCGATGACCTTGATCGGCCGCGAGAACGCGGCTCCGATCTCCGCGGGCGACCACGCTTGCGGCGGAGGCGCCGGCAAAGGTCTGGGCACCGGCGGGGGAGCAGGTTGCGGATCGGTCCAGACGTCCTGCGAGCTCATGACGAGTTACGGTTGCGCATCGGCGGCGGCCGTGCAAATGGGCGCCGCTCGTCCGGGTGCGGGCGTGTTCAGCAGTTCCGGCGAGATCGCGGGCCTCGAATCGGGTAAACCCAAGCAACTCGGATCCAGCTCGACCCAACCGACGGAAATCTCGCATGACCCAGCGCAAGAAGATCGCCACGCCCGACGCTCCGCAGGCCATCGGTCCCTACTCGCAGGCGATCGTCGCCGGCGGGCTGGTGCATTGCTCGGGCCAGGTCGCGTTCGACCCCAAGACGATGACGCTCGTCGCCGGCGACGTCTCGGCGCAGACCGAGCGCGTGCTCTCGAACCTGACCGCGGTGTTGAAGGCCGCGGGCAGCGACCTCTCGCGCGTCGTGAAGTGCACGGTGTACTTGAAGAGCATGAACGACTTCGCGGCCATGAACGCCGTCTACGGCAAGCACTTCAGCGGCGACGCGCCGCCCGCGCGCTCGACGGTCGAGGTCGCGCGGCTGCCCAAGGACGCGCTGGTCGAGATCGACTGCGTCGCGCTCGCTTGAGCGCGTCGAGCGCATGACGCGCATCCTCGAGCTCGCCTGCATCGCCGCGATCGTGGCGCTGGCTTTCTTCCTGCGCACGCAGGAGATCGGCGCGTATCGGCTCTCGCCCGACGACGGGCAGTACATGCACTCGGCGCGGCTGCACGAGCTCGAGCGCGGCGGGTCGCTCGCGACGTGGATCGCCGAGGATCGCGAATGGATCGGCGAGCTCGTCGAGGACTGGGGCCGCTACGACGACCGCACGACGTACCAGCACTCGTACCTGCACCAGTTCGTCTTCCGCTACCTCTATCGCTTCGGCCTGGCGCGCATCGACGCGTTGCGACTGAGCTCGGCGCTCGTGGGCACGCTCGCGTGCCTCGTCCTCGTGTGGCTGTACCGGCGTTTCGCGCCCGAGATGCGTTGGATCGGCGTGCTCGCGGCGCTCCTGGTCGCCGTCGGACTGATGCACGTGTTCTTCGCGCGCACGGGCTGGGGCGAGACGGGCGCGGCGACGTTCCTGCTCGTGTGGATCGGCCTGGTGTGGCGGCACTTCACGCAGCTGCGGGAGGATGAGCCGGGCCGGCTCGGCAAGAGCGCGCTCGCGCTGTGCGCCGTGTCCCTGCTCGCGATGGGCTACCACGAGATGACGTCGGCCTACATCGTGTGCGGCACGCTGATCGTGCTGCTCCTGGTCGCGTGGCGCACGCCCGTCGATCCCGAGTCGTGGCGGGAGCTCGGCTTCGTCGCGCGCGCGCTGCGCTCGCGGCGTGTGTGGACGTACGTGCTCGCGTGCGTCCCGGCCGGCCTCTACACGCTCGCGCTGCTCCTCTACAGCGAGTTCGCGCAGAAGCGCTGGTTCGCGAGCTCGAAGGAGCTGCTCGGGTACGACTGGGGCCCGCTGCGCATCGCGACGCTCCAGCGCTGGTGGAGATGGGATCTCGTGCACTGGATCTCGATCCCGATCCTCGCGCTCGCCGCGTTCGGCGCGTGGCGGCTGCGCACGCGAGATCGCGCGTGGGGTCGCTACCTCGTCGCGTGGGCGCTCGTCCCGTTCTGCATGTACTTCTTCGTGTTCAACGATCCGACGCTGGAGC
This sequence comes from Planctomycetota bacterium, assembly GCA_044228975.1. Lineage (GTDB taxonomy): Bacteria > Planctomycetota > UBA1135 > UBA1135 > JADJNY01. The sequence continues at coordinate 3,696 of JBGATX010000082.1, read as the reverse complement.
GCGTGTACCTGCCCGTGCTGCTCGTCCTTTTCGCGCTCGCGGCGGAAGGCATCGCGGCGCTCTTCGCACACGCGCGCTCGCTCCAGCTGCGTTTCGCGCTCGGTGCCGCGACGCTCGCCTTCGTCGCGTGGCTCGGCGCGACGAGCTGGGACACGGTCCTCGGCGGGCCCGGCACGCGCTTCTTCCAGCCCGGCATCTACATCGGCCAGCCCGATTCGCGCTACGTCGATCGGCCGTGGATCGAGTATCTCGAGGACCACGCGATCCGTGACGAGCTCGGCGTCTGGCCGGCGAAGGATCCGCTCTTCGTCGCGCTCGATGCGGGGTTCCAGGCTCGCTTGTTCAGCTTCAACGAGCCGCTCACGACGTGGACGCCGTACTTGCTCGCCGTGCAGCGATCGATGCTCGGCGCCAGGCAGCGCGTCGAGGATGGCGGCCGCTATCGCCTGCTCGTGAGCGACCGCGTCGGCAAGGTCGGCCTGTACGCGCTCGTGCGCGCCGAGCAGTAGGATGAAGCTCGACATGCCGCGCCTGCGCACGATCGTCGCCGGGACCCTCGTCATCGCGCTCGGCGCGAGCTTGTTCACGCTCTGCGGGCGCGAATCGGCTCCGCCGGTGAAGCACATCGTCATCGCCGATCGCGTCGGCACCGATCTGGTCGGCCCGTCGCGCGCGAGCGAGCAGCACATCGCTCTCGATCAGCGCGATGCGTTCACGCAGGTGCTCGGCAAGGATCTCGAGCTGCACCTCGCGGCGCGCGGCGACGCGCACGTGCTCACCGCGGCCGCGTTGATCCCGTCCGACGGCGTGGTCGTCCCCGACAAGGGTCGCATCACGTTCGTGTGCGAGTGGGAGAACGCCGGCAGCACGACGGCGAAGGCCGAGACGACCGTGGACGCCCTGTCGGCGACCGCGACGTGGACACCGTTCGAGCTCGACCTGAAGCAGCCGTTGAAGCGGCGTTCGACCTTGCGACTGCGCGCCGTGAGCGCGGAGGGAGCTCCCGCGTTGCCGCCCGGCGTGCGCGTCGCGTGGGCGGTGCCGCAGGTGCGCGGCTACTCCGGCGTGCCGCTCTCGAGCGTGCCCGAAGGCGTCGCGCGGGCGCACGAGAAGGGCCCGAACGTGCTCCTGATCTCGATCGACACGCTGCGCGCCGATCACTTGAGCTGCTACGGCTACGAGCGCGCGACGACGCCCAACATCGACGCGCTCGCGCAGCAGGGCGTGCTGTTCGAGCAGGCGACCTCGAGCGCTTCGTGGACGCTGCCTTCGTACGGCTCGCTCTTCACCGGCCTCGATCCCGGCCGTCACTACGCCGGGATGTCGCGCGAGCGCGAGCTTCACTTCTGCACCGACGCGCACGAGCAGCCCAAACGCTCGGTCCAGCCGCTGCGCGACGACGTGCCGACGCTGGCCGAGCTCTTCCGCGACGCGGGCTGGCACACCGCGGCCTTCGTGAACAACGTCTTCCTGCTGCCGACCTACGGCCTGAGCCGCGGTTTCCAGCGCTACACGCAGTACCAGTACAACGCGGTCGCGGGCGTGGAGAACGCGCGCCACTGGATTCTCGCGCAGGATCGTCCGTGGTTGTGCTTCGCGCACTTCATGGATCCGCACGTGCCGTACTGTCCGCCGGAACCGTGGGATTCGAAGTTCACCAACGACCCGCTCGCCGATCACATGAACACGGGCTGGCCGCCGCCGATGCAGAGCGTGCGCGAGCACGGCCTCGGCCCCGATGGTCGCAAGCTGCTCGTCGGGTACTACGACGGCGAGATCGCGTTCACCGACGACCAGGTCGGACGTCTCCTGCGCGAGCTCGACGCGGCCGGCGCGCTCGAGAACACGATCGTGATCATCCACTCCGATCACGGCGAGGAGTTCTGGGACCACGACGGCTACGAGCACGGCCATTCGCAGTACCAGGAGCTCCTGCACGTGCCGCTGATCGTGCGCTTCCCGCCGCGTTTCCCGGCCAAGCTGCGCGTGAGCTCGCGCGTGCGCACGATGGACCTCTTCCCGACGCTGCTCGAACTCGCCGGCATCGGCGTGCCCGCGGGCATCGACGCGCAGAGCCTTCTGCCGCTGCTCGATGGACAGAAGCATCCCGCGCGCGACGTGCTGAGCGAGTTCCTGCTCTGGGGTGATCACGAGATCAAGGCGCGCATCGTGGGCGAGCGCAAGCTGATCACCAACGGCGCGAGCGAGAACGAGCTCTACGATCTCGGTGCCGATCCGCGCGAGCAGCACAACGTGGCGCACGAGCAGGCCGCCCACGTGAACGAGCTGCGCGCGGGCCTGTGCGACCATCACGTGCGCACGCTGCGCGAAGCGCCGCCGCCAGTGATCCCGAAGCTGCGCGACGGCGAGATGCAGCTCCAGAAGGGCTTCGGATACGACCAGGGCGCCGACGATGCGCCGCCCGCCCCGCCGCCGTCGCCGTCGCCGGGAACGCCGAACGCGCCAGATCACTGATCCGCGCTCGAGCTAGTGCGCGCGCGGCCGTCGCGCGAGCGGCGAGTCGCGCCTCTTCGCGTAGGAGCGGGCCAAGAGCGCTCCGCACCGCGATGCGGCGCCCGTCGCCGTGGGCCAGCGCGGTTTTTCGAGTTGCGTGGAACGTCGGCGGCGCCGCTGACCACTCGGGCGGCCGCGCTGCGCGCGGCGGATTCGCGCGGGGGACGATTCGTCGTCACTCGCACCTTCCGCGTCCAGCGACGATGATCGCCCCCGAACCGACTCTCGGAGCCTCCATGATCCACAGCCACCTTCGCCGCCGGTCCTTCGTCCTCGGTCTCGTCCTCGCGTTCGGAAGCGCCCCGGCGTTCGCCAGCGTGCTCGTCGTCGATGCTTCGGGCGCAGGGAGCTTCACGCAGCTCCAGGCCGCCGTGGATGCGGCGAGCGACGGCGACACGCTGCTCGTCAAGAGCGGTGTCTACGCCGGGTTCACCGTCGCCGACAAGGCGCTCGACATCGTCGCCGACGCGGGCGGCAGCGTGCGCGTCGATGGGAGCGTGCTCGTGCAGTCGTTGAGCGCGACGCGCACGTTCACGCTCTGCGGTTTCCAGATCTTCGGCCAGGGTGGTTCGCCGGCGTTGCGCTTCGCGTTCGATGCGGGGGCGGTGCGCGTCGAACGTTGTCTCGTGCAAGCGGCACCGTCGCCGTGCGGCCTGTACTCGCACGGACAGGCCGCGCTCGACGTCGACGTTTGCGAGAACGTGTCGATCTCGCGCTCGACGCTCGTCGGACAAGACGCGGGCAACATCTCGACGGACGGCGGTTACGGCGGCGTCGGGGGCGAGGGAGTGACCCCGGTCCGCTCGCGCATCGCGTTCTACGACTGCCACGTGATCGGCGGCGCCGGCGGAGGTGTCGCGCCCGCGCTGTGCGCCGGAACCTTCGGCTACGGGTACGCAGGCGGTGTGGGCGGTTGGTTCCTCGGCTGTCCGATCGTCTTCGGCAGCGGCTGCTCCTTCGAGGGCGGCCGCGGGAGCTGGGGCGGTGTCGGACTTCCGTCGAGCAACGGACCGGGAGGCACGGGGCTGCAGGTGTTCGGCGCCGCGCCGTACGGCGACACCCACGCGTGGTGGCTCTCTTCGACGACGACGGGAGGAGCGCCGGGCTGCGCGGGTTGTCCCGGGGGCTCGCATTCGTGGAAAGTCCCGCCGCCTTCGTACTACACGACGCTCGCGGGAAGCG
>JBGATX010000081.1:0-23565 GCA_044228975.1 Planctomycetota bacterium | reverse complement strand
GGCGAGCTTCACCAGCGCGTCGGCTTGAGCTCGCGGCACGGCGGCGGCGCGCGCGAGCTCCGTTTCGGCCTCCTGGTTGCGTCCCTGCTCCGCGAGAGCGCGCGCGAGCAGGCGCCGCGCGACGTGATTGTCCTCGTCGATCGCGACGGCGTGCGAGAAGAGCGCGACGCCGTCGCGCCAGCGCGCGACCTCGACGCGCGTGCGCCAGGCGCAGAGCGCGAGCGCGAGCAGCGCGACGCCGGCGAGGATGCGCGCTCGCGCGCCAGTGATCGTCGCCGGCGGGATCTCGAAGACGAACGCGAGCACGAGCCCCGTGAGCGGCACGTACGTGTAGCGATTCGCCATCGACTGGAAGCCGACTTGCACGAGCCCGATGACCGGCACGAACGTGCCGAGGAACCACAGGAGCCCCGTGATCCGCCACGGCCGTTCCTTGCGGCCGATCCAGGCCCAGAACAGTGCCGCGACGAGCCCGAGCGCGCACGCGGCGACGAGCAGCGCGCTCCAATCGCGGTGGGGGTACATGACGCTCAGGTCCGACGGCCAGACGAGCTTCCACGCGTAGCGCGCATACGCGACGAGCGAGTTCTCGACGCGACCCGCGAACGACAGGCGCTCGCCTTCGACGACGGCTCCGCCCGCGCGCTGCACGAGGAACGTCACCCACGACGACACGGCCGCGAGCGCGAGGAACGGCAGCTTCTCGAGCACGAGGGCGAGCTTCGATCTCGACGAAGAGCGCGCGAACGGCCAGAAATCGAGCACGAGGAGCAGTGCGGGCAACGTGACGAGCATCGGCTTCGCCGTCAGTCCGAGGGCGAAGAGCGCGAGCGCGAGCGCATACCTCCCCGGCCGCGGCGACGCGATCCAGCTCGTCCACGCGTGCAGCGTGAGCACGAAGAACACGTTCGAGAGCACGTCCTTGCGCTCCGCGATCCACGCCACGGACTCCACGTGCAGCGGATGCAGACCGAACACGGCGGCGACGAACAGGCTGCGCCACCAGGCCTGCGTCCAGCGGAAGACGAGCGTCGCGAGCAAGAGCGTCGACACGACGTGCAAGCCGAGCGCGACGAGGTGCTGCGCTCCCGCGTCGAGGCCGAAGAGCTGGCAATCGAGCATGTGCGACATCCACGTGAGCGGATGCCAGTTCGCCTCCGCGCCCGACGTCCACGCCCACGCCAGCGAACCCGGCGCGAAACCGTCGCGCACGTGCACGTTCTCCGTCACGTACTGCGGATCGTCGAGCTGGATGAACCCGTTGCGCGCGACGCCGGACCAGACCGCGACGACGACCAGTGCGAGCAACGCGAGCGAGGAACGCCGCGTCCGCAGCCCGGTGGGAGCGTTCGACACGCGTGCCGCGCTCACGCCAGCTTCGGAATCTCTCCCAGATGGCGCCAGCGCACGACGCTCGTCGCGTCGAAGCTGAAGTCGCGCTGCTTGACGTCGACGCCGTAGGTCGCCGTCTCGCGGATGTACGCTTCCGCGTCCGCGCCGGGCTTGGGGTCGTAGACGTCGACGTCGTGCATCATCGCCTCGAAGCCCGAGACGCTGTCGAAGCGGCCGATGATGACGCGGCCGGACTTGGTCTCGATGACGAGGTTCAGGCCGTGCGGAGCGCTGCGCAGGTCGGAGGTCATGGCGCGATGGGGTTCGTCACGAGCGGTCGGGGGCGGCGCGTCCGGCGCGCTCGAGGAAGGACCTCGAACAAGGGCGCAGACCGCCGCGAAACGCCGCGCCGATGTTCGCCGCGGCGCGCGCGACCTTACCATGAGCGACGATGAAACTCATTCCGTCGCCCTTCCTGTGGTTCAGCGGCAAGCTCGTCCCGTGGGAGGACGCGCGCGTCCACGTGCTCTCTCACGCCCTGCACTACGGCTCGAGCGTCTTCGAAGGCATCCGCGCCTATCCGACGAAGAACGGCACGGCCGTCTTCGCCTTGAAGGAGCACGTCGAGCGCCTCTTCCATTCGTGCAAGATCGTGAACCTGCCGTTGCGCTGGAGCGAGCGCGAGGTGAGCGACGCGATCCGCGAGACGGTGCGCTCGAGCGGCCACACGGCCTGCTACATCCGCCCGCTCGCGTTCCGCGGCTACGGCGCGCTCGGCGTGTGGCCCGGCGACAATCCCGTCGAGCTCGCGATCGCGGCGTTCCCGTGGGTCAAGACCAACGAGAAGGAGCTCCTCGAGAAGGGCGTCGACGTCGGCGTCTCGAGCTGGCGTCGCATGGCGCCCGACACGCACCCGGCGATGGCGAAGGTGTCGGGCAACTACGTGAACAGCCAGCTCGTGATCAACGAAGCGAAGAGGCACGGCTACGCCGAGGGATTGGTGCTCGACGTCGACGGCTATGTCGCCGAAGGCAGCGGACAGAACGTGTTCCTGGTGCAGGAGGACGTGCTCTTCACGCCGCCGGTCGGTGCGTCGATCCTCGCGGGCATCACGCGCAAGGCGACGATTGCGTTCGCGAAGGACCTCGACATCGAGGTCGTCGAGCAGCGCATCCCGCGCGAGATGCTGCACACGTGCGACGAAGCGTTCTTTACGGGGACCGTGGCCGAAATCACGCCGATCCGCAGCGTCGATGGCAGTCCGGTGGGCAAGGGCGAACGCGGTCCGGTGACGGCGCGCATCCAACAACGCTTCCACGCGATCGCGCGCGGCGAGATCGACGATCATCGCGGGTGGTTGACGCGCGTGTGATGCGCTCTCAGCGCGGCGTCGAGTAACGCTCGATGCGGTCGGAGTGCTCGCGCAGCAGCCAGAGCTCCGTTCCCTCGCGCGCGGGGACGCAGTCGATCACGATGCCGGCGCGTTCGTAGCGCGGCGTCACGAGTCGAACGCAGGTCGCGTTCGTGCGATCGACGAGCCGCGGGCCGGTGCTGTCGCCGCAGTAGACGACGCGCGCCCCGACCGGGTGGACGCGAGCGTAGAGCAGCTCGCTCGACTCGAACGGCAGGTCCCACTGCTCGAGAGGCTCGCCGAATGGCGACAGAACGTGCAGTGCCACACGCGGTGGACCGTCGTCCCACGCGCGCACCTCGAGAACGATCGCGTCGCCATCGTCATCGAGCGCGAGATCGTCGAGCTTGCCGGTCCAACGGCGATCCTGCCGCCTCGCGAACGTGCGCACGACGTCTCCGGCCGGAGCGACGAGCTCGGCGGTGTCGTACCGGCGGATCCATGTCCAGCCGCGCATCGGTCCACTCTCGATCGCGAGCTTGCGCATGCTCAACCAGAGCTCCGGATCACAACGCTCGAGCTCGAAGCCGTCCGCGCTGAACGTGCGCGACGTGCGATGGCCCTGCACGTGCCAACCTCCGTCGCCTCGCACGTCGACTCGATCCCAACCGCCGTGCTCGTCGACCGCGTCCGCGACCACCGTGATCGGGCGTCCATCGTTCGCATGGATGCGGAGCTCGCGTGAAGCCAAATCGAGCACCGCGAACGAGCCGTCTCGCCCGATCGCGAGCGCAGGTTCGTACCCCAGCGGCACGATCGGAATGTCGCCGAGGTGCTCGAGCTCGACGCGCGGTGCAGCGCGCGTGTCGAGCGTGATCACCTCTGGCGACGACGGTCGCGCGGTGATCGGCTTTGGAGTCCACGTGCGTCCGCCCCACGCACCGAGGTCTGCGACGACGCTCGCAACGAGTTCGCCCGACGTGAGATCGATCGTCCAGATCGACGGTGCGCGATCTCGGTCCGCGCTCCGGAGGAAGAACAACGCTGCCCCCGGCGCGCCTTCGACGGACGAGCGCGAAAGTCGCGGGCCTTCCACGGCGCTCGGCCACGGAGCCCCGTGAGGCGATTCCGGTGAGCGCGCCGCCGTGCGCGCCACCACACGAGCGACTCCAGCGGCGTCGATCACCACCGCGAGCAGTTCGCCGCCGCCCGCACCACGTCCTAGCGTGTTGGCGATACCGGCGACGAGTCCGCGGTCGGTGATGCACAGACGATGGAGCGTGAACGGCAACCGCCCCGACCACGCAAGCCCGGCTTCATTCCAGCACCGATAGTCCGCCGCTCCCGCGCCATAGCGCTCGGTCGGATCGACCTCGAGGCGCCAATGCCCTGACGACGAACGGAACTCCGCCGGATCAAATGCGCCCAACGGCATCTGCGACAACGCGAGCAGTGCGAGGAGGCGCATGACCGCGTCGTAGCGCTCGCGAGTCCGCCGGTCACTCTGCAGGACCAGCGCTCCGCACGAGGCACGCTCGGCCGACCGGCTTGCCGCGTCACGCGCTCGCAACGCTCGAACGGGCGAACGTGGACGTCGAGATGGCGATGCGATGAATGGCGCCGGAGAAGCGTGTGACGTGCTCCCGCCGCCGACCTAGCACGTCGCGCGCGACGCCTTGCGCGCATCGGAGCACCTCGATGTCGATCCCGAACTGGTTCCTGTCGTTGCCCGTCCTGGCCCTGTGCCTGCCCTTCGTGGCTCAGGAACCGCCCTCGCAGGCGGTCCGCGAGTCGCTCGAGACGCAACGCGCGCGCGCGCAGCTCCACTACCGCACGGTCGCTGACGAGCTCCGCGCCGTCGACGTCGCGCAGCTCGCGCCCGATCGCGCCGCGTTACGCGCTGAGCTCATCGGCGCGCTCGATCGTTACGCGGAGCGCGCGGACTTCGGCATCGCGTCACGCGACGCCGACGGCCGGCCCGCGACCTTCGTCGACGACGGCGGCCGGCGTTGCGCCGTCGCCGAGCTCCTCCACGCGAGCGGTCGCGACGACGTCGTCGAGCGCGTGCACGCGACGCACAACGCTGCGTGGATCGGGGAGCTCGCGCAGGATGCGGAGCTCGTCGACTGGCTCGATCGACACGGCTTGACGCTCTTCGAAGCCGCGCGCATCCAGGCGCCGCCGGCGAACTGGCAAGGCTCGGGCGAGGTGGGGCTGATCGACTACGCCGCACCCGAGGCGGGCTCGGACACTCCCGCGCCCAAGGGCGGCGCGTCGGCACCGGCGGCGGCACCCAGCGGTCCGACGACCGCGACGAGCGCGGCGGCGAAGTCGAGCGCGCCGATCGGATCGTCCGCGACCGAGGACGGCTGGTGGGTGTGGTGGGAGCTCAACAAGGCGCAGTTCCTTCGGCCGCAGCGCATCTCCTTGCGCAACCTGTCGGGCTCCGGCGACGACGCACAAGAAGCCTTCGACGAGTTCATCGCTCGTCACCGCGCCGTGCTCGTCGAAGAGATTCACACCGCGCTCGCGGATGCCGATGCGAACGTGCGCGGCGCCGCGTTGCTCGCGCTCGGACGCATCGGTGGCTCCGACGCAGTGGAGCGCATCGTCGCGGCGCTCGCCGATCCGAGCCAGACCGTGCGTCATCGCGCGATCCTCGCGTTGGGCTCGACCGGCGCGCCGCAAGCGCTGCGACCGTTGATGAGCTTGATCCGCACCGGAACTGTCGACGGCACGACGCGCGTGTCGCCAGTCGCCGAGCCGCTCGCGATCGTCGGTGCGGCGCTCGGACGCGGCCGCGCGCACGGATCCCCTTCCGAGATGGACGCGATCGTCACCGTGCGCGTGCGTGAGCGCGCGACCGCCGACCGCACGCCCGTCGGCATCGCCGCGATGGTCTATCAGGCGCTCGCGCCTTGCGCGTCGCTCGAGGCGCTCGCGTTCGAGCTCGCGCGCGATGAGCACGAGAGCATCCCGGTGCGCTGTCGCGCGATCGAGGCCTTGCGTCACTCGCAAGACGAGCGCGCGCTCCCGTTGCTGCAGAACCTGCTGGTCGGCTCGAAGCTCGAATTGCGTCGTTCGGCCGCGCTCGCGCTGGGCGAGCTGCGCCAGCCGCTCGCGCTCGCGGCGCTGCTCACGGCGAGCGAGCTCGAAGCCGAGTCGTTGACGCGCGGCTTCATCCTCGTGTCGATCGGCCGGCGCGGCGGCGAGACGGCCGGCAAGTTCCTGTTGCGCGAGCTCGAGAGGGGCGCGAGCACGCGCCGCGCGTGGTGCGCTCTGGGTCTGGGACTCGTCGCGCGCACTTGGGACGCGGGTGCGATCTCCGCGAAGCTGCGCGAGGCGTTCGCGCGCGAGAAGAACCGGCAGGCCGAAGGCGCCTACTGCGTCGCGCTCGGACTCGCGCGCGACGCGCATGCGGTGCCGCTCTTGCGCGCGCTCGGCCGCGAAGCGGGTCGTGCTCAGACGCGAGCGTACGCCGCGACGGCGCTCGGCCTGATCGACGACGAGGCCGCGCACGACGCGCTCGCGGCGCAGGTGCGGAGCGAACGCCAGCCGCAAGCGCGCGCGACGGCCGCGTTCGCCCTGGCCTCGATGGGGGTCGCGACCGACGTCGACATGCTGCGCCGAGTGCTCGTCGACGCGCGCGAGCCCGACGTTCAGGCGCTCGCCGCGGGCGCGCTCGCCTTCCACGGTTCGACGGAAGCGCTGGCGACGCTCGAGCAGCTCGCGCAGGCACCGAGGCAGGACGAAGTCGCGCGCGCGGCGGCGCTCGATGCGCTGGGCGTGATGCTCGACGAGGAGTCGCCCTATCGACTCGGTGAAGCGGGGCGGCAGACGAACTCGACGCAGATGCCCGAGTGGTTGAGCGCTGCGCTCGCGCTCAGCCTCTGACCGATTTCGATGCGGAACCGAGCACGTTCAACGCGGAACGAGGCGCGTGCCGAGCAGGCGATCCTGCAAGCCGCGCTCGGGACGCCACAGCGCGTACGCGATCGCACCCGCGTGCAGGAGCGCGACCACCGCCGCCGCGCTGAGCGCCGCCATCACACCGGCCTTCTGGTACAGGAACGGCAGCGTCGCGTAGAGCGCGACCAGCGGCACCCAGACGAGCACGCCGCGCGCCAGGCTGCGCAGGCGTGATGCGCGCCGGCCGCGCCGATCGCGCAGCAGCACGCCGAACACGCGGAACGAGACGCCGCCGGGCATGCACAACGCGCTGATCGCAGCGGAGACGCCCCACAGGAGCGCGGCGATCGCCGGCAGGCTCCACATGGCGATGCGGAAGCCGTGCGCGGGCTCCGCATCGGGCAGCGGAGCACTGCCCACGTTGGCGCGCGCCCAGTCGAGCTCCTTCTCCTCGACGGACGGATGCAGCTCGAGCGCGCGATCGATCTGCAGGCGCGTGGCGTCGTCGAGACTCACGTCGACCCTCATCGAGCGCCCGGCGCGCCACCAGCTCGCGATCAGGATCTCGCGCGCCTCGCGTTGCTCGTCGGTCAGCGGCCGCGTCGATTCCGCGCCGTCGAGCGCCGTGATCGTCGCCGCGCCGCGCTGCAGCTCGAGCGCGTAGGCTTCGCACTCGGTGGCTTCCTGGACGTAGGGCGTGACGATCAAGAGGCCGAGCGCGGAGAGCAACGCCATGAGCACGGGCGCCGCGGCGCTGAAGGCGAGCTGCGCGGCGCGCGTGCGCTGTGTCAGGCGTTGCGGGTGGTGCTCCATCGCCTGCAGCGCCTGCGCCGCTTCCGCGAGCGATTCGAACGGCGCATCGAGGCCGAACAGGCGCCGTGTCGCGGACTCGGCGTGGCCGGGCAGATCCACGGGCAACAGCGCCTGCTTCGGCGCGAGAGCACGCGCGGCGCGCACGAGCAGCGCGGTCGCGGGTTCCGCGGCGCCCGGGTTCGCGCGCGCGGGTGCGTCGAGCACGCGCGCGCTCCACGAACGGTCGATCCACAACTGCTCGAGCGCGATCGGCTCGCCGCCTTGCGCCTCGAGCGCGTCGACGAGCGACGAGAGCAGGCGGTGCATCGTCGGCCAGGCGATCTTGTCGCCGCGCTCGGCCACCGTGAGCCAGCTCGCGCCGCCGGGCGACTCGAACACCTCGAAGCGCTCGCCGCCGGCGTCGAACGCTTCGAGCCAGCGGATGCGTCCGGCGCGCGCGTCCGAACGGCGCGCTTCGCCGATCGGCGGCTGGCCCGCGCGCGCGTGGAGCAGCCACACGGGCCGGTCGAGACCGGTGTCGTGCGCCTGGTAGACGACGCCGTGCGGCATCTCGCCCACGCAGCCGGCGATCGTGTAGGCGCCGGCCTGCGCGGGAGCTCCCGCGGTTCGCGCGAGCACCGCGGCCTTCGGCGGCGCGACGCGCGAGACACTCGCGAACTGCGCGCGCCGGCGCACGACGCGCGTGCGCGAGAGGAACTCGTGCACGCCGCGCCAGCCGTTCGACGGCCGTGCGGTGAGGAAGATCAGCAGCGTGGCCACGATCGGCGCGCTCGGGGCGAGCACCGCCACCTGGTTCTTCGACAAATTCAGCGTCAGCAGCAGGAAGATCGGAGCGATGCGCGGCAGCTCGAAGACCGCGGCGCGCAGTGCGACCGACCAGCGACCGGCGGCGTCCGAGCGCAGCGAGGTCACGCGCAGGCCGCAGACGAGCTTGCCCGGTCCGGCACCCCAGAAGCCCTCGAGCAGCGCGAAGTAGAGAAAAGGCACGAGCAGCTGCAAGGCCATGGCGAAGTCGTTGACCAGGCGCCACGGTCGCTCCGCGTCGACGCGTGCGAACTCGGGCGCGATCGCGGTCACGATCGAGAACAGCGCGTTCGAGACCGTCGAGTAGCACGCCACATCGATCAGGTACGCGCCGACGCGCATGCCCAGGTTGGCGTTCGTGTTCGCCGAAGACACGAAGGGCATCAACGCCGCGCGCATGTCGGCGTGCGTCTGGAAACGCTGCTTGGGATCGCGCGCCATCGCGCGCTGGACGACGCGCTCCAACCCGCGCGGGATCTCGGCGCGCTCGAGGCGCACGGAGGGCGGATCCTCGCTCAGGATGCGCGCGAAGACCTCGCCGATGTTCGCTCCGGCGTGCGGCGGATGGCCGGTGAGCAGCGCGTAGAGCGTCGCTCCGCACGAGTACAAGTCGCTGCGCACGTCGACGTCGCGACCGCGCACCTGCTCGGGGGACGCGTAGAGCGGCGAGCCGAGGAACTGGCCCGTCTGGGTCAGGCTCATGTCCGCGCCGAGCGAGCGCGAGAGCCCGAAGTCGCCGATCTTGACGTGCCCTTCGGCCGTGACGAAGCAGTTCGACGGCTTGACGTCGCGGTGCACGATGCCGGTCATCGACGCGGCCTCGAGACCTTCGAGGATCTCGATCGTCCAGCGCACCGCGGTCTCGACCGGGATCGGCTGCTTGCGCGCGAGACGGTGCTCCAGCGTCTCGCCGCCGACGAGCTCCATCGAGATCGCCGGCGCGCCTTCGATCTGGTGCGCGCCGTAGACGAAGACGCAGCGCGAGTCGGAGATCGCGGCGGCGACGCGCGCTTCTCGCTTGAAACGCTCGAACGCTTCGTCGGAGAGCGTGAGGTCGGCGAGCAGCACCTTCAGCGCGACCTGGCGGCCCGAGGCGAGCTCGCGCGCGAGGTACACGACTCCCATCCCGCCGCGGCCGAGCTCGCGCTCGAGCTCGAAGCCTCCGGCGCGACGCGGGAGCGTCGAATCCGATTCGGTGGGGACGCCCGGGGACACGGCGGGATTCTAGGGACGCGGAGGGGGAGGCGCGAGCCAAACGGAACGCTGGGAGCGACTTACGCCGCTCGCCCAGCGTGTTTCAGGGTCTGGCGCCGGAATATCGATATGATATCACCGCAGTATCAAGGGTCCCCACGGCCCAGTCCCCCCGGAGAACGTCATGCAAACTCGCAACCCGTCCAAGGAAACCACCTTCACGCCCATCGGCGGCGGGCTGATGGTGTTCGCCGCCTTCCTCTTGTTCGCCGCCGCGATCGCGAGCTTCGTGCTCGGTGGCGTGCAGAAACAGCCGGCGTTCGTCGCGCCGGGCGTGCTCCTGATCCTCGCCTTCGTGCTCGTGCTGCCCGGCTTCTTCGTCGTCGAGCCCAACCTCGGGCGCGCGCTCGTGCTCTTCGGCAAGTACCGCGGCACGGTGCGCCCGAGCGGCTTCTATTGGACGAACCCGTTCACGAGCAAGAAGAAGATCTCGCTGCGCGCCCACAACCTGAACGGCAAGACGCTCAAGGTGAACGACCTGCTCGGCAACCCGATCGAGATCGCCGCGATCGTCGTCTGGCAGGTGCGCGACAGCGCGCAGGCGCTCTTCGACGTCGAGCAGTTCGACCACTTCGTCGACGTGCAGAGCGAATCGGCCGTGCGCCTCGTGGCGAGCCGCCATCCGTACGACGACGGACAAGTGACCGACGTGCACACGACCTTGCGCGGCAGCGCCGACCAGGTCGCGCAGGAGCTCTTGCACGAGCTCCAGGAACGCCTGGGCATCGCCGGCATCGACGTCGTCGAGGCGCGCCTCTCGCACCTCGCCTACGCGCCCGAGATCGCGCACGCGATGCTGCAGCGCCAGCAGGCGACCGCGATCATCGCCGCGCGCACGAAGATCGTCGACGGCGCGGTCGGCATGGTCGAGCTCGCGCTCAGCCGCCTGTCGGAGAAGAACGTCGTGCAGCTCGACGACGAGCGCAAGGCGACGCTGGTCGGCAACCTGCTCGTCGTCCTGTGCGGCAACACGAATCCCACTCCCGTCGTGAACACCGGTTCGCTCTACACCTGAGCGAGGGAGGGCGCCATGGCCTCGCGCCAAGACCGATCGTCGAACGACGACGAGCCGCCCGACCGCAAGCCCTTCCTGCTCCGGCTCCCGCCGGACGTCATGGACGAGCTGCGCGGCTGGGCGGCCCAGGAGCTGCGCAGCTTGAACGGTCACATCGAGTTCCTGCTGCGCGATGCGATCAAGCGTCGCGGCACAGGAGAAAACTCGTCACGCACGCGGAAGCGCTGACTAGAAGGCGCGTCTCGTCCCGGGATGAAGCGCCCGCTCGTCATCACGTTGCTCTGCGCGGCGGCCGTCGTGCTCGCCGCGCTCGCGATCCGTCCGGGCCCGCCCGCGACGAAATGTGCGCCAGATCCGACGACGACCGCGAACGCCGCGCCGCGAGCCACTGTGGCGTCGAACCGTGACGTCAAGCTGCAGTCGGCTCCCGTGAACGCGGCGCCGGCAGCCGTGGAGGCTACGCAGGCGCGAGCGAGCGCTCGTGATCGCGCGACGCTGGTGCTCACGGCACGCGATCCGCGTGGTGCGCCGCTTCCGGGCACCTGGCTGCGAGTCACGAGTGACGGCGCTGTGGTGGCCTCGGCGAAGACCAAGGCCGAGGGCGCGTGCTCGCTGGACGTGCCCTTCGACGTGCCGCTCGTCGTCGAGGCGACGCCGCGGCCGGGGCTCGACGGACGCGGCGCGCTGCGCGTCGCGGATGACGCTCCGATCGTGCTCGCGCCCGGTGAATGGCGCGAAGTCGACGTGGCGTTCGTGAGCGATTGCGACGGGCGCTTCGTGGCGCGCTTCCTTCAATGGCAGCCGTCGTTCGAGCCCGAACCGCCCCCGGAGAACCCTGAGACTGGGGAGCGTCTTCCGCCGCTCGCAGGTGCGGCGATCCGCGAGCTGAATCGCGCGAGCTGCGGCGAACGCGTCGAGCGCCGGGTCGGGCGGCAGCTCACGTCGCTCGACGCGCAAGGCCGCGTCAGCCTCTGTCCCGATGACGTGCCGACGCACGCGTGGTCGATCGAGCTGCCGGGATGGTCTCCGAAGGGCTTGGGCGTGGACCCGGAAGCGACGCAGGCGACGTCGATGCGCTTCGAGGTGCGCCCGTCCGCGCGCCTCACGGTGGAGATCGTCGATTCGTCCCCACGCGCTCGCGCGGCACTCGAAGTCCATCTGTGTGTCGCGCGAAGCGTCGTCGAGGAGTATCGGACGAAGACCACGGCACTCGAGGGTGCGTTCACGCTGATCGCTCCCGTCGGTCCGGATGGAACAGCGACCTTCGTCGACGCACCGAGTCGCGACGGCATCCGTCTCCATGTCGTGTGCGGTGGGCACGTGGTGCGCGAGCATCCCGACGAGGTCCGGTTGACATCTGGCGCACCGCGCACCGTACGAATCGAGATCGGCAAGGCACCGCAACTCGCCGTGCAAGTACTCGACGCGACGCGAGGAAGCGACGCGCACGCCGGCAAGTGCGAGCTCGCGCTGCTGCGTGAAGGTGTTCTGAGCCAGACGGCCAGCGGTGAGGGTCGTCTCGATCCCTCGAACGTGCGGAGCATCGTCCGCCGCACGCTCAGTGACGAGATCGGTCGCGGGTTCTTCGACGACCTCGAACCGGGAACGTGGTGGGTCGCGATCGAACCGTTCCGGGCTCCGTGGGAGAAGCCGTTCGCGCGCGCACCCGTTCCCGTCGCGAAGCGGATCGAGGTGCACGTCGGCGACGAGCTGCTCGAAGTGACGTTGCGCACGTGGAAAGGGCTCTACCTGCGCGGCACCGTCGAGGTCCCCGACGGGCGGCTCTTCCCGGCGAACGCGACGGCGGAAACGACGCCGAACGTCCTCTTCCTCGCGCGCGCTCTCGACGGCACCGGCACGCTCACGGGACAACCCGAGCGCGACGGCACGTTTGCGATCGGCCCGGTGAGCGACGGCGAGTACGAGCTCACGACGTTCGGTCGGGGCTATGCGCCGATCGAGCCGTTGCGCGTGCGCGCGAGCGACCCCCCGATCGTCATCCGCATGCAACTCGGAGGCGCGATCAGCGGCCGCGTCGTCGACTCGGCGACGGGCGCGGGCGTCGCCGCCGAGTTCGTCCTCTCACGGATCGACGCGCCGATGGACGAGATCTCCGGGTCGACCGACGACACGGGCGCGTACGGCTCGAACGGGCTCGCGGCGGGGGAGTACGCGATCTCCGCTATTTCTCGGGATGGCCGGAGCGGCGCGAGCGCGCGCATCCGTCTCGACGCGGCACAGATCCTCGAGTCGATCGAGGTCTCACTTGCCTCGCGCGAAACCTGCGGTCGAGTGCGCATCGTGCTCGAAGGCGCGATCGCGCCGGGTCGCGTGACGCTCTGGAAGGCCGGCGTTTGCCGCGCGTTCGCGTTCGTCGACAAGGGCGCGGTCATCGAGCTGGCGATGCCCGAGGGCGCGTGCGAGCTCCGACTCTACGTCGGCGAGACGCAGATCGAGCGCCGCGATGTCGACGTCACGCGCGGCACTGTTTCCAATGTGCGCATTCATCGTTGACCGAAGGACGACCAGCAGGAGCTCATCGATGGCGCGCAGGGTTTCGACACATGGCAAGGCGACGATGTCGGTCGCCGTATACGACGCCGCTCAGCCGGCGAACGAGGCCGCGATCTGCAAGCGGTTGCGCGCGGAGATCGCGCGCACCCTGCCCGACGCGATCTCCAAGGTCTGGCACGGAGCTCCCGTGTGGTTCGTCGGCGAGACGCCCGTCGTCGGCTACAGCGTTCCGTCGAAGGGCGGCGTGTCGTTGCTCTTCTGGAACGGCCAGGCGTTCGACGAGCGCGCGTTGGAGCCGGTCGGCAAGTTCCAGGCGGCGCAGGCGCGCTTCGCGAGCACGGCGGAGATCGATGCGACGCTTCTCCGCCGCTGGTTGAAGAAGGCGGGCACGCAGCTCTGGGACGTCCGCGTGGTTCACGAGGCGCGCGCGGCGGCGCTTGCGAAGATGCGTTCGGCGGCGAAATCGACGACCGTTCGCGCGAAGCGCTCGCTGAGCTCGGGGAGATCGAAGTCGCGCACGGCGCGCTGATCGACGCACGCTCGACGCTGGCGACTACACTCACGCCCACCATGCCCCTCACTCGCGACGAAGCCTGGACCCATCTCTGCTCGTGGACGCACACCGACGCCCTGCGCAAGCACGCGCGCGCGGTGGAGCTCGTCATGCGCGCCGCCGCGACGCGCTACGGCGCCGGCGCAACCGACGTCGAAGCGTTCGGCATCGCCGGCATGTTGCACGACGCCGACTACGAGCAGTGGCCCGAGGAACACCCCAAGCGCATCGTCGCCTGGCTGCGCGAGCGCGGCGAGGACTCGATCGCGCACGCGATCTCCGCGCACTACACGAAGTGGGGCGTGCCCTACGAAACGAAGCTCGACAAGGCGCTGCTCGCCTGCGACGAGCTCACCGGCTTCGTCGGCGCGTGCTGCCACGTGCGCGAAGGCGGGATAATGACGCTCGAGCCGCCGAGCGTGCTCAAGAAGCTCAAGGACAAGTCCTTCGCCGCCAAGGTCGAGCGCGAGGAGGTCCACAAGGGCGTCGAGCTCGTCGGCGCCGAGCTCGCGACGCACGTCGCGTTCGTCATCGAAGCGCTGCGTCCGCACGCGGTCGAGCTCGGCCTGCTCGGTCGTCCCGCGACGAAACCCGCGTAGTCGACGCTCAACGCGCTTCGACGCGCGCCGTGGAGAGCCACACGGAACCCTGGAACGGACCCTGGGCCCATTCCTCGCTCGTGCACGCGAGCGCGTCGTCGATCCAGCCGTCCTTGTCGCGATCGACGAAGATCGCGCGATCGATGCCCCCGGCGGAACCCGCCGTGTCCAGCACGCTGCGATCGGCCGGCGCGTCGAAGGTGATCACGCGGCCCTGATCGAGATGCTCGCCGAGGAACGCGGAGCACGCGTTGCGCAGCGCCGGGAACTCCTGCGCGTCGAAACGCCGCGTCGGCGCCGCGCCGACGACCAGCGGGATCTCGATCAGCACCTCGCCGTTGCGCGCCAGCAACAGCGCGCTCTTGGCCGGCGGCGGAGAGACGATCATGCGCGTGCCGCCGAGATTGAAGCCGCGCGCGAGCACGTCGCGCGCGGTCACCGGCGGCGCATCGTCGGCCGAACCGTTGGAGCTCGAGCCCGCCGTCCACGCCTGCACGCGCCAGCGCTCCAAGACATCTTGACCCGTCGCGTCGGTGCCCGCGACGAGCAGCTCCCACGCCGACGTCGCGCCGACCGCGTCGACGGCGTGACCCGCATCGAACGTCCACGCGCGCGTGCGCAACTCGCGACCTTCGCCGTTGCGCTCGTGCGCGACGAGGCGGAAGGTGCTCGCACCCGGTTCGAGCTCGACGCCGAGCGTCAATCGATCGCTGCGCAGGATCTCGCGGTACGGGGCCGCTGAGCGCGCCGCCTCGCCGCGCGTGACCGGGTCGCGCTCGACGCGTTGCAGCGCTTCGCTGACGATGTCCTGCACCGGCGTGTTGGAGATCGGGCCGCACGCGGCGAGCAGGACGAGCGCTAGGACGAGGCGCGACATGGGGGAGCGGAGCCCGGGAGAGTTTCGCAGGGACGCCCTCCTACGATGTTCCTTCCCGCGGGTTGGGGAGGGTTCGGCCGGCATTTCCGGCCTGCGAGCGGCCCGCGAGGCCGTTCGGAGCTGGAACTGCGCTGTTTCAACGGCCCGCGCCGGAGTTGATTCGGCGCGGCTCGCGCACCCTACCAGTACTTCTCGAAGTGCAGCGTGCCCGGCGCCTGCGCCCTGTCGATGCGGAACCCGCGCGGCTCGAGCAGCGCGCGCACGTCGTTGACCATGTCCGGGTTGCCGCACAGGAAGACGTGCCAGTGCTCGGGCTCGAGCTCGCTGCCCGCGAGTTCGCGAAAGCGCGGGGCATCGAGCGCGACTTGGACGCGGCCCGAAAGCCCGCTCCACGCGTCTCGCGCCTGCGGACGCGAGACCACAGGCACGTAGACGAACGCGGGATCCTGACTCGCACGTTCGAGTAGTTCGCTGCGATATCCGAGCTCGTCCGGTGAACGCACCCCGTGGATGAGGACGGCGCGCGACCAGCGTTGCGTCGCTGGCCACGTGCGCAGCATCGACACGTAGGGCGCCAGGCCGGTGCCCGTCGCGATCCACGCGACGCGCGAGTGCGCCGGCAGCGCTCCGAGGGTGAAGATCCCGCGCGGCTGACGATCGAGCCACACTCGGTCGCCGACGCGCAGGCGCCACAGTTGCGGTGTGAAGCGACCGTCATCGACGCGCGTCACGTAGAGCTCGACCTCGTCGAGAGAGCGCGCGCTGCTCGCAATCGAGTAGGAGCGCTTCTGCAGTCGGAGGCGCCCGCCGGGAGCGATTTCGCCCAGCGGCAGGCCCAGCTGGACGAACTGGCCCGGTTCGAAGGCCTGGAGCTCGCCGTCGTCGGCGCGCAGACGCAGGATCGCCAGCGCGGGCGTGAGGTCGCTGCGCGCGACGAGACGGGCATTGAGGAACAGGTCGCTCACGTGGCCGAGGATACGATCGCGCGCGGAGCGGAGTCGCGCGCGATTCGATTCGCGCTCCGCCGTCGCTCGCCGGGCGCGCGTTTCGGCCTCGAATCCTCGAAGCAAGCGTCGATCGCCCCTGGAAAAGGTCTGCGAGTCGCCGATAGCATGCGGCCGGTCCGCCGCTCCAGGGTTGGAGTGCGCGCACTCGCCTTCGATCGGATTCGATTGCGCGCCTGCCTTCCCGAGGGTCGTCAACCCTTCTCGACGTCTCTCTCGCTCGCGCCGTTCGTCCGTCGCGCGACACTCGCCGTCGCGCGTGTGCGAGCTTCGACGAGAACGCGTTCATCACCATGCGAATCGCAACTTGGCTCTCGGTCGTGTCTCTCGCTCCCGCGCTCCGCGCCCAGGGTTCGGCGAACTGGGAGTTCGTCGGTGCGCCGAGCATCAGCGCCGCCGGCGGCATCTGTTGTCAGATCGCGGTCGCGAGCGACGGCACGCCGTACGTCTCGTTCCAGGACCAGAGCACGGGCGACATCCGCGCCAGCGTCCTGCGCTTCCAGGGCGGCGGGTGGAGCTACGTCGGCGCGCCGCGCACGGCGAGCGTCGGACAGGCCTGGTACAACAAGCTCGCGCTCGCCGCGAACGGCCAGCTCTACCTGACGTGTCGCGACTACGCGGCCGGAGGAAGGCTGAGCTTGCGGCGCTTCGACGCCGGCGCGAATGCGTGGTTCAGCGTCGGACCGAATGGTTCCAGCCCCGGTGAAGCGCATTGGACCGACGTCGCCGTCGGGCCCAATGGCGAGCCGGTCGTCATCTTCGCCGATCGCACGACTTCGCCGATCGACGGCGCGACCGCGATGCGCTATCGCGCAGGGAACTGGTATTTCCTCGGCACGTTCGGCTTCTCGGGGTCCACCGCATCGTTCCCGTCGATCGCGGTCGACGGTGGGAACGCGATCTATGCCGGCTTCTCCGACGTGAACTACTACGACGCGGGAACGGGCACCGGGCGCGCGAGCGTGAAGCGCTTCGACGAGCTCACCGGCACGTGGAACTTCGTCGGCGCGCCGGGCTTCTCGCCCGAGGGAGCGTCGAACATGACGCTCGCCATCGATCGCAACGGCGCGCCGTGGATCGCGTACTACGTCTGGCATTCACGCATCGTCGTCATGCGCTTCGACGGGAGCGCGTGGCAGCGCGTCGGCGTTTCGGGCTCCGGTCTCGACCGACCCGAGGTCCAGACCGAGGGCTGGCGTCAGTGGCTCTCTCTCGATTTCGACAGCCAGGACGCGCCGTACGTCTCCTACCAGCGCTGGGACGACGGCAATCGAGCCGCCGTGCGGCGCTTCGACGGCAGTGATTGGGTTCCCGTCGGCGCGCTCGGCTTCACCGCCGGCGGCGCGGACTATCTGTCGATGGCCGTCGGTCCCGACGACGTGCCCTACGTCGTGTTCCGTGATGCGGCCAATGCGACGCGGGTCAGCGTCATGCGCTTCGCGCCGTCACCGCACGTGTATTGCGCGGCAGTCGTGAACTCGCTCGGTTGTCTGCCGCAGATCTCCGCCCGCGGAACGCCGAGCGCGACTTCTCCCACACCGTTCTGGATCCGCGCGACGAGCGTCATCAGCCATCGCGGCGGCGTGCTGCTCTACAGCTCCGGTCCCGACCGCGTCCCGTTCAACGGCGGCGTCCTGTGCCTGCGCGCCCCGTTGCATCGCGGCGGAGGCGTCAACTCCGGCGGAGCCTCGCCCGCGATCGATTGCACCGGCGTCCTCGAGCGCGACTTCAACGAAATCCTGCGCACCTCCTCGAGTCCGGACCTCGCCCCCGGCCAGCGCGTTTTCGCCCAGTTCTACTACCGCGACCAGCACAACCCCGCCGGCCCCGG
The DNA here is from genome assembly GCA_044228975.1 of Planctomycetota bacterium. Lineage (GTDB taxonomy): Bacteria > Planctomycetota > UBA1135 > UBA1135 > JADJNY01. The sequence continues at coordinate 5,709 of JBGATX010000081.1, read as the reverse complement.
CCTCACCGACGCCGTGAGCTTCGAAATCGAACCCTGAGCCACCGCCGGTCGAACGCTCGCTCACCCCACGCCGTCCGTCCGCCGATCGAAGCGCTGTGCGACACCGCCCACCCAAGACCGAATCGGTGAGAAAGTAGCCGCGTACCGTACCGCACCGCCTCCGCCCTCCGCCTCCGCCCCAGCACCCCGCGCAGCGCGCGTGCGGCGGTTGAGCAGCGCCGCGCGCAGCGCGCGCTGCGACCCGCCGCACTCGCGCTGTGCGGGGTCAGCGATGCGGTAGCACGCTTGTGTGGCGCGTTGCCTCCGCTCTTCCTCCGCCGCTCTGCATCTCCCTCCCGCGCCCCACCGTCCCCGATCAACTCCCCCCAACCCTCACCACCCTCACCCTCCGCGAATCCACCTCCACCTCCCACACCCGCTCCCCCGCTCCGCCGCGAGCTCGCAACACATACTCCCCCGCCCCCACCCGCACCGACCACCGCCCACGCGCTTCGAACGCGCCGACCAACACCCTCCACGCCCCGACCCGCCTCTCGAGCGAGTACTCGATCACCCCCAACCCCGGCTCCGCCTCGACCGCAAGCACCGCGCGCCGCTCGAGCACGACGAGCCCCAGATCGCTCACCGCATCCCCGCCGACCTCGATCCTCTCCTGCCAGACGATCGAGCGATCTCCGCGATGGTGGATCGTCACCCGATACCGACCCGCCGGAATCCGTCGAGCCACGTACTCCCCAGTCACCTCGCCACGCACCGCACACGCCGCGTGATCCCCGGTCTCGCTCTCCAGCCGCACCTCCGCATCGTCCACGAGCGCTCCATCCGCGCTCGCGACCTGCACGCGCAAGCTCGAGCTCCGTTCCGCGCCCGCCGGCACGGCGATCACACACTCCGGCTGCGCCCACAACCCGCGCTCGCTCAGCACCGGAAACCCGCCACCGCCATCGGGAGCGAAGACGTCCACCCGCAGCATCGTCGACGGAGCGTTCGGCACCGCGAATCGCCCGCGCGCATCGGTCCACGCGACGTCCGCCCACGCCGTCGCACCACTCGAATCGCGCACCTCGAGGCGCCAATTCGAGAGCGGGAGCGAGCTCTCATCCGTCAACGTCCCCGACAACTCCCGAGCGCGCGACAGTGCCGCCTGCACCGACTGAAAACGCTCACCCGCGCCGCTCAGGCTCGTCTCGTAGCGCCCGGAATCCCCGCCGCCGATCGAGAGCTGCATGCCGCGCGACGGCAGCGGCCCGAGACCGAAGCTCCCGTCCTGGAACGAGCGCGTCGAGAACTCCAACTGCCGCTCGGCATCGTGAGCGCGCACGCGCGCGTCGGCCACGCGGGCGCCGCGCGTGTCGCGCACGACGCCCTTGACGAAGATGCTGCCGTCGCGCGGGTCGAAGTCGCGCGTCACGAGCGGCGCAGGCTCGGGCAGCGTCCATCCGCGGGGTGCGTCGAGCGCCGTGCCCGGCAGTGATTCCAGGAGCTGCGCAAAGCGCAACCGACCGCGTTCGTCGATGCGCGCCGTATCGACACCGGCGTGCGCGAGTCCCGGCGTCGCCAGCGCATTCTCCTGCCGATCGGACGGCAACGGAGCCGGCGAACGCGCGTCGAAGATCGCGCCCGCTTCCTCGGCCGCGAAGCGCGGCGCATCCGGCGCGGGACGCAGCTCGATCGCCAGATGGAACGGCCGCGGCGTGAGCTCGATGACGCGCAGCGGCGAGCAGCCGTAGCGCGTGCTCGCTGGCGACGACGACGCGCGCTGCGTGTCGAGCGCCGCGGCGAACTGCACTTGCAGCCGCCCGCGCGCATCGGTCCGCCCACGACGTCGAGCGGGAGCTCGACCGGCGCCAGTACACGCGCGCACCGGAGAGCGGCTGGTCGTCGGGATCGAGCACGAGCACGTCGAGCGTCCACGGTCTCCTCGGCGAACGCGCGCGGCAGGCTCGCTGGCGCGGGCGAGCTCGGCGCCGCGCGCGCCCGCGCGGGTGTCGGATCGGCGGGCGCGAGCTCGCTCTTGCTCGCGACGACGGTTCCTCCCGCGAGCGGAGCGAGCGGCGGACTCGGCTGCGCATCGAACTCCGCGCGCGGGCGCACGGCCAAAGGGACGACGACCGCGCCGAAGACGACGAGCGTCAACAGCCAGGGCAAGGCTTTCGAAGTCATGGCCGGTTCCGACTCCCGCATGGGGAACGGCGGGGGAGGCCGCGGGAGGCGGCGGAGGGACGCGTGCTCGGGCGGGTTCTTCCGTCGATTCCGAGCGGTCGAATCGGTGAAGGGCGAATCCCTCGACTCCGGCCTCCATTCGGGCCGCAGGACGTCCGATCCGGGGAGCGAACGCGCGGGCCAGCGGACGTCGCGGCCCGTGCGGCACGCAGGCCGTGGCGACCGATGTTCCCGCCGACCGGCGCCGCGACGGCTTCGCCCGGCGCGCGTTCGTCGAATGCCCGCGCGCGTCGAACCGAGGCGCGGCCGCTGGTGGACGACTTCTTCGAAGAAGGCGACGAGCTCCTCGTCCGGCGCGACGATCCGAACGAGCGCGTCGCGGTCTCGAACCGCAGGAGCGCCGGCGCCTCGACCGCCTCGCGTCCGCCGCGGATCACGCCGCGCCCCGTCACTCCAGGTGGCTTCGGCTCCCGAATCGTGTTCCCGCTCGGGCGCGCCGGCCGGCCGCGGTTCGGACGGAATTTCATCGCCGAGGAACCGGATCGAGCGCGTGCACCGCGCTCGGACGCGAGCCTCGCGCCGAGTCCTGCGCTACGCTGGCGGAGCTTCGACGTCGCGTTCCACTCACGCCGACGGGAGCACACGCCAACACGCATGCAGCCGCGCCGATTCCAAGCAGCCGAGCGCGCCGTGGCGCACCAGAGCTCCTTCGCGGCGCGCAAAGCTCGCTGGAGTGGTGCATGAGGCCGCGTGAACGGCTGCGCGGCGTCTACGCGGCGTTCAACGCGCGCGACATCGACAGCGTGCTCGCCGTGATGCATCCCGAGGTCGTCTGGCCCAACAGCATGGAGGGCGGCACGGTGCGCGGTCACGAAGGGATCCGCGCGTACTGGACGAGGCAGTGGGCAGAGATCGATCCGCGCGTCGACCCGCTCTCGTTCCAGCTCGAAGCGGACGGACGCATCGCGGTGCTCGTGCAGCAGCTCGTGAAGGATCTCGAAGGCCGCGTGCTCGCCAAGCGCAAGGTCGAGCACGTCTTCGCGTTCGAGAACGGCCTGATCCGCTCGATGGAGATCCGCGAGCTCCCGAGCCCGTGAAGCAGATCCGTCGAGACTGGCGGAGCTCCCGCGGCCGCGCATTCGCTCCAACCCACGGCGCCCGATGCGCGCGAATGTCTGCCGAGCGTGCCTGCGCAGCCTTGCACCGGAGCACGTCGTGACCCTGAGCCCCTTCACCGACAAGTCGCATCCGCCCGGCGCTGCCGAGCTGCGCGCGGTGCTCGGCAGCGCGCACAAGGCCTGGACGCGGTTCATCGCGCTCGTCGGCGAACGCATCGACTCGATCGAAGAGCAGTGGGGTTTCACGAGCGCGAAGACCGGCTGGGGCCTGCGACTGCGGCGCAAAGGGCGCGTGCTCGTCTACGTCACGCCGCAGCGGGGCTCGTTCCTCGTCTCGTTCGCGCTGGGCGAGAAGGCCGTCGCGGCGGCGCGCGAGCGCAAGCTCCCCGCGGCCGTCCTGAAGCGCATCGACGCGGCGCCGCGCTACGCGGAAGGTCGCGGAGTGCGCTTCGACGTGCGGCAAGCGCGCGATGTGGCGGCGCTCGTCGTGCTCGCGGAACTCAAGCACGAGTCGTAGACGGGCGTCCGCTCCACGACTCCCTCGTTCGCCGCCGCTCGGCGCTCTCCGACGCCTCTCGCCTGCGTATGCTCAGGGACGATGCCGCTCACGAACGCCGAGCTCCTCGAACTGCGCCGCGCGAAGCAGCTGCTCGAGCAACCGAGCCTCGCGATGCGGCTCACGAACCTGATCGGCACGCCGATCGAGGCCGTGATCGCGCGCCTGCCGCGCGGCGCGACGAAGCTCGTCAACTTGGCGACGACGAAGTCGTTGCACGCCGCGCTGCGCGTGGCGCTCGTCAGCCTGCGCAAGCGCCCGCGACCGGCATCGAAGCGCGCGCACCAGCTGCTCGCGATCGGCAGCGGTGCCGCGGGCGGCTTCTTCGGGCTCCCCGCGCTGGCGGTCGAGCTCCCGCTGTCGACCACGCTCTTCCTGCGCTCGATCGCCGACATCGCTCGCGCCAACGGCGAGGATCTCTCGCGGCCCGAGGCGCGCCTCGCTTGCGTCGAGGTCTTCGCTCTGGGCGGCACGTCGAAGCACGACGACGCGGCCGAGACGAGCTACTTCGCCGTGCGCACCGCGCTCGGCTTCGCGATCGCCGAAGCGGCCCAATTCATCGCCGAAAAAGGCCTGATCCAGGAAGGAGCGCCGCTGCTCGTGCGCCTGGCGGCACAGATCGCGTCGCGCTTCGGCGCCGCCGTCTCGGAAAAGGTCGCCGCGCAGGCGGTTCCAGTCCTCGGCGCCGCCGGCGGAGCGACGATCAACGCGCTGTTCATCAGCCACTTCCAGGCCATGGCGAGCGGTCATTTCACCGTGCGTCGATTGGAGCGCGCGCACGGCGCGGAAGACGTGCGACGCGCGTACGTGGCGCTCGATCTGCGCGCGGCCGTGCCCGGCACCCAGATCCTCGCGCCGAGCTCGACCGACTCCCGCCGAGCAACGGATCCGCCGCGCGACGCGTGATCGCCGCGGCGCGGAGCTCTGCGAGGCGGCGTCGAGCCGGTTCCGTCGCGGGCACTCGAGCTCCCGGACCGAGGACGCGCTGCGCGGCAACGTGCATCGCCGTGATCACGCGAGCCGGCGAGTTCGCCTCGAGCGTGGCGCACGCCACACACCGACAGTGCACCGGAGACTTCCGTCGAACGCAGCGCGCGTGACGACCGTGCACTCGCGCGGGAGTAGGATCCTTTCGCCTTCGTGCGACCCGGCTCCGCGCCGAACGCGCTGCTGCGGTTCCCGCGCTTCGTCGCGCACGTCTCGACTCTGCCGAATCGAATCCACGCCGCGAGCGTGCTCCCGCTCCGACGAAGGAAGTGACCAGGCGCATGTTCCACGCACACTACTCCGCGCTCGTCGCTTCCTATCTCACCGCGCTGGGCGGCTGGTGGCTCGCGAATCGGATGTGGCCTTCGATCTGGCCCGCCGCGCGGAGCGAGGCGTTCCAGCGTCCCTGGCGGGAGCTTGGCCTTGCGCTGCTCGGCGTGCTCGGGATCGTCGGCATCGGCCAATTGTGGTCGCACGGGATTCGATGGCCGGAGGACGGGGCGCTCGGTCCCTGGCTCGCCGCGTTCAACCAGATCCTGATCTTCGCTCCCGTGCTGCTCGTCGTCAGCCTGCGACGCCAGCCGTGGACGACGGCCTGGTTGCCGCGGCCGCGCATCGCGGCGCGTCTCGTCGTCGGACTCGCGCTGGCGAGCCTTGCCCTGACGGCCTACTCGCTCACGCGCGACGGCGCGCACCCGGCGTGGACGATGATCGGCAGGATCGTGCGTTTCGAGCACGTCGACGAGCTCGCGCAGGTGTTCCTCGAGGATGTCACGATCGCGATCCTCTTCGTGCGTCTCGCCGCGGCGGTGGGAGCACGTTGGGCCACCGTGCTCGTCGCCTGCCTCTTCGCCGCCGGACACGTTCCGGCGCTGCTCGCCGGCG
>JBGATX010000080.1:0-23389 GCA_044228975.1 Planctomycetota bacterium | reverse complement strand
CGTGGAGACCGCGTGCGAGAGCCTCGGGACGCTGACGCTCGGCGCGGCGCGCGAGAAGCTCGTGCAACTGCTCGCCGCCGCCGACAACGGAGTGCGCCTCGCCGCGCTCGACGCGCTGAAGGAGCACGCGACGCCCGCCGATGTCGAGGCCATCGCGCGCTGCTTCGACTCGAGCCGCGGCGAGATCGCCGACGAGATCGCGTTCAACGCTCTCGACATCGCGGCGCGCATCGCCGGCGGTTCCGCCGCGGGCGATTCGGTGGACGCCACCGTGCGCGAGCAGGTGCGCGCGCTGCTCGCTCGCGCAGCCGGTCACCCCGATGCCTACGTTCGCCGCCGTGCGCGCGCGCTGCACACGCAGCTCTTCCCCGGCGTCGAGCTGCCTCGCACGCCGATCGCGCGCGAAGAGCGCTCGCCCTTCGTGCCGCTGCCCGGTATCGACTACGCGCGTTCGGCGCATCCGCGCGTGGAGCTCGTCACCAGCCGCGGCAAGCTCGTCTTCGAGCTCTTCCCTGACGAAACGCCGGTGCACGTCTACAGCTTCCTGCAGCTGATCGAGCGCCACTTCTACGACGGCACGAGCTTCCACCGCGTCGTACCCGATTTCGTCGTCCAGGGCGGCGACAAGCGCGCGGACGGCAACGGCGGCGCGGCCTGGCGAGGAGGTTCGCTGCGCGCGGAGTTCACGCCGCGCAAGTTCGCGCGCGGTTCGCTCGGCATGCCGCGCAACGACGATCCCGACAGCGGCGGCAGCCAGCTCTTCGTCTGCCATCGCTCGACGCCTCATCTCGACGGGCGCTACACGAACTTCGGAGCCCTCGTGGAGGGCTTCGACGTCCTGGATCGGCTCGAGGTGGGCGACACGATCGTCAGCGCGCGCCTCGTGCCGGCTTCCGGCCAGCGCTGAGCGCGTGCGCGCATGCGTCGCGCGAGCGCGCACTCGCGACGCGAGTGCGCAACGCTTTCCGCCGGAGAAGTCGAAGCGCCCTCGAAGGCGCGCTCCGCGTGGGCGATGGATTCTCGCGGATCGCTACCGTTCGCGCGGTCCGCGTGCCGATGGTCGAGGACGCCGCCCACCCCGCGCGGACACGCGCGCAGGACGTCCCCGTCCACCGACCCACCGTATGCACCGCGCGTCCATCCTGATCGTGCTCGGCCTGGCGACGAGCGCCGTGGCATTCACGAGCTTCCATGGATTGAGCGAGCGCCTGGCCGAGCTCGAGCGCGCTCCGCGCGTCACGCCCGACGAGCTGCACGGCTTGCGCCAGCAGATCGTCGCCGACGAAGCGCGCATCGCGGGCGCGCTGGAACAGCTCGAGCGCCTGCACGGCACTCCCGAGCGCACGGAATCGCTCGACGCGTCGATCCACTCGCTCACGACCGAGCTCGACGAGGCCGCGCGCGCGCTGCGAACGCAGGACGCCAGGCTCGCCGAGTGGGAGCTCGTGAAGGATCAGATCGGCCCGCGCGCGCTCGATCAGCGCCTGCGCGAGTACAAGGACGGCGTCGAGGATCGCCTCCGCCGCGTCGACGAGGCCACGCAAGCGGCGTTGGGGCTCGCGAAGGGTGCGCAAACGGAGCTCGCGCGCGTCGAAGGCGATCTCGAGCGCGACACCAAGCGCATGTGGAACGACCTCGTCGGGCCCACCGTGCAGCTCATGGGCGACGAGACCGTGGGCAGCGGCGTGCTGCTCGCCTCCGAGCCCGTCACCGGTACCGACGAGTGGCGCACGTACCTGATCACCGCCTGGCACGTGATCCGCGACATCCAGGCGGGACCCGAAAACGTGCACGTGCCCGTGCCCGTGACGGTCTATCGCCCCGACAAGTCGGTCCTGCCCGAGACGGCGGAGCTCCTGCAGTTCGACGCCACGCTCGACGTCGCGCTGCTCAAGCTCAACACGACGCGCCGCGTCGACTGCGGCGCGCGTCTCGCGCCGCGCGAGCGCCTGGCGCAGGTGCAGATCTTCGATCGCATCTACGCCGTCGGCTGTCCGCTGGGCAACGATCCGATCCCGACCTATGGCGAGATCTCCGACACCGCTCACGCGGTCGACGGCCAGCACTACTGGATGATCAGCGCGCCGACCTACATCGGCAATTCCGGCGGCGGCATCTTCGACGCGCGCTCGCACGAGCTGCTGGCGATCTTCTCGAAGATCTACACGCACGGATCCGTGCGCCCGACGGTCGTGCCGCACATGGGGCTCGCCACGTCGCTGCTCGCGATCTACGACTGGCTCGACAAGGTCGGCTACGCCTCGCTCGAGCCGCGCGCCGACGACGTCAAGGCGACGACGGCCTCCGCGCAGCGCTGAAACGCCGCGTTCAGTGCCCGGGGGGCCGGCGCATTGCCTCCCAGTCGACCGGCAGGCCGAACTGGCGATCGTGCGGCGCGTCGACGTGGCAGCGCATGCAGCTCTCGACGCGTCCCGCGGCGGTCACGCGCGAGCGATCGGGCGTCACCGTTGCGTAGACCCAGCCTGCGTCGGTGCCGGGCGTCGCCGGATCGAGCTTGAGCATCACGAAGAGGCCGTGCAGCTCGCCGCGGCGGTAGAGCGCGCCGTCGAGCGTCGCCACCTCGCTCGGCAGGCCTCCCGTGGTTGCGTCGACCGGCGCGTGCTCGATGCGCTCGGGCTTCCACGCTTCCTTCACGAGCACCTGCCCAGGCGGCGCGGGCGCGAGCGGGGCCAGCGGATGCGCATCGATCTGCTGGTGGTCGCGGCCGCGGTAGCTCGCCTCGTCCTTCGCGAAGAGGTGGTAGAGCTTGCGCGCGTGCGCGGCGTCGCCATCGGCGTGCGAGGCGAGCGCACCCGGTGTCGGCGGCATGCGGCAGAAGTACGGGGACCACGCGGGGACGTCGCTGACGCGCGGATAGGTCTCGTACGCGCGCACCGCGTCGAGCACCTGCGCTTCGAATCCAGCCAGGTCGGCTTCGGACACCAATGCCAGCGCGGGACGATCGCCCCCGCTACCGCTCGCCGCGGCGAGCTTGGGAACCGAAAACCGTCCGCGCTCCTTCCACAGCGGCGGTGCATTGATCAAGTCGCGCACGTCCTCGTCGACGACGATCTCGGATCCGGGGATGCGCGTCAGGAGGAAGATGCCGTAGGGCTGGACGTTGTCGGCGCTGTCGACGGACTGGTACGTCTCCTGGGCGAGGCGCACGTGCCACTCCGCACCGACGCGCTCGATCGACTGCACGGCGTAGCCGCGCGAGTTCCATGTCCGCCCGGCGGCGATCGCGAAGCCCACGCAGTTCGCGAAGTCGACTTTGGGACGCCAGCGGTCGACTGGGAAGCGCGACGAGCGGTCGCGCGCGACCAACTCGCTCCACATGTCCTCGAAATGCCGCGTGTCGAGCAGCGGGAAGAAGCCAGCTTCGTCGCGCTCGGAATCGTTCGAGCTCCACGACACGATCACGGCGGGTGGCGGCGCGTCGGAACTGGACCAGGCGACGCGCGCCGGCTCGACGGACGCGCAATCGGTGACGAGCACCATGGCGAACACCGCCAGCGCGGAGCGCAGGAACAGCATGGGAACCTCCCGAGGCCTGCGCATCCTACACCGTCGCAGCGCGAACGCGCGCCGAGGTGAGACCGGGGATCCTGGCCTTACCCGTCCCGAGCGTCATGCTGACGAATCGAGAGCGCTGCTCAGTGCCGGAAGTGCCGCACGCCGGTGAAGACCATCGCGGCGCCTCGTGCGTCGCAAGCGGCGATGACTTCGGGGTCGCGCACCGAACCGCCGGGCTGGAGGAGCGCGGTGACGCCCGCATCGAGCGCCGCCTCGAGGCCGTCAGGGAACGGGAAGAAGGCGTCGCTTGCGAGCACGCTGCCGCGCGCGCCCGCGCCGGCCTTGCGCACGGCGAGATGGACGCTGTCGACGCGGCTCATCTGCCCCGCGCCGACGCCGAGCACGCGCGTGCCGCCCGCGAGCACGATCGCGTTCGACTTCACGTGCTTGCAGATGCGGTTGGCGAAGAGCAGCGCGGCGAGCTCCGCCGCGGTCGGCGCGCGCTTGCTCACCACCTTGCAGTGCCCCTCGCCGGCCGCGAGCAGGTCGCGATCCTGCACGAGGAAGCCGCCGACGAGCTTCTTCACCTCGAAATCGCGACGGTCGCGCGCGTCGGCGCGAAACGTGCCCACTTCGAGCAGACGCACGTTCTTGCCCCACTTGGGCCGCTGCGTGAGCAGCTCCAGCGCCGCCGGCTCGAATCCCGGCGCGACGATCGCCTCGACGAAACGATTGCCCGACACGAGGTACTCCGCGCAGGCGAGGTCCACCGCGTGCGTGAAACCCAGCACCGATCCGAAGGCGGAGACGGAGTCGCCGTTCCATGCGGCTTCGAGCGCCTGCACCGTCGCCGCCGCCGCCGCTGCACCGCAGGGATTGTTGTGCTTGAGCACGCACGCGAACGGCTCGGCGTCGCCCGTGGCGAACTCCTTGGCGAGCGCGAGCGCGCTGTCGAGGTCGACCAGGTTGTTGTACGAGAGCGCCTTGCCGTTCAGGAACTTCGCGTTCCCCAGGCTCGGCTCGCGCACGCCGGAGATCGAGTACCAGGCGGACTTCTGGTGCGGGTTCTCGCCGTAGCGCAGGTCGCCGACCTTCACGCCAGTCAATGCGTAGCTCTCGGGGAAGGGCGAGCTCGCGCGGCTCTCGGCCTGTTCCTGCTCGAAGAGCCAGCGGCTGATCGCCGCGTCGTAGCGTGCGGTGAGCGCGAAGGCCTTGAGCGCGAGCTCGCGCTTGAACGCGTCGCTCAACGCTCCGCCGTTCTTCTGCAGCTCGTCCTGCACGCGACCGTAGTCCGCCGGATCGGTGACGATGCCGACGAAGCGCTGGTTCTTCGCCGCCGAACGCACCATCGACGGACCACCGATGTCGATGTTCTCGATCGCCTCGGCGCGCGTCACGCCGCTCTTCGCGACGGTCGCTTCGAAGGGATAGAGGTTCACGACGACGAGCTCGATGCCTTGGATGCCGTGTTCGGCCATCGCGCCGGTGTGCGTCGCCACGTCGCGCAGCGCGAGGATCCCGCCGTGCACCTTGGGATGCAGCGTCTTGACGCGACCGTCCATCATCTCGGGAAAGCCCGTGTAGTCGGACACCTCGCGCACGGGAATGCCGGCGCGCTCGAGCGCGCGATACGTGCCGCCGGTCGAGAGGATCTCGATCCCCATCTGCGACAGCGCTCGCGCGAAGTTCTCGACGCCGGCCTTGTCGGAGACGCTGATCAGCGCGCGTTGGACCTTGTTGGTCATGACTTCTGGGTCCGCGCGGCGTTGCGCGCGTCGATCAGGCGTTGGAGCGTCTTGACGAAGGTCGCCGGAGCCACCGAACCCGACGAACCCTCGAGGAACTGGCCGCGCGAGTCGGCGAAGAGCACGAAGGGCAGCATCTGAGCGTCCTCGAGCCGTTCGGCGAGGTCGACGACCTCGTCCTCGGGGTCGTCGCAGTCCGAGGCGAGCGCGACGAAATGCTGTTGCAAGAGCGGCGCGACGTCGGGCCGCGGGACGACGCTCTGCACGAGCGCGCGGCACAGGCCGCACGCCTCGCGCCCGAACTCGACGAACACGAGCTTGTCCTCGCGCGCCGCCTGCGCGAGCGCGTCGCTCCAGCGCGTGTGCCAGGCGAGCGTGCCTCGATCGTCGAAATGCGGGTGAGTCGGAGTGGCCATGCGGGAGCGTTCCTGGGACGAATGGGCGGAACATTTTGCCCGGAAACGGCTCAAGACGACAGCTCGGTCTCGTTACTCGCACTCGGACGCTCGCGCAGTCGGAGCGATCCTCAAGGGTTACCCCTCGAAGGCTCGAAAAACCTTCGGCCCCCTCGACGCTCGCCCCGCCTACTCGTGCGACTTCACCCCTGGATCCTGCTCGGCGCCTTGCTGGTGCCGGCTGCGTGCTCGCTCGTCGAGTCGCCCAGCCGCACCAACTTGCTCCTGATCAGCGTCGACAGCTTGCGCTATGACGCGATCAGCCGCTCCATCGGCGCCGCGAACACGCCCAACATGCACGCGCTGGCGCAAGAAGGGCAGAGCTTCGCGCAGTGCTTCAGCCACACGCCCGACGGACTGCCGGCGCTGGCGGCGCTGCTCTCGGCGTGCATGCCGCAGGAGAACGGCGTCTTCACGTCGACGTCGTCCATCCACGGCGAAACGCCGTTGCTCGCGGAGCACCTCAAGCAGGCGGGCTATGCCACGATCGGAGTGTTCGCCGACGCGGGCTCGATGCCGCCCTCCGGCACGCCGGACGCGTTGAACATCAACCGCGGCTTCGACTCGTTCACCGCCGGACAAGCGATCCCGACCGATGCGGAGACGATCAACTCGCAGGCGCTGACCGCGCTCGCGGGCGTGCCGGCCGACAAGCCCTGGTTCGCGTTCGTCGAGTACTCCGAGCCGGCCGCGCCGTACGACGCCTGGGGCACGTCGACGTCGACGGCCGCGATCGCGCTCGACGGCCAGCCGATCGAGAACCTGACGATCAGCGACGGCGGCGTGTGGGATCAGGAGCTGGAGCTCGCGCCCGGCAAGCACGAGCTCACGATCGTGTCGCAGTCCGCGTTCGAAATGCGCCGATTCGAAGCGCACGCGCGCAAGGGCCAGCTGCGCTCGGGCGTCACGACGGGCCGGCTGAACGAGACGACTCGGTCGCTGGTCGTCTCGCTCGAGAACACCGGCGTCGAACCCGCGGCGTGCACGCTCTCCGCGTGGATCCACGACGTGCCGGGCACGGCACAGGCGCGCGAGCGCTATCGCCTCGAGGTCGAGGCCGTCGACCGCGCCGTCGGAGCGCTGGTCGAAACGCTCAAGCAGCGCGGACAGTTCGAGAAGACGTTGATCGTCGTCACCGCGAACCACGGCGAGACCCTGGGCGAGCACAAGCGGGTCGGCGGCGGACAGGGACTCTACGACGAGAGCCTGCGCATCCCCTTCATCGTCAAGCCGCCGCGCGGCTGCGAGGGCGCCGCGGGGCTCTCGAAGCTCACGCTCACGCCGTTGCGGCAGAGCGACATCGTCCCCACGGCTCTGGACCTGCTCGGCGTCTCCGCCATGACCGGTGCGACAGGTCGATCGGCGCGCGCGGGCGGCGAGCGCACGATTCTCTCGCTCGCCTTCCCGCCCTTCGTTCCGCACGCGCTGGTCTCGTGCCGCGACGCGCGCTTCAAGCTGATCTTCGACAGCGCCTCGAACCAGTTCGAGATGTACGACGTGCAAGCGGACGCGGTCGAGGTCGACAACGTCTACGAGCTCAAGGGCACATACCGCAGCAACTGGCAGGGGGAGCTGCGCGCTCTCGCCGCTCGCGCGCCGCGCCCCGCGCCGCGCGTCGGCCTGGCGCTCCCCGGACCGAACGGATCCGTGGACGCGCCCGCCCGGGACTGAAGCGGCGCCTGCTGCGCCCGAAGCGACGCGCACGCCGCGAGGTCGTTCTAGTGCGCCTTCTTCGTGCGCAAGTAGGCCTCGATGAATCCGTCGATGTCGCCGTCGAGCACGGCGTTGATGTTGCCCGTCTCGAAGTCGGTGCGGTGGTCCTTCACGAGCTGGTAGGGATGCAGCACGTAGCTGCGGATCTGGCTGCCGAAGGCGATCTCGCCCTTCTGGCCGTAGAGCTTGGAGAGCTCCGCGTTGCGCTTGGATTCCTCGAGCTGGATCAGCTTCGCCTTGAGCAGCTTGAACGCCATCTCTCGGTTCTTGTTCTGGCTGCGCTGGCTCTGGCAGCGGATGGCGATGCCCGTGGCCTTGTGCGTGATGCGCACCGCGGACTCGACCTTGTTCACGTTCTGCCCGCCGGCACCGCCAGCGCGCATCGTGTCGATCTCGACGTCGGACTCCTTGAGGTCGATCTTGATCGTGTCGTCGATCACCGGCGTCACGTCGACCGACGCGAAGGCCGTGTGGCGGCGCGCCTGCGAATCGAAAGGGCTGATGCGCACGAGGCGGTGCACGCCGGTCTCGGCCAGCAGGCGACCGAAAGCGTAGTCGCCGTCGATCTGCAAGGTCGCGCCGCGGATGCCGCCCTCGGGCTCGTCGATGCGCTCGACTTCGCTGACGTCGTAACCGCGCCGCTCGGCCCAGCGGATGTACATGCGCATGAGCATCGCCGCCCAATCGCACGAGTCGACGCCCCCGGCGCCCGGGCTGAACTGGATGAACGCGGCGCAGCGGTCGTTCGGACCCCCGAGCATGACGCGGAAGTCGAGCGCGCCGATGCCTTCTTCGATGCGCGGCAGCAGCGTCTCGACCTCGGCGTTGAGCTGCGCGATGTCCGCGTCGCTCGCGCCCTTGGCCATGTCGGCGAGGATGTCGAACTCATCCAGCGCGTTCTGCACTGCCCGCACCGGCTCAACCACCGAACGCGCCACCTTCATCTCGGAGACGACGCGCTGCGCCTTCTCCGGGTTCGACCAGAAGTCAGGCTCGAGCTGCGCGGCCTCGACCTCCTGGAAGCGCTTCAACGCGTTGGCGTAGTCAAAGACTCTGCTTCAACTGTTCGAAACGGGCCCGCAGCAGATCGATCTTCGTCTGGGATTCCTTGATGGACGGCATGGGGCGGGATTGTAGGGCGCGCGACACGCGCGAAAAGCCCTCAGCACGCGCGAGTGCTCCCGGAAAGTCGCAGGAGGACGGGCCCCCGCGCCGGTTCGGGAGTGGTTGTGGTGGTGCCATGGTGCGAAATCTGTCCACCCCCGGCGCTCTCGCGCGACGCGCCGTTTTCCTGCGCGTCTCCCGGCTGGCGGACTCTTTCGACAGCGCGCACGTCCGCGGAGGAGGGAATCACGACGCCGCGCGGGCGTGAGCGCGGGTTCTCGCGCGGTGCACGGCTCGCCGACGGACTTCGCGCTCCCGAGAAGGAAGCGCTTTCGCGAGCGCGATCGTCAGCGCGGCTTGCCTGGCGACGGCGTCGCGGCAGCGGCGCCGGCTTCGCGAGGCGCGGACTGTCGCTGCGAACGCAGGAGCGCCTGGATCGTCGCGCGCTCCTTGGGCACGTCGGAGGTGATGACCTCGCAACCGTCGGCCGTGACCACGACGACGTCCTCGATGCGCACGCCGATGCCGGTCGCGGGTTCGTAGACGCCGGGCTCGACGGTGAAGACGACGCCGGGCTCGAGCGGCTTCGCGCCCGCGCCGACGTCGTGCACTTCCATCCCGACGTAGTGACACGCACCGTGCGGCATCAGCTTGGACAGACCCTGCTCCGAGAGCACCTTGCGGCACGCGCGATCGACGTCGCGCATCGTCGCGCCGGGTTTCACCGCGGCGATGCCCGCGAGCTGCGCCTCGAGCACGGCGTCATAGATCTCGACCATGCGCGGGCTGAACTCGCCGTCGGTCGGCCACGAGCGCGTGATGTCGCTCGTGTAGTGGTCGAACTCCGGCGCGTAGTCGATCAGCAGCATCTCCGCCGGCTTCAATCGCCGCGCGCACTCGCTGTAGTGCAGCATCAGCGCGTTCGGCCCCGAGCCGACGATCGCGTGGTACGCGGGGCCGGTCGCGCCGAGCTTGCGGTGCTCGTAGGTCATCAACGCCTCGAGCTCCCACTCGCCCACGCCCGGCCGCGTCGCGCGCATCGCGGCGAGCATGCCCTGCGAGCCCGCGCGCGCGGCGTTGCGCAACGCGACGAGCTCCTCGTCCGTCTTCACGCGCCGCAGCTCGCTCAGGATCTCGGCGAAGTCCTTGACCTCGACCTTGTACGTCTCGCGCAGACGGTCCTCGAGCGCCTCCTCGCGGCTCGTGCGGCCGTCGAGCGGGTCCTTCTCGATCGCGCGGTCGTACGGCCCGGCGCGATCGAAGCAGCCGCCGAGCTCGACGTGCGGCAACTTGCAGATCCAGACCGTCTTCGTGTTGCTCGTGAGCTCGCGCAGCACGCCTTCGAGCTCGTTGCTCGGCCGCACGTCGCTGAAGCCGGTCAACGCCGGCACCCACGCATCGCCGCTGTCCCACAGCTCGCCTTCCCACGTCTCCGCCATCGGACTGGGCTTGGGCAGGAACAGGATCTCGTGCTTCTTCTCGACGTCGATGATCAGGGCGGCGCCAGGGCTCTCGACGCCGGTCAGGTACCAGAAGTTCTTGTCCTGGCGGAAGCTCGTGTAGTCGCGCGTCTTCGGCAGGCCGCGCACGAGCACGATTCCAGCGTCGAGCTTCGCGATCAGTGCCGCGCGCCGTCCCGCGTGGAAGCTCGCGCCGAGACCGCAGCGTTTGGGATTGTCCGAGAGCGCGGCGACGCTCGGTTCGGCCCGCGCGGCCGCGCTCGATGCGACCGTGTCTTGCGCGCGCGCGAGCTCGCCCGCGGCGAGGACGGTGAGGACGAGCACGAAGCGCCGAGAGGAATGCGACGAAAGGAACATGAGGGAGTCGTTCGGCTGGGGGAGCGTGCGTCCAACATAGCCTCCGCCGCCGCTCGTGCGTGGCACGGACGCCTTTCAGCACGGGTCCTTTTTCGCCGATCGAACGCGAACGCGCGGCGAACTGCACTTCAGGCGTGCAGGCCGGTTCAGCCACCCTCGCCGACTGCGCCGACTTCGCCACCTTCGAACGTCCCGCGCACCCGCACCTCGCCGTCGCGCACGAACCAGCGGCCCTGAGCCATGACGTCGCGGATCTGCACGTGCTCGTCGAGCACGACGAGGTCCGCGTCGGCTCCCACGGCGATACGGCCCTTGCCCGAAAGACGCAGGAGCTCCGCCACGTTCGACGTGAACGGCGCGAGCACGGTGTCGAGCGCGTGACCGCGTTCCACGAGCTCGCGCACGGTCGCGAACAGTGCCGAAGGCGCGCCGACGCCCATCTCGACGATGCGACCGTCGGCGTCGAAGACCGGCAAACAACCGCCGCCGTCGGAGCTGACGGTGATGCGCTCGCGCGCGAGGCCGCTCTCCCAGAACTTCTCCAACGCGTCCGCGGCCGACCACGCGTCCTCGCCTTTCGCCACGGGATACGCCGTGACGTCGATGCGGCAACCGTGGCGCGCGAGCGCGAGCGCTTCGTCGAACAAGCGCCGCTTGCGGTTGACGTGCGTCGGATGGAGCACTCGCGCGGGGATCTCGGTCTCCTCGAGGATGCGCCGCGGGAGCTCCAACCCGCGCGCTCCGTCGCCGACGTGCAGATGGAGCACCCCCGCCTTGCCCGTCATCAGTCCGCCGACGTGCGCGTCGCCGGCGAGACGCGCGAGCTCGTCGAAGGTCGGCTGGCTCGAGCGGTGGTCGCTGATCGCCACCTCCCCCACGCCGAGCACGAGATCGAGGTGCGCGAGATCGCCGCGCACGCTCCCGCTGAACGTCGTCGGCGGCACATGGTAGCCGCCGGTCCAGCACCACGCGCTCAGACCTTCCTCGCGCAGCGCGCGAGCGCGCGTGAGCAGCTCGGAAGTCGTGCGCGTCGTGTCGTCGGTTCCCAGCAGACCGACCACGCTCGTCACGCCCGCGCTCGTGAAGCGCGAGAGCGGCAGCGGCGGCACCTTGCTGCGCGCACCCGACTCGCCACCGCCGCCGGTGATGTGCGCGTGCGCATCCACGAGCCCCGGGACGACGCGCGCGCCGGCGAGATCGATGCGCTCGACCGCGAGCGAGCCGGTGTCGGGAACACGCTCGTGCATTCCGAGAATGCGCCCCGCACCGATGAGGAGGTGCCGCAAGCCCAGGTTCTCGGGACCGAAGACCCGCGCATTCTCCAGGAGCAGCAGCGTCGCAGTCGTAGATTTCATGCGTGGGCGCAGTCTAGCGGCCCGTGCGCGAGGAACCCGCGGACACGTGTCTCGCGCGACGTGCGATTTCGCCGTCCTACGGCCGGCTGAAGCCTTCCCGATTGCGGCCATTTCGCACCGACGATTCGACGTGACGTCTTGCGCCCGTGCACGAGTCGTGGAGGATCAAATCGCCCCCTGACCTCGCATCTCCTGCCCGAGCTACCCCCATGTCCAACGATCAAGCGCTTCCCCAACTTCCGTCGAGTCCTGCAGACGCCCGGCACGCCAGCGAGCCGGTGTCCGGTCTCAGCCGCCGCTCGTTCCTCGGCTCCGGTGTCGGCGCGGCTGCGCTCGTCGCCGGTGGTGTGACGCTGCCCGCGCTCGTCGGCTCGAATCCCGCGGCCGCGTTTCCGCCGCAGGATTCGGCCGCGCGCAAGTCGAACGCGTTCCGCAAGCGCGTCAACGCCGCGGTCGCGCACCTGAACACGCCCAACCCGCTGCACCTCGACAACGGTGACGAGCAGCTCTACGCGGACAAGCGCGGCAACTACACGAAGGGCATGCCGCACGATGCGTTCGGCCGCGTCGATCTGTCGGCGTACTCGATGTTCACCGTCGCGTGCGACAACGGCAGCTACTCCGACTTCGATCTCGTCCCCTCGGGTGAAGGAGTTCCCGCGCAGCGCCGACGTTTCGTGAACCCGCTGTGCGGCATGGCCTTCGACCTCGAAGGCGGCGACAGCCAGGAGTTCGCCATCCCGCCCGCGCCGGCCTTCTCGAGCGCCGAACGCGCCGGTGAGATCGTCGAGAACTACTGGATGGCGCTCCTGCGCGACATCCCGTTCAACGACTACGCGACCAACCCGCTCGTCGCGCAGGCGTGCGCCGATCTGACCTCGATGAGCGACTTCCGCGGCCCGAAGATCGCGGGAGCGGTCACGCCGCAGACGCTCTTCCGCGAAACGGCGCCCGGCGCACTCGTCGGGCCGTGGACGTCGCAGTTCTTCTGGAAATCGCAGCCGTACGGAGCGCAGTTCATCGAGCCGCGCATGCGCACGATCGTTCCCGGCACGGACTTCATGACCACGGAGGCGAGTTGGCTCGCGATCCAGAACGGCACGGTTCCCGTCGCGGGGCTGAGTTTCGATCCGACGCTGCGCTACATCCGCAACGGACGCGACATCTCGGAGTGGGTCCACATCGACGTGCTCTTCCAGGCCTATTTCCAAGCGCTCTTGCACATGAAGGTGCCGCCCGATCCGGCCAACCCGTTCACCGGCGGAGGACTCGGCGTCGCGTTCAACCCGGGCAATCCGTACCTCACGTCGGTGATGCAAGACGGCTTCGGTACGTTCGGAGGACCGCACTGCGCCACGTTGCTCGCCGAGGTCTCGACGCGCGCGCTCAAGGCCGTGTGGTTCCAGAAGTGGTATGTGCACCGCAACCTGCGCCCCGAGGCGTATGCGGGCGCCGTGCACCACACGCTCGTCAACGGACTGCCCTACTCGCACCATGCCGACGTGCTCAACTCGGCCGCGCTCGCGCAGGTGTTCTCGCAGAATGGCACCTATCTCCTGCCGATGGCCTTCCCCGAAGGCTCGCCGCTGCATCCTTCGTACGGATCGGGCCATGCGACGGTCGCGGGAGCGTGCGTCACGATCTTGAAGGCGCTTTTCGACACGCAGGTGCCCTTCCCCAACCCCGTCGTGGCTTCGAGCGACGGCCTGACGCTCTCGCCCTACACCGCTCCCGACGCGAGTCAGATGACGGTCGAAGGCGAGCTCAACAAGCTCGCGATCAACGTTGCGGTGGGACGCAACATCGCCGGCGTGCACTGGCGCTCCGACGCGCTGCAGTCGCTGCTGCTCGGCGAGGCCGTGGCGCTGAGCATCCTGCGCGACCAGAAGATCACCTACCGCGAGCCGTTCGGCGGCTACACGCTGCGCAAGTTCGACGGCACGGTCGTGACGGTCTGACCGGGCCCGCGAGAGTTCGAACGAGCGCCGACGGCGACGAGCCGCCGGCGCTCGGTGTTTTCAAGGGACATCCGTGGGCGTCCGCGAGCGCGAAGCCGGATCGGGCCCTCCCCAAGACCACGCTCGGCCCGCACAATGGTCGTGGCTTCGCCGCGGCATGCGCCTCGCCCTGTTCGACCTGGACAACACGCTGCTCGCCGGGGACAGCGACCTCCTGTGGGGCGAGCTGCTCGCGCGCGCGGGAGCGATGGACGTGGAGCGCGTGCGGCGTTTCCACGACGAGTACCACGCCGGGACGCTCGACATCGACGCGTTCTTCGCCTTCCAGCTCGCGCCGCTCGCGCGCGAACCGCGTGCGCGGCTCAACGCCTGGCGCCGCGAGTTCCTGCGCGACTACGTGCGCCCGAACATCGCGCGCGCGGCGCGCGAGCTCGTCGAATCGCACCGCGCTCGCGGGCACGAGCTCGCGATCATCACCGCCACGAACCGCTTCATCACCGAGCCGATCGCCGACGAGTTCGACGTCGAGCACCTGATCGCGACCGAGCCCGAGGAGCTCGACGGACGCTTCACCGGCCGCGTCTCCGGGGTGCCGTGCTATCGCGACGGCAAGCTCCTGCACTTGAACGCCTGGTTGCGCGGTCGCGGCCTCGCGCGCGGCGATCTGGCCGAGACCTGGTTCTATTCCGACTCGCACAACGATCTGCCGCTGCTCTCGGCTGTCGAGCATCCCTGCGCCGTCGATCCGTGTCCGCGCCTCGCGTGGCACGCCGCGCGCAACGGCTGGCCGGTGTTGCGGATCGTGTCGCGCGCCGAAACGTCGCGCCGCGCCGGCGCTCCGTAAAGCACGCGACGCGGCGCTTCCCGGGCGTGCCGAGCGAAGGCCGGGGAGTCGTGACGTCAGTGCGTCTTCGCCTGCTCCTCGAGCAGCGCGATCTGACCCTGGCGCGCGAGATCGGCCGCTTCGGCGAGGATGCGCGCGGCTTCCTGCGGAGCGTGGAAGCCCATCGAGTTCTCGGCGGCGACGAAGTCGGTGCGCCACTGCGCTTGCCGTTGCAGCCCGCGCGGTTTCTCGAGCAGCGCGTCGCTCGCGCCGCCGTCCTTCGCCTTCTTGATCGCCGTGATCAAGTCGACCGTGGCGTGCTCCGCGGCGTCGAGCAGCTTCTTCGTGCGGTCCTGGATCGTCGTGACGCGCTCCAGGATCTCCGTCTCGGAGTACGGGTGGCACGTCTCGCACGAGCGCGCGACGTGCAAGAGCGGACTGTTGACTTGATGGTCGCTGAACTTGAGCGCGCCCTCGCGCTTGTACGGCATGTGGCAATCGGCGCACGAGACGCCGCTGCGCGCGTGGATGCCCTGGCTCCACATCTCGAACTCGGGGTGCTGCGCCTTGAGCACCTTCGCGCCGCTCTGCGCGTGCGTCCAGTCCGAGAAACCGACCTCGGCGTAGTACGTCTCGATCTGCTCGACCTTGAGGCCGTTCATCCAGGGGTACGTGAGCAGCTTGCCGTCGCCCTTGAAGTAGTACTCGACGTGGCACTGGCCGCAGACCATCGAGCGCAGCTCCTGGCGCGACGCGTCGACGTTCGGGTCGTATTCGCGCGCGCGCGAGCCCTTGCGCCAGCGCTCGATGCTCGGGAAGTGCGGCAGCGGATCGGCGGACTTCGCCAGCGCGCGCACTCCGTTCAGGAACCCGGGCCGCGTGACGCGCACGGCCATCGACTCGGGATCGTGGCAGTCGAGGCACGCGACGGGGTGGCTGACCTTCGCCGATGCCTCGGAGTACGGCATCGCGCAGACCTTCTCGAAGCCGCTCATCAGCTGCGCCGTGCCTTCGGGCGAAAGCAGCGGATCGGTGAGCTTGCCCGGCGCGCCGTTGTCGATGCCCGTCTGGCGGTAGGCGACGAGGTTGCTCGCGTGGCACTGCAGGCACGCGCCCGGCTGCTTCTTCTGCTTGACGCGCTCGGTCTCGCGCTGGTCGCCGAGCATGTAGGCGTGGCCGCGCTCCTCGCGGTAGTCGATCGCGAAGGCGTAGCCGTCGAAGATCACACGCAGCAACGGATCGGCGTCGAGCTTCTGGATGTTCTCGCTGCCGCCGTAGTGCGTGCGCTCGACGTCGACGGTGCGGATGTAGCCGTCGTACTCGCGCGGGAAGCTCTTGCCCCACTCCTTCGGATCGACGGTCGTCTCGTCGATCGGCGCGAGGCGCAGCACGTCGCGGCGCGCCTCCTGCTTGCGCGTCGAGACGTTGTTCCACAGCGCGAGCACGCCCGCGGTGGCGAGCGCGGAGACGCACGCGAGCGCCCAGAATGCGGCCGAGCCGCGACGAGCAGGATTCAGCGAGGGATTCATGAGTCGATTGCGATCGGAGGGGTCAACGCAGCGGACCGTGAGCGACGGCCTGGTGGCAACGCGTGCACGCAAGCCGGTCGCCGTCGGCGCCGCCGTGCTGGCTGGGAGCGAGCTCGCTCACGAGCTCCGCGTGGCAGCGCACGCAGTTGTCGTGGACGATGTCGAGATCCTCGGGCCGGATGCGGATCGGCTCGTGGAAGTCGCCGAGCGTGAAGGCCTTGCTGTGGCGCCAGCCGTGGATCGCCTTGGCCGTGTACTTGCCGAGCGTGTCGTGCGGCACGTGGCAGTCGTTGCACGTCGCATGAGCGTGGTGCGTGGCCTTCTGCCAGCCGTCGAGCTGCTCGCGCATGATGTGGCAGTTGACGCAGGTCTGCGGGTTGTCGGAGAGGTAGGAGAGACCCTCGGCGTAGCTGAACGTGTACGCACCGCTGCCGGCGAACGCGCCGAGCAGGAGAGCGGCGGCGAGTGCCGCCAGGCCCATTCGAGCGCGGTGTTTCGTGGTCGATTCCAAGCGGTCTCGTTTCGTGGGCCTGTTGTCGCCTGCGAACGATGTCGGATGCGCTGCGGCGGAGTGCGTAGCGACAGTGGCTCGTTGGACGTACGCAGAGTTCCGGTGCGGGGTCAGTCGTGCGCCGCGGACGACTGCGGCAGGCGTCCGAAGCGCCAGGGATCCGGCCTTGCGTCGGGAACGATCAGCGCGCGGCTCACGCCGACCGCCGCGTGGTAGCGCGCTCCGCGCAACACGATGCGCCAGCCGAGCGCGAGCTGGCCGAGCGCGAAGAGCACGGCGACCTCGTACGGCCTCGAGATGCCCGCGTCGAGCGCGTGCGAGAACGTGCCGAGCACGACGACGACCGCGACCTCGAGCGCGAGCAGGGCGAGCATCGGACGCAAGCATCGAAGCGGATGCAGGACGACCGTGGCCGCGCTCTCCAGCGCCGCCCACACGACGCTGCGTCGATCGAGCAACGCCACGCGCGTGCGCGTGTAGTCGCCGAGCACGAGAACCAGGCCGACGCCGAGCGCGTAGAGCGTCGACTGCGCCCAGCGCACGTGCACCGCCGTGCGCTCCGAGCTCAGCGATTCCAGCCGCGTCACGTCGTCCGCGGGCACGTGCAGCAACCCGCGCAGGACCAGTCGCTCCCACGGAGCGCCGTAGACGATCCAGCTCACGAGCGCGAGCAGCGCGACGCTGATCACGAGCAGGCGCACGAAGCGCCAGAAGAAGCGCGCGCCGCCGGCGAGGAAGCTGCTCAGATCGCGCCGGGGATCGCTGGAGAGGAAGCGCGTGAGCCAGCCGCCCGCCGCGAAGGCGCCGAGCAGCATCGCGAGCAACGCGAGAACGGCTCCACCCTGTCCGATCGCGCCATCGAGCGAGCCGAGCTCCTGGCGTTGATCGAAACGGAACACCGTTCCGAGCTCGCGGAACACGCCTTCCGGCGGATAGCGGTTGGCGAGCGCGCCGTCGATCCAGGCGAAGAACATCGTCGCTGGCGCGAGCGCGAGCAGCAGTTCCAACGCCCAGATCGCGCTCCACGCTCGCACTCCTCCCGCGGCGGCGCGCACGGCGGCGAACACCGGCCAGCGCGGAGGTCGCTCGGCGAGGGCGGCGACGGCGGCGTCAACCACCCAGGCCTCCGAACCAGTGCAGGAGCTGCGCGTACTGCGAGAACACGCGCTCGCTCCAGCGCAGCGAGCTCGCGTGCTCCGTGCGCGCGTACCACTGGTTGTTCGACATGTCCGTGTCGAGGAAGTAGACGCGCTCGGGATCGAGCACCGCGGCGATGACCTTCGAGGGCACGCTCGTCCCCGGCTCGAGCGGCTTCCACCACGTCGCGCGGCGCTGCTCTTCGACCGTCCACAGGAACTGCTGCTGCTCGCCGCTCTCGAAGGTCACCTCGAGCTTGAGCGGCAGGTAGAGCACGCCCTTGCGGCGTACGACGAGCTCAGGCAACCAGCGCTGGCCTTCGACGGGTTTCCCCGCTTCGTCCTCGGCGCGCGTGTCGCGCTCCACCCACGCGCCTTGCGCATCGAGGAACCAGCCCTTCTCGTCGCTCTCGTTGCGCTGGCGCACCTCGACGCTCCAGTCGACCGTCGCCGTCGAGCGGAACGCCTGCTGGAAGAACTCCGTCGCATCGGCCTGCGCGCCTTCGCAGAACGTGTCGAAGAAGTCGGGTGGGTAAGGATGCTGGTAGCGGAAGCGCTCGGAGTAGAGACGCATCCCGCGCAGGAAGCGCTCGCGACCGACCATGCCTTGCAGCGTGCGCAGGTTGACGGCCGTGCGGCGATAGCTGTTCTGGCGGTAGCTCTGGTTGTCGACGTAGAGCCAGCCCGCGGTGTCGACGGGATCGCTGTCCGGATCGGCGAGGTAGCCGTTGCGATCGCGCCAGCGCAGATCGTCGCTCGAACGCGCGCAGGTGAGCAGCGGTTGATCGCGCCACCAATCCAGCCAGCCCGAGCTGCGCAGCGGCGCGAGTTCGATCCCCGGCAGCGCGATGCGCCGCAGTGCCAGTGCATCGGCGATTCCCGCTCCGCCCGGCGCGCGCACCGTCGGCACGCCCGCGAACGGGAGCTCGCCGAAGTCGGTCGTGCGCGCCACGTTGCCGTAGTGGATCGCCATGGCCTCGCTCTGCGTGAAGGTGTTGAAGCCCTCGTCGAGCCACGCCGCTTCGAACTCGTTGTTGCCGACGAGCCCGTACCAGAACTGGTGACCGCACTCGTGCACGGTGACGCTCTCCGGCGTCTGCATCGCGGGTGTCGCGAACATGCGCGAACCGGCGGTGAAGAGCGTCGGATACTCCATTCCGCCCGCCGCTCCGCCGCCCCAGGCGGGATCGACGCAGGTCACGTGCTGGTAGGGATAGCCGCCGAACCACAGGCCGTAGAAGAAGAGCGAGCACGAGGCCGCGTCGAAGTGGCGCTCGGCCAGCTCGGCGTGCTCGGGTTGCAGCAGCACGGTCACGTCGACGTCTCGCAGCGCGACCTCGTCGATCGCGCGGCCGAGCGTGAGCGCGACCTCCTTCACTTCGTTCGCATAGCGCTCGGCCCAGGGCTGCCAGCGGAACGTGAATTCACGCTTCACGTAGCGCGGATCGGCGGTCCAGGTGAAATCGTGCACGCGCGGCGCGCGACCGGTCGCATCGGTCAGCGCCTGGTCCGCGGGCGACGGCGCGACGAAGCGAGCGACGACGCGTCCATCGGCGATCCGATCGGCCTCCACCTGCACGCCCGACGCGCCGATGCGGCCGGCGTAACGCTGCGGCAGATCGAGCGTGACGTCGTACACGCCGTAGTCGGAGAAGAACTCCGTGTTCGCGTGGAACTGGTGGCAGTTCCAGCCGTTGCCCGCCTCGTAGACGCCGAGCTTGGGGAACCACTGCGCGATGAACAGGAAGTCGTCCTTGTAGCCGGTGCGCCGCCGCACGCGCGGGATGCGCGCTTCCCAGCGCACGCGCACCTCGAGTTCCTCGCCCGGCCGCACCGCCTGGCCGAGCCTGACGCTGAACACCGTCTTGTCCGCGTCGCGTCCGTCGTCGGCGGGCCGCCACTGCAGGAGCGGCAGGAGCTCCTGCCCGCGCACTTCGATCGACGTGATGCGTTGCCAGCCCCACTCGCGCTGCGCCTCGACTCCGCGCAGCTCGCCGCCGGATTCGACGAGGTGCGTGGAGCGGTTGTTCGCGAAGGCGTTCCAATACAGGTGGAACCACAGGTCCGGCACGTCGTCGGAGCTCTCGTTGTGCCACTGGATCACCTCGTCGCCGGTGAGCCTGCGTCCTTCTTCTTCATAGCGGACGCGGATCGCGTAGTCGGCGCGGCAGGGCGGATCGGGCTCGATCCCGCGCGGTCGCTGTTGCGCCGCCGCGAAGCTCGTCGCGAGACAGAGCGCGATCCAGAGCGTCGGGAATCGCTTTCCACGGCCCTTCAGCACGGCGCAGAGGATGCGCAGGTCCTGCGACCGCGACAAGAGGCGGAAGGAAACGCCGTCGCCCGCTCGCCCCGGATCCGCCGCGGAACTCGGTCCGGTCGATCGGACCTGCGGAACCGGAATCGGTTTCCAATCCGGGACCCGCGCGACCTTGAGGAGAAAATCGCGAGAGCGCCCACGAATCGCGCTCATGTCCCCGGAGGACCGGTCGATAACCAACGGTAGCCACTTTCCTCCCAAAGGAGGAGTCATCATGGAAGTCACGAGCACGTCGAACCAGGGCCCGATCCAACCGCGTCGCAGCAACCACGAGGAGCGGATCGACCTGACCCGGATCAACCGCGACGGAATCCACGACGCCACCGAGGACATCGCCGAGATCCGCGGGCCGCAGGAGTCCTACGCGGTGCGCATGCAGCGCCAGACCGCGGAGGCCGCCTCGAGTCGCTCCAACGCCGACCGCGTGGAGCTGTCGGAGGACGCCAAACGCCTGCTCGCCGCGAGCAGCGCTCCGCACGACGCCGACGGCACGCGCAAGAAGCGCGTCGACGAGCTGCGCCAGCTGCACGAGCAGGGCAAGCTCAACACGCGCGAACGCGCCGAGCGCGCCGCGTACTCGATGCTCAGCCCGAACTGACGCTCGAGCCCGAGAACACGACCTGAGCCCGCACGGTGCGAGAGCGCCGGGCGGGCATCGTCGTCTTCAGGGCGGAGCTCGCGCGCGCGATCAACGCGCGATCGCGTCGATGACGGCCGGGATGTGCTCGAACTCGTCGACCCAGATCGTCTTCACGCCCATGCTCTCGAACACTCGCTGGTCGTAGGTGTCGGCCTGCTTCAGGACGGCGTGGATCGAGTCTTCGAGCTGCTTGGGATCCTTGAGTTCGTTGAATCCGCTCCCCAACGTCTGCGCGTAGGCGCGCGCGCGTCGGTCGACGTCCGTCATCGCCTCGCCCACTTCGTGGTCGCGCACCTGATGCCGCTTCTGGATCTGCCAGTGCGGCGGGATGTCGCAGTTGCGGCTGGCGTCGAGCAGCCGCCGCAAGCTCGGATCGGACATCGAGAGGCCGATGAAGAGCACGGTGCTCTTGCGCAACCGTTCGACGATCTCCGAGAGTCCCCAGTGGAACACCGACTCGGTCAGGCGGTGGTAGTCGGGCTCGGTGAATACGAGGTTCTCGCGCGTCAGTCTCCCCGTGCGCGGAATGAAACCGTGGGCGTGGACGACGGGCAATCCCGAGCCGCGCTGGCGTTCGGGACCGACCACGGACTTGACGCGCACCTCACGCTGCGCGAGCTCGCGCTCCAGAAGATCGTCGAAGTTGAAGGTGACGATCGACGCGATGCCCGCCGAATCCGAGCTCTTCTCGACGAGATCGGCCACCGCCTGCAGGGCGGTGCGCCCCTTCGGCTTGCGCGGCTTCGGGTACAGGTGCTTTCGCAGGCGTTCGAGGAAGGGGTCGCCGTCTCCAACCACCGCCGCACGTCCCGCGCGTTTGCGCAGATCACGTTCGACCATGCGCGCGAGCACGAGCGGGTTGTAGTCGAAGTACTCCGTCATCCAGGCCGCTACGGCGCGCCGGTAATGCGGCCACATGCTCCCCAGGCGCCGCGTGCCCTCGGTCTGCTCGAAGAGCAGTTCGAGCACGAGCGTGTTCCACGAGGGCATTCCGTACGGCAAGGACACGCCCGCTCCGAGACACAACACGAGCTCCTTGTGCTTCCACGCGCGGCGCAACCCTTCGAGATCGCTGCGGTTCACGGCCGTCGCGCCGACGGCGATCTTGGAGCGCGGTGAGCTGCGCGGACGTCGGGTGCGAGCTGCCATGCCGTCCAAAACGATAGCGATCACGCGCCGCAGTTCGAGCGCGACATCCCGAAGTCGGAGGATCGACACGCGCGACCGACTGCCCGTGGCGGCGGGCGCGACACGGTTCACCACCAGCGCGCGATCTGTGCCGCGGCGAACTCGGCCATCAGGCGCGGGGAGATGAGGTAGAGCTCCCAGCTCTCGCCCTTCACGCCTTCGCCGTCGCGCTCGCGGCGGTACCAGCGCGCGATCGAGGAGCGCACGTCGTCGAGCAGCTTCGCGCCAACGACGGTGCGAGGTGTCCAAACGGCCCGCTGGAACTCGCTCAATCGGTCTTGCGATCAACCTGGCCGGAGATCACGCCTGGCGATCTGTTCGAGATCCTCGAAGTAGCGTGCGTGAGTCTGCCGCAGCGCGTCCAGACTGCTCGCCTCGATGAGGACGATCTCCCGATCGAGGCCCGAGTGCGCGGCCGCAAGATCTTCTGCGAGTCGGTCGTCTTCCGCGAGCTCGCGCTGCGCGTCGGAGTACTCGCGCACGAGAAGCGACCTGCCGGCCCTGCGATCGTAGATCACCAAACAGATCATGAGAGCGCTCGCAAACGACGGTACTCGGCCATCACGGCCTCCACGATAGCACGGCATTCCCTCGTCCGCAGCTCGACCCGCTCGTCGGCTTCCAGTCGGGCGGTGCTCAATTGCAGACTCCGCGTGCGTACGTCCTCCAGCGCTCGGAGGACGCTGACGTCCGGCACCGCCTGCGCTCGATGCAGTTGCTCGAGCCGGTCGAGTTCCGACATCAATCTTCCGTTCTTCGCCATCAACTCGTCATAGGTCGAGATCTCTCGATCTGCCAAGTGCAGCGCCTCCGAGTAGCGGAGCAGCAGCGAAGTGATCTCGGGCGGCCCTCCGCCGTACTTCAGGCCGGCGTCGATCTCATCGGAGAGGCGCTCGGACAGCTGAGCCCACACGTGCTGGATCACGGTTCGGACCTGAATCTCGACGGGCAGGTCGTGCACGGTCGCGATGACGTGGATCGCTCGATACCCGTGGCTCGGGGTCGCGCGTCGGTCGACCACGCGCGCAGTGGGAAAAGCAGCTCGCAGATCGGTGGTCACCCGGTCCTGCACGACCGTGTTGAGCACCACGATCCGGCATCCGGCAATGTCCTGGATCTGACTGAGTCGCGCGTGTTCCCGCGCGAGCTTCTCGGTGATCGCCGTGCTCGACTTCGCGGGGCGACCAGACGGCGTCAAGCCCGTCAGCTCTTTCACCCGAAAGCGCACCAAGTCGTACGCGAGTCGAAATGCTCGTCTGTACTCGTCGAGCAACCGGACGTCGTCGTCGGTGGCCAAGCCACTGCGCAGCCGGTCGCCGAGCCGGTCGATCTGTGACTTGCTCAGCCTGCTCATCGTCCGCGCCGACACTCTAGGCGTCAGAGCGGGGCCGTGCGAACGCAGCTGTGCCAATCGACGCAGGCGCCGCCGGGAACTTCCGCGCTCACCACCAGCGCGCGATCTGTGCCGCGGCGAACTCGGCCATCAGGCGCGGGGAGATGAGGTAGAGCTCCCAGCTCTCGCCCTTCACGCCTTCGCCGTCGCGCTCGCGGCGGTACCAGCGCGCGATCGAGGAGCGCACGT
>JBGATX010000293.1:0-2693 GCA_044228975.1 Planctomycetota bacterium | reverse complement strand
CGCCTGGCACCGCAGGTTCGCGCGACGCTGCACGTGCATGACTGCGCGGGGCTGGCTCAACCGAACGTGCGCATCGAGGCTCGCAGCGGCGAGAAGCTCGTCGGCGACGCGCGGACCGACATGTCGGGCTCCGCCATCCTCACGTTGCCCGCGGACACGCCGATCGAGTTCCACGCACACGCGGATGCGGGCCTCGACGTCGAGACCGCCGCGCAGTTCGCCGAGGACACGGAACTCGACCTCATCCTCGAGGCGCCCGGTACCGCTCTGCGCGCGCGTGTCATCGGACTGCCAAGCCTCGGCGCCGCGTGTCGCGCCGTATGCATCCCCGACGCCGCGTGGGACCCGAGACCCGCAGCCGTCGAGGAGCTCCTCGCTCGCCGCGATGTTCGGACCGTGAACGTCGACGCCGACGGTCGCTTCGCCTTCTGCTCGCTCGTCCCCGGCATCTACCGCCTCGCTATCGGTGGCGCTGGCTTCCGCCCTCCCTCTGCGCCGCTGAAGTGCGACACGCGGGTGTACGAGGGTGAGCTCGTCATCGCCGTCGAAGAGTGCTTCGGCGCGATCATCGAGCTCTGCGCGCAGGACGGCGGTCCGCTGCGCATCTCGGAGCTCGCCGCGCCGATGAGCCGTCGCCTGCTCCTGTTCGACACCGTGCCGGAGCTGAAGGACGTCTCCGTCGAATTCGAGTCCCCGGCTCTCGATCTCCTGCAATCCGTGCTCGCCGGGCTCCCCGCGAGCTGGTCCGCGGATCGCACGGTCGTGACCCGCGGCCCCGAAGGTGCGCCAGGTCTCGCGCCTGCGACGGTGCACGTGAAAGCCGTGGCGTACGGCTATGACGAAGCCGAAACCGATGTCCCGCTCGTGCGCCTCGATCGAGTCGCTCCGCTACGGCTCCCCCTGCATTCACCTGTCGAGAAGCGCGGTCGAGTGATCCTCGAGCTCAACGGATTTCCAGCGTGCGCACTGCCCGCCACGCAGCGCGACGGAGTCTTGCAGTGCTTGGTGCGCGCGAGCGGAGGAAAAGCCTCTTGGTTCTTCGACCTCGTTCCCCGCGACGGCACCCACGTCGTCATCGACGGCGTCCCGCTGGGCAACTACACAGCCTTCCTCGCTGGACCGGGCCGTGATGCCGCGTCGCTGCCCGCGATGGGCGGGAAACGCGAGATCGAAGTCACCGAAGCGGACGCGCACTGGCCCATCGACGTCTCCAACAGCGGGTGCATCCGGTTCCGCGTGCTCCGTCTCGACGGTTCGGAGTTCCGTGGAGACGTGCACGTCACGGTCAAGCGCTCCGTCCGCGAGCACACGCGCGCGATCGAATTCTCGAAGCCCGACTACGTGCTGCAAGCCGTCCCCGCCGGCAGCTATCTCGTCCGCATCGAAACGCCGCGCGAAGGACTCTGGCTCGAAACGGAGCTCGTCGTGCGCGCTGGCGAGGAAACGCCTTTCGAGTTGACGCTCGCGCGCTGAATCCGATTTCCGGCGAGAGCCGCGCCCCGGAGCTTTCGATATGCGGCGCCGCTCAACGCCACCCGATCACGTCGAGGTCGGGACTCGCGGATTCGGCGGTGCTCAGCACGTGCAGTTGATACGCGCCGCTCTCGAGCTCGGGCACGGCGATCTCGACCCAGCGCCAATCGCTCCACGAGCTCGTGCGCGGCAGGTGCAAGTCGGACGTCCACACCTTGCGCTGCCCGCGGCGCAGCTCGAGCGCGATGCGCGCGTCGTCGCGATCGGGTTGGACGTAGCGGAGTCGGAGCGTGCGCGCTCCGGCCGCGCGACACTGGAGCGTCACCGCGAACCAGCTCTTCTCGTCGCTGCCCCACTCGCGACCGAGCGACTGCTGTCCATACGCTCCGTCGCGCGCGCCGTAGTAGCCGCCGATCTCGCGGCCGTCGCGCACGCTGCGTTCGCACTCGACGAACCACCAGCGCGCGGCGTACTCGCTCGCCACGCGCTCGACGCCGCGCTCGAGGTCCAGGTTCTCGTTGCGCGGCGTGAGCAGGAGCTCGCGCAGGCTCGCCTCGAGCGCCGCCTTGACGCTCGGATCCTTCTCGCGCTGCGCGCGCTTGCTCAACGCCTCCAAGGCCGCCGAATCATTGCGCTGGCCACCGAGCGCCGACGCTGCCGCGCGCCGCACTTCGGGCGCCGAGTCCGAGAGCGCGCTCGCGAGCAACGCGACCGCGATCTCGCGCAATTCACCGCGCGTGCCGAGACACGCGCACGCCGCCGCGCGCCGCGCCGCTTCGTTCGATTCGAGCTCCGCGCGCCACGCCGCGAGCAGCGGACTCTTGCTCGACGCGCGCACGTTGACCCACGCGTTGCCGCCTTCGTCCGCGACGAGCACGACCAGGCGATGCGCTCCCCCTTTCGTCGTTCCGGTCGCGCGCGTCGCGTCGAAGACGTCGACGCGGCGCGGATCGGGCACGCGGGTGAGCTCGACACCATCGAGCCAAGCGAGAGCGCGATCCTCGCTCGCGAGCGCGATCTCCGCCGGCGGCGGCTCGTCGGCCGCGAAGTCGCGCACGAGGTAGTAGTTCGCCGGCTGGCCCGATCCCGGCAGCGTTTCGAGCTTCAGCGTGCCGTAGGCATCGCTCTCGACGTTCTCGCGCCAGCTGTAGCTCGCTCCGTCGAGCTCGCGCGTCGCACTCGGTGCACCCGAGGCGGCCGGCGCGAGCGACGCGCCCGCC
>JBGATX010000001.1:0-135042 GCA_044228975.1 Planctomycetota bacterium | reverse complement strand
GAAGCCCGCGCGTCCACGCCTGCGCGCGCGCGCGCGAAGACAACGACCCCGCGGAACGACGCTTCGTCGACCGCAGGGCGAGCGGATCTCGCCTCGGTTGTGACGTCATGGTCAGGTGCTGGGTGGTTGCAGTGAGGTTGTGCGACCAGATGGTCGCTTCGGTGGTGCTGGACCGGACGCGGTCCGACGAACTGGGGACGAGTTGGGGTGCTGGGGAGCGGCTCGACGGCGACGGCTGTGCAAACTCGCGGGCGACGGACGGAACCGAGCTCGAAACGAGTGGGTGTACGGTTGGATGGAGTCGAAAAGGCTCCGAAGCTGCCGCGAAAGCCGCGCTGGCGGTCTGCCCATCGGGCGCAGCGATGGAGATCCGGATCCAGGCCCTGCAGCCCGCATCCGGTGGGGCCATTGTAGCCGGTTCTGGATTCACGGAGTTTTTTGCCCGATTCTCCCTGGCAAGGAGTTCGCAAATCCGCCGCGCGCCGCGACTTGGGGTCTTGGGCAATCGGAGGGGTCGTCGCGAGCTCGCGCCGGCGGTGAGTGTCCACGCCCCGCGCCGACGTTCTGACAACAATGCGACTTGGAAAATTCTTCCATGTTTTCGGCTTGAATCATGCTCCATTGAAGCCGTGTCGCGCGCGCCACGGGACGCGCGGTGGGTCGCGAAAACCGACCGTGCGAGGCGGCGCGTATCCGCCTCCCCGCGTGCGAGGGCGACCGCGAGACCGCGGCAGGATGCCGCAATAGCCCTCGGGAGGCCGGTCGCCACGGACTCGAACGAAGCGAGCACGCGGGCGACGCCATGGGCTGCTACGCTGCCTCGCTTCACGTGCCCCGATTGGAAACGCTCCTCATCCATCCGCCCTTCGCGGACCCGACCCAGCCCTACCTCAGCCTGCCGACGCTGAAGGGCTGGCTGCGCGCCCGCGGGCTCGACGCGCGCGTGATCGACTTGAACGTCGAGGCCGCGCATTGGCTCTTCAAGCCTTCGTCGCTGGAGCACGTCGGCCGGCGCATCGGAGCGCGCTTCGTCGACCTGAATCGCCAGGGCGCGCTCTCCTTCGACGAGGCGCGCGAGTATCGCGCGCTGCTCGACGCACGCCCGAAGATCGAGCGCGCCATCGGAGCTCAGCCCTCCCCTCCCGAGGTCTTCCAGGATCGCGAGCGCTTCTTCGATCCGACGCAGTACGCGCTCGCACGGCGCACGACCGAAGGCTTCTTCGCCGCGCTCTCGGCCGCGTACTGGCCGTTCCGCTTCAGCTTCAACGAAGCGACGCACAACGTGGCGCCGTGGAGCTTCGACCTGCTCGAGAGCTACGCCACGGGGGATTCGAGCCCGCTGCGGCGCTTCTACGAGGACTACTTCCCCGACCTCGAGAGCTGGGATTGGAGCGAAGGCCGCCTGCCGCCCGTCGATCTCTCGAACATCGGCATGGTCGGCATCTCGATCGTCTTCCCCTCGCAGATCCCCGAGGCGCTGCATCTGTGCCGTTTCTTGCGCGCACGCGCGCCGCAGCTCTTTCTCGCGCTCGGCGGGCCGGGCATCCACCAGGTCGCGATCCATCTGGAGGAGGAGCTGCGCCAGCGGCTCCTGGGTTTCGTCGACGCGATCGCGCTCTTCGAAGGCGAGCGCACTCTCGAGGTGCTGCTGCCCCTGATCGACGCCTGGCGCGACGCGCCGGACGCGGCGGCTCGCTTCACGCTCCTGCGCGAGGTGCCCAACCTGCTCGCGCTCGATCCATCGAGCGGCCGCACGCACATCGGCCCGCGCTGGTCGCTCGATCTGCGCGAGGCGCAGATGCCCGACTACGGCGACCTCGATCTCGATCGCTATTGGGCGCCGAGCCGCACGCTGCTCTACGCACCGACACGCGGGTGTTATTGGGGCCAGTGCTCCTTCTGCTACTACGGCCTGACCGAGACGGCGACCGCGAAGTACCGCGAGATCCCGCCCGAAACGGCGGCGGCGGAGCTCGGCCAGCTCTCGCGCCGCTACGGCGTGAAGAACATCTACATCTCGTGCGACGTGCTCTCGCCGGTCTACGCCACGCGCCTCGCGCAGGCGTTGATCGACAAGAACGTCAAGATCCGCTGGTCGAGCGACCTGAAGATCGAGAAGTACTTCACGCCCGAGCGCTGCGAGCTGCTGGCGCAATCCGGTCTGCGTTCGGCCGCCTTCGGCATCGAATCGGGTTCGGATCGCATCCTCGAGCTGATGCGCAAGGGCTGCGACCGCGCGACGATGACGCGCGTCAATCGCGCGTTCCACGACGCGGGCATCGCGACGGAGTGGATGACCTTCACGGACCATCCCGACGAGTCGATGGACGAAGCGCTCGAGACGTTGCGCTGGATCGACGAGGAGCGCGAGCACATCGACCTCTTCATCGTCGGCCAGTTCGGCCTCGAGGCCGGCTCGCACATCGCGCAGGAACCGGCGCGCTACGGCGTGCGCAAGATCTACTGGGCCGAGGGCGACGAGCTGCGCCTCTACGCGCACTTCACGCACCGCGGCGGACGGCGCGGACGCGAAGCGCAGGCGCAGATCGATCGCGAGGTCGACCGCGTCGCCGCCGACTGGGATCTGCATCCCTACCCGTGGGCCGGAGCCAATTCGACGCACCACACCTTCCTGCACTTCGTCGAGCTCGGCCCGCGCGCGTTCCGCACGCACTTCCAGCGCGCGCACGCCGCGTTGCGCGGCCGTCTGACCGAACCGCCGAGCGCGCACATCGCGGGACTGCGCGAGAAGCCGCGCTACAAGCTCGAGCGCATCGAGGAGGCCGAGACGCGCTTCTTCGCCGATTACCTGGACGTCGCGCTCTACACGACGATCCCCGCGCGGCGTGCCGACGGCGCGGTCCGCGACGTCGCGCCGCTCTCGATCGAGCACTACAAGAAAGCCGCCGCAGCCGTGCGGCCGATGTTCGCGGGCTGGTCGTAGCCATTCGCGAGCGCGCGAAACGGCGGGAATCGCTGCGTGTCCCGCCCGAGCGGGCCGCAGACCCCGAACCCGTGCGTGCAACTTCGCCGAGGCGACCTCGAGCGCGTTCTCCGAGCCGTCAGCGCGCGCGCGACTCGTCGGTCGTCGCGCGCGGCGCGGGAGCGAGCAGCGTCGGAGCGGGCGCGCGGCGCTTCCACCACTTCGCCGTGACACCGAAGTTGCGGTTGCCCGCGAAGTGGAAGTAGTCGAACAGGCACTGGCGCGCGCCCGGGGAATGCTCGCGGAAGCGTCCGTTGAAGAGCAGCGATTCGCCGCCCCACAGGAAGCGCAGCGCCGAGTGCAAGGCCGCCGAGCTCATGCTCACGTCGCACAGCGCGGGCTCGCGATCGATCGCTTCGAGCCCTTCCTGCGGTCGGAACGCGTAGCTCTGCCGTTGGTCGGTGACGTGGATCAGCGCGGGCTCCGGCTGCGCCACGCGGCGCGCGAACACCGCCGCGGCGCGCGCGCGACCGAGCTCCCCGCGCCGCCGGGCTCGACGCACGCTGAGCCGCGCCCAGTGCACGCGCAAGCGCAAGGGATCGGAGCCCTGCGCCATCTGGCGCACGAATTCGCGGCTCTGCGCGATGAGCTCGTCGCGCGACACCGGTGTGCTGCGTTGCAGCGTGCGCGCGGGGAGCGAGCGTTGATCCGCTTCGTAGCGCTCCAAGGCCGACGTGTTCGAGTGCTCGTCGCCCACGGTCCAGGCATCGCCGGGGTACAGGAGCACGGGCACCGCTCGCGTGCTGGCGCGCAGCTCGCGCTCGACCTCGGAGAGCGGCAGCACGGCCTCGTTCATGAAGGCGTTCTCCTCGTGGCAGAACCACACGAAGCTCGCCAGCGGCAACACGAAGCGCGGCGCCAGCGCTTCGCACTGCGAGACGGCGCGCGCGAGCATCGTCCGCGCTCCGCGACGGCGGCGCTCGAGCTCCTCGGGATTGCCGTCCCAACCGGAGATCGAGAACTGCGTCGCGAGCACGTCGACACGGCCGACGAGCGCGGCGACCGCGCTCAAGCGCTCGGGCTGCGCGAGGTACCCGTCGTTGAGGTTGAGCACGCACCCCGACGGCGAGCGCACGCACAGCCACGAGTCCTGGAAGCCGCCGATCGAGACGCACAGCACCTCGAGGCCGGGCGCGAGCTCGACCCAGCGTCGATCGGGCAACTCCTGGACAGCCGCGAATCCCAGCTCGCGGCAGAAATCGACCACCTTGCGATCGCGTGTCGTCTGGAAGAGCACCGTGATCTGCGCGCGCAGCTCGCGCGGGATGCGCTGCAAGGTCGGCGGATGGAAGTGGTCGGGATGCTCGTGCGAGAACCAGAGGTGCGTGATGCGGGCGAAGTCCTCGATGCGAAAAACGCTCGGCGAAAGCAGCCCCCACGAGCGATCGAAGGCGTGACCGTCGAGCCAGGGATCGCAGATCAGGCGCACGCCGCGCTCTTCGAGCACGAACGAAGAGTGGTTGACGAACTCGATCTTCATCGCGGTGATGGCCTCGACGCGCCGACGCGCGCGCAAAGCATCGGGCGCGACGCGCTGGACGTCGTGCGCTCGCCTGTCACTCGATGATGCATCCGATGGCTCGTGTCTCGCGTGATGCGGGCGCGCGACCCGCGAGCAGCGCGTCGAGCGCGTCGCGCAGATCGTGGCTCGTGACGACAGTGCGCTTCTTCCCCGGGGCGACGAAGAGATCGTCGATGCGGCCGCGGTAGAGCACGGAGCTCCCGTCCTCGGCTTTCGAGTTCTTCGCCACGACGAAAACCTCCGGCGTGACCCTGGCTCCGAGCTCGTCGACGAACTCGTGCTCGCGATCGATCAGCACCGTCAGCCCATAGCCGTACGCACGGGAATGTGCGCGCACTCGCGCTTCATCCGCGTCGCGGTCGACGCAGGCCAGGGCAATGCTGACACCGCGCGGCGCATACTCGCGTGCGATGGCCTGGATCTCCGGCGCGTAGGCATTCGCGATCGGACATTCGAGGCCGATGAAGACCAGCACGAGGATGCACGCTTCGTGTGAACTCGGATCGAGACCCTGACGCGGTCCTTCGGGCGCGACTTCGGTCGCGTGGGGGAGCCTCAGATCGCCGAGGGAAAACGACAGCTTGGGAAGCGCGGAGAGATCTGGTCCC
Source organism: Planctomycetota bacterium (assembly GCA_044228975.1). Lineage (GTDB taxonomy): Bacteria > Planctomycetota > UBA1135 > UBA1135 > JADJNY01. The sequence continues at coordinate 129,929 of JBGATX010000001.1, read as the reverse complement.
GCGCACGCCGCCAGCACGACGCACGAACTCGCTGCGACGATTCGGCGCAGCAGCCGCGCTGAGCTGCGCCGGTCATCGTGAGTGCCGGTGCGCCGCCCGCTCTCACTCATCGCGTCCCCCCGACGCACGTTCGCGGCCGCGACGCTTGCGCAGCGCCGTGAGCTCCTCTTCGTCGAGCACGCCGTCGTGGTTGCGATCGACGCGATCGAACAGCTGGCGCAGGACTTCCGGCATCTCGTCGCGTTGTAGCTTGCCGTCTCCGTTCAGGTCGAGCTCCTTCAAGCGCTCCGCCGACTCGATGCCGCTGCCCAGCAGCTCACCGATCGCGCGCCTCAGGAGCTTCGCATCCTTCTCGTCCACGGGCACGAGCCCGAACGAGATGCTGCCCATCTCGTCCTCCGATTCGGGTCCCCAACGCACGCGCACCGGCGGCGAGTGCGGGTTGTGCGGATTCGCGGCGGAGTTGTCGTACGTGAGCTCGACGTCGATGCGCGCTCCCTTGGGGAGCCGCACGGGTTGCGCGTACTCGTAGCGGCCTTGCCAGTTGAAATCCCAGTCGGGGATCGAGAAGAGCTTCACCTGCGTGTGCTGCTCGTCCGGCAGCGTCGCCGTCGCGCGCATCGTCTTGCCGAGGTAGTGCGCGTGCGCACCGACGTTGATCAAGTCCGCGTCGCACGGCAGCGTGAGCGAGTCCTTCAGGGTGAAGTGCGCCTCTCCGGCCGGGATGTCGAGCCCCGCGAAACGCCCGAACAGCACGGGGAGCTGCAAGCCCATCAACGTGCGCTTGGGCGCCTCCTTCGCGAAGTAGAGGCCGACCGTCGTCTGCTCGTGCTCCGCCTTGCCGCTGGGATGGAAGTGCGTCTGCAGCACGAGGTCACTGCCCTTCGGCAGCGGCATCGCGAGCCCCTCGGGCAATCGGCGCGGAATCGCGCCCACCGCCCAGCCGCCGAGAGATCCGGAGCGGCGGAAACCCATGCCGCGGAATCCCGGCGCGCCGTCCCGGCCGTCGAGTTCGCGCGCCCTGCCCGAATCGTCGAGGAAGAAGAGCACGTGGTGCACGACGCCGCGCGCGCTCGGACGCACTTCGATCGCGCTCACCCATTGGTCGTGTTCGAGCTTCAACGGCAGCGCGAAGTTGCGATAGAGGTCCGGGCCGTCGGCGGGCACGTCGAAGGGCTTGTCGAGCGTCACGACGAGGTCCGGCGGACCGAGCTGCCAACCCTCGGTGAACTTCGGAACCGGCGGGGCTTTCGACAGATCGCCCGCGGGAGCTCCAGCGTCGACCCAGGCGCTCAACGTCGCGACTTCGGCGTCGGAGAGCCGCAACGCATCCTTGAACTCGCCCCATCCGGCCTGCGGATGCCACGGAGGCATCGTGCGCTCGCTCACGACGCTCTCGATCGTCTTCGCGCGCTTCTTCACGTCGTCGTAGCTGAGCAGCGCGAAAGGCGCGGCCTCGCCGGGGCGATGGCAGAACGCGCAGCGCGCGTACACGATCGGCGCCACGTCGCGCGCGAAATCGGGAGCCGCGGGCGGAGGAGTCGCGCGCGGTGTCTCTGCCGCGAGCGACGACGTGAGGACGAGGAGCGCGAGCAGCGCCATTCGATCGCGAGGGGACATGGGCATCGAGGATAGCCTCGCCGCGCGCGGCGAGGTCGCGCGGTCCTGGTCTCGGCGGGAGAGCGCGCGAGAAACGGCCCGCGATGCGCATCCACGGGCCGCTCACGCGTCGAGAAAACACGCTCTTCCTGCACGCTCGCGCCCGCTCAGTCCGCGTGCGGGCGACGCCGAGCGTTGCTATCCTCGCTCGGCCGCGGCCCTCCCCTCGCATCCAGCGACGGACGATCCGCGCTTCGCGCGCGCGCCGCAGGCCGATCTTCATGACGCACGTTCCTCCCCCTTCGACTTCGAGTGTCTCGCCGAGCGCCCCGGCCGAGGGCCACCGCAACTTCATCCACGACGAGATCGAGCGCGATCTCGAGCTCGGCAAGAACGGCGGCCGCGTGCAGACGCGCTTCCCGCCCGAGCCCAACGGCTACCTGCACATCGGTCACGCCAAGGCGATCTGCCTCAACTTCGGCCTGGCGAAGAAGTACGGCGGCAAGTGCAACCTGCGCTTCGACGACACGAACCCGACCAAGGAAGAGCAGGAGTACGTCGACTCGATCCAGGCCGACGTGCGCTGGCTGGGCTTCGAGTGGGACGGCCTCTACTACGCCAGCGATTTCTTCGAGCAGCTCTACGGTTTCGCCGAGCACCTGATCCGCACCGGTCACGCCTACGTGTGCGATCTCACGAACGACGAGGTCAGCGAGTACCGCGGCCGTCTCGACAAGCCCGGACGCGAGAGCCCGTTCCGCAAGCGCACGCCCGAAGAGAGCCTCGATCTCTTCCGGCGCATGCGCAAGGGCGAGTTCAAGGACGGCGCGCGCACGTTGCGCGCGCGGATCGACATGGCGTCGCCCAACCCCAACCTGCGCGACCCGGTGCTCTACCGCATCCTGCACGCGCATCACCACCGCACGGGTGACGCGTGGTGCATCTATCCGATGTACGACTTCGCGCACGGCCAGTGCGACGCGATCGAAGCGATCACGCACTCGATCTGCACGCTTGAGTTCGAGATCCACCGTCCGCTCTATGATTGGTTCCTCGACCACCTGCCCGTCCCGCATCGGCCGCGCCAGATCGAGTTCGCGCGCCTCAATCTCACGTACACGGTGCTGAGCAAGCGCAAGCTGCTCGAGCTCGTGAAGCACGGCCATCTCGCCGGCTGGGACGATCCGCGCATGCCGACGCTCTCGGGCATCCGCCGCCGCGGCTACACGCCCGAGGCGTTGCGCGCGTTCTGCGACCAGATCGGCGTCGCGCGCTTCAACAGCACCGTCGAGCGCGTGCTGCTGGAGAATGCGATTCGCGAGGACCTGAACAAGCGCGCGCGGCGTGTGATGGCCGTGCTCGACCCGTTGAAGGTCACGCTCGAGAACTTCCCGGCGGGCAAGGTCGAGTGGATCGACGCCGTGAACAACCCCGAGGATCCCTCGGCCGGCTCGCGCAAGGTCCCGCTCTCGCGCACGCTCTGGATCGACCGCGACGACTTCCGCGAGGATCCGCCGAAGAAGTACTTCCGCCTCTCGCCGGGCAAGGAAGTGCGCCTGCGCTACGGCTACTGCATCACCTGCAAGGAAGTGAAGAAGAACGCGCAGGGCGAGATCGTGGAGCTCGTGTGCTCCTACGATCCCGCGACCTTGCACGGCGCGACGCCGGATGGGCGCAAGGTCAAGGGCATCATCCATTGGGTGAGCGCCGAGCACGCGATCGACGCGCCGGTGCGGCTCTACGATCATCTGTTCTCGGTCGAGTTCCCCGACGACGTGCCCGAAGGCGTCGATTGGAAGACGAACTTGAATCCCAAGTCGCTCGTGACGCTCGAGCGCGCGAAGCTCGAGCCCGTGCTGCGCGATGCGCAGGGCGGCGAGCATTATCAGTTCGAGCGCGTGGGGTACTTCTTCGTCGATCCCATCGACTCGAAGAGCGGTGCACCCGTGTTCAATCGAACCGTCACGCTGCGCGACACCTGGGCGAAGCTCGAGAAGCGCGGCGAGGAGTGAAAGGCGGTGTCGCTCTCTCGTTGAGAGCGACACTCGGGCTGATGCCATCGACGGCTCCGTCACGCTTTCCCGGAAGCGTTCCGGCGGAACGGTCATTTCTCCGCCTGCTGCAAGCAACTACGAGGCAGCTCGCCCGCCCCGCCGGGCATCCCCGCTTTGCTCAGACGCTCTGAGCAGCGCCCGCTCGTGCGAGCTTCGAACGCGGGCCTACACGCGGGCTCTCATCGAGTCGCACGCGCCCGTGCCGCATCCAACCGATGCGCATGAGCCAGGTGAGTGGAGCACTCACGGGCGGCGCGGCGCCCGTGCGCTTTCGAGACGGAACGTCCCAGCCGTCGAAAGCGCTCGCCGACGAGAACGGATCGATGCCGAACAAGCGCACACCGTGCTTGCGCGCGTTCTGGAGCACGTACGCGAGCGCGCGCCGGACTTCTCGCGGCGTGCGCAGGATGCGCGCGTGGTAACGATCGCTCCACAGTCGACCGGTGCGCTTCCAGAGTCGATTCAACCCGCGCGCGATGCGCACGGCGAGTCCGAGCATCCCGCGCGAGAGCGCTCTCGCGTCGCGGGCCTCGACGAGCGCATGGATGTGATTCGATTGGATGCTGTAGTGGATCGCGCGCATGCCATGGCTCTCGCCCGCCGCAGCCAGAGCCGCAAGAACCACGTCGCGCGCATTCGTGCGACGCAGGCTCGGCTGCCCCGCCTCGAGTTTGAGCGTCACCAGCACCGGAAAGCGCGACGCAAGCGCCGGTCGAGTCGCATGCGACACTCGCGCACGAACGCCCGCGGGCTTGCGGCCCGCGCCTTTCCGCGCGCCACCGTGTGTCGGGAACTGGAGCTGGCGGACCGTTTGGACGCGAGGCTCTTGACTGAATCGCTGCCGCGACATCGCTTCCTCCAATGAAGAAGACGCGCGAGAGTCGCTGCGGTTGCAGACGATTTCATCGCAAGCTCGAAATCGTGCTGCCCCCGCTCTTCATTGCGGTGAACCGCGTGCGTCCACCGCTCCCAACTTGAATCGGCGGCTTTGCCGCGGCACCGCGCGTGAAAGCGCTGATGGAACTGACACGCGCTCGTCTCACTCCGCCGCGAACCGGTGCGGTCCACGAGGCGCGGCGGTACGCAACGACCGGTATCACGGATGCATCGTCGCTCGCAGTCTTCGCCAGAGATGCTTGCTGTCAGCACGGAAGCCGCGCCCCATCCGCCTGTCGATCGCAACGGGAATCAGACGTCGCACCGACGAGCATCCCCGCCCGGTGAACATCCGGCGTCGCAACTTGAATCGGCAGCCTTGCCGGCGAGCGGCGGCGGCGGGGCGACGACGGACATCATGCACGGGCGCCGGCGGCCAAGTGCGCGAGCCTGCCCGGACCGCGGTGTGCGCGAATGGTGGTGACATGGGGACTGCCGTGCAGACGATCGCTGGCCTCTGGCGACCGTTGCTATCTTGTCGCGCACAACCATGAATCGATCCCTGTTCGTCGCTCTCGCACTTCCGACGCTGTCCGCCTGCATCTCACTCGACACGCCGGCGTTCCGACGCGCCGTGGCGGTGCAGGGTTTCGATGCCGCGCGGCTCACGCGCGTTCCAGATGTGTGCAGCTCGGCCGTCGACCATGGTGACTACGTCGGTGTGTCGTACTTGGTCATGCGCAACGGCACCGTCGTCAGTGAAGGCGCCTTCGGCTACGCCGACATCGAGAAGCGCACGCCGATGACGACCGACACGATCGTGCGCGTCTACTCGATGTCGAAGGTCTTCACCTGCGTCGCGGCGCTCCAGTTGATGGAGGACGGCGTGCTGAAGCTCGACGATCCGATTGCGCGCTGGCTGCCGGAGCTCGAGAAGCTCGAGGTCTACACCGGCGGCCCCGCCGAGGCGCCGAACCTCGAACCGCTGAAGCAGCCGATCACGGTGAAGAACCTGCTCAACCACACCGCGGGCTTCACCTACGAGTTCTTTCCCGGTCCGGTCGCGGACATCTACAAGCGCGCGGATCTTTGGAACTCGCCCTCGCTCGACGAGTTCATCGCGCGCGTCGCCAAGCTCCCGCTCGTGCGCCAGCCCGGTCAGGCCTTCGACTATGGCATCAGCGACGACGTGCTCGGCGCGCTCATCCAGCGCGCGAGCGGCATGAAGTTCGAGGAGTTCGTCGCACAGCGCATCACGCGGCCGCTGCACCTCGACGACACGTTCTTCGACGTTCCCTCCGACAAGATGTCGCGCCTCGCAGCGCTGCACGTGCGCGACGGTGACCACCTCGAGGTCGGCCCCGTGATCCTCGGCGCCTACGCCGAAGCCGGTCGCGGTATCCCGAGCGGCGGCGCTGGCCTCTTCTCGACGATCCGCGACTACGCGCGCTTCGCCGAGTGCCTGCTCGAAGGCGGGACGCTCGACGGCGTGCGCATCCTCGGACGCAAGACGGTCGAGCTCGCTCTCGAGAACTCGCTGCCGAGCGGCGCCAACACCTTCGATGCGTCGACGGGCTGGGGCCTCTTCAGCGGCGTGCGCCTCGCGTCGCCCGTCTCGAACGAGCCTGGCAGCGCTGGCACGTTCACGTGGAGCGGCGCCGCGACCACGAACTTCATCGCCGATCCGAAGGAGCGCCTCGTCGCGCTCGTCTTCGCCCAACACACGCCGTTCGACGAGCGCCAGATGTTCCCGCGCTTCCACATCGCGGTGTATCAGGCGTTGCGCTGACGTCGCGGTCGTGCGAGCGAGCACGCGTCCTTCCTCGCGCGTGAGCGCCCGTTCGCGCCGCACTCGCGTGCGCCACGACACGCCGCCGGTTACGCTCGCGGCGCCGACATCCGCATGGACCTCTCCGACATCCGCCGCGACTACGCACGCGCCCGTCTCGACGAAGAGCAAGTCGACGCCGATCCGATCGTGCAGTTCCGGCGTTGGTTCACGGAGGCGGAGCGCGCAGAGGTGCCCGACATCAACGCCATCGCTCTCGCGACGGCGAGCAAGGACGGGTTCCCGTCCGTCCGCATGGTGCTGCTGAAGGGCTTCGACGAGCGCGGTTTCGTGTTCTTCACCGACTACCGAAGCCAGAAGGGCCGCGAGCTCGAGGAGAATCCGCGCGCGGAGATGTGCCTCTTCTGGAAGGAGCTCGAGCGCCAGGTGCGCATCCGCGGCGCGGTCGAGAAGACCACGTTGCTCGAGTCGGCGACCTACTTCGCGTCGCGGCCGATCGAGAGCATGCTCGGCGCGTGGGCCTCGCTGCAGGGCACGCTGCTGAAGAATCGCGCGGAGCTCGAGCAGAGAGTCGACGAGACGCGCGCGCGCTTCCGCGACAAGATCCCGCACCCGCCGCACTGGGGCGGATTCCGCGTCGTGCCGCAGGAGATCGAATTCTGGCAAGGACGGCCGAGCCGCTTGCACGATCGCCTGCGCTACAAGCGCGCCGGCGGGGGGTGGGAGCTCGTGCGTCTGTCGCCGTAGCCGCGCGCGATGCGCGACTCCCGACGGGCGACCTCGGACCGCTCGTCGATCGTGGTCGCAGGATCGCGGAGTCTCCGCGGTTCGGATTCGCACGCGCGGAAGATCTCTCCAGGATCCTGTGTCCGCCTCGTGGCGCGCGGACACGAACCGAAGGGCATGCTAGATTCGATTCGCCGTTCGTGTCGCGGGCGCGAGGCCGCGAACGAACCCTTCCACGGAGGTTCCCATGCGTTTCGCCGCACTGCTGTTCCGTGCTTGTCTGACAACGCTCCCGTTCCTCGTTTCGCTCGCGACGGCGCGCGCTTCCGTGATCGTCGTCAGCGGCGGCGACTTCGCGCTCAACGTTGCGGTCCAGGCGGCGGCGGATGGCGACACGCTGCTCGTGCACGCGGGCAACTACTACTTCTTCGACGTGGACGGCAAGTCGCTCTCGATCCTCGCCTACCTCGGGGAGACGGTGAACCTGGGGTCGGCGAATCCGCCGGGGGTGCGCGTGCGCAATCTCGCTGCGGGACAGACCTGCGTCGTGTCGGGATTCCACACGGCACTCCTGCAGGTCACCAACTGCGCCGGCGCCGTGCGCATCGCAGGAGTGAGCCCGATCTCGGCGGGCTTGGAGTGCTCGGCAACCGTGACCGGCTCGCTGGATGTTTCGCTGAGCGGATGCTCGTTCCGGGGCCGCGTCAATCCCGGCGCGATCCCGGGGGGCACGGCGCTGTCGATCTCGTCGTCGAACGTCGCGCTCTACGACCTCTCGGCCATTGGCGCGAACGGTGTCACGCTCGTCGACGTGTTCGGCGCGCCCTACGGAACGGCGGGCGGCAACGGGCTCGCGGTCGACAGCTCGTCGATCTTCGCTTCGAACTGCATCTTCGCGGGCGGCAACGGCGCGAACGGCGGAACGCCGCCTCCGTTTCCTTGCCACCAAGGCGGAGCGGGTGGCGACGGCGTGCTCCTGGGCAGCGCGCCGAGCATGCAACTGCGCCTGCTCAACGTGGCGACGAGCGGCGGTACCGGTGGATTCGGCTGCGGCGTGCAGTCGCCGGCGGGGTCGCCGATCAACGGCCCGAGCAGCGCCGTGACGCTCCTGTCGGGCACCCGAAGGGCTCTCGAAGCTCCGTCTCCGCGGCGCGAAGGCGCGCTGTTTCCGATCACGTTCCGCGGCGAGATCGGCGATCGCGTGATCCTGGTGACTTCGGCGCGCACCCAGTGGTCGTACGAGCCCCTCTTCAGCGGCGTCGTGCTCTACGGTCCGGGTGTGCGGCGCTTCCCGATGGGAACGATCGGCGCGAGCGGCGCGCTGACGGTCAACTTCACCGCGCCCACGCTGCCAGCCGGTGTCGAAGCGACGCTGCTCCACATGCAGGCCGTCTGCGTCGACACGAACGGCTCGCCGAGACTGTCCGGTCCGGTCACGGAGGTCTTCTTCGACTCGGCCTTCTGACGCGTTGCCCGCGCGGCGGCGTTCGGAGTCCTTCGTCGAGCGACCTCGAAGCGCGCACGCCCGAACCGGCGGATGTCGCGCAGGTCGAAGGAACGACATCGCTCGCGCATGCACGCGAGAATGAGCGCGTGATTCGCGGCGCGTCGCTATTCTGGCCGCCGACCAGGAGGTGTCTCGTGTCGATCTTCGCCCAGCTCGTGTTCGCTTCTCTCTCCGCTCTCGGGCTCCCCGTCGTCGCCGTGCGCGAGGATCCTGCTCCGGCGCAGAAGCAGAAGATCGACGCTCCGCCGGTCTACGACGAGCAGGCCGACGCGCGCGCCGACGTCAAGGCTGCGCTCGCGCGGGCGAGGAAGGACAACAAGCGCGTGCTCATCCAATGGGGCGCGAACTGGTGCAGCTGGTGCAAGCTCCTGCACGGCACCATGAAGAAGGACGGCGACGTCTCCAAGGAGCTGCTCTACGAGTACGAGGTCGTGCGCGTCGATGTCGGACGTTTCGACAAGCACATCGACTTCGCCAAGGAGCTCGGCGCGGAGTTCACGGGCATCCCGTTCCTCACGGTGCTCGACGCCAACGGCCAGGCGCTGGCGCAGAACGACACGACCGAGTTCGAGACGCACGTCGACGACAAGCCCGGTCACGATCCGAAGAAGCTGCTCGCCTTCCTCGCACAGCACCAGCCCGCGCACCTGGATGCCAACGTCGTGCGCGACGCGGCGTTCGCGCGGGCCAAGAGCGAAGGCAAGCGCGTCTTCCTGCACTTCGGCGCGCCGTGGTGCGGCTGGTGTCACAAGCTCGAAGACTGGATGGCGCGGCCGGAGATCGCGGCGTTGCTCGACAAGGAGTTCGTCGACCTCAAGATCGACACCGATCGAATGAGCGGCGGCAAGGAGATGCTCGCCGCCGAGCGCTCCGCCGCGGGCGTCAAGGCCGAGGGCGGGATCCCCTGGATGGTGTTCTTCGACGCGAACGGCAAGGCGCTCGCGAACAGCGACGGACCCAAGGGCAACACGGGCTTTCCGTCTGAGGATTTCGAGATCGCGCACTTCGCGACGATGCTCGAAACCGGGCGCGTGAAGCTCACGACCGAGGACATCGCCGCCCTGCGCGAGTCTCTCGCCGCCATCCACCGCGAGGCCGAGGCGCGCAGGAAGGCGCAGCAGGGCGCGAAGTAGCCCGGAGCACGCTCACTGCGCGATGAGCGTCGTCAGTCGCTCGCGCGCGAGCCGTCCGCGCGCGCGTTCTCTGCCGTGCTCGCGCGCCTGGACCTCGATCGAGCTCTCCCATCCGCCGAGCACGCGGAAGCGTCCCTGCGCGTCGCTCGTGATCGCCCCCCAGGTCGCGCGCACCTCGCCCGGCCAGAGCGGATGCAGACAGGTCACGTCGAGCCCTTCGAGCGGCGTGCCGTCGGCGCGACAGAGCAGTCCGTCGAACCAGACCGCGTCTCCCATCTCGACTTCGACGGTCATCCGCCGGGCGCGGCGCCGATCGAAGCTCAGCGCGGCCTCGCCATATCCGTCCTGCCCCAGCAGCACGAACAGGTTGTAGTCGCCGTCGGCGACGGACGAGATCGTGAACGGGATCTCGTTGCTGAACCCCGGGATCACGACGTCCTTGTGACGATCGACGAGGAAGAACTGCACGGGTCCCTCGGACGAACCCTTGCTCCCGGGGCGCGCGCGCAGTCGCACCTGCAAGCTCGTCGACGGATGCAGACGGATGCGCACGAGCCCGTCCTCGGGTGTGCAATGCAGCGGACGCGGTTCCGCGAAGCCCTTTTGGAGCGCGATCACGTTCCACGGCTGCCCGCGCGCCGCGGCGACGCGGAAGCGTCCCTGTTCATCCGTGGTCTCGTGCTGCATGCCGCAATAGGCGACCGGGCGCGCGAGGTCGGAGGGCCAGCAGGTCACCTTCGCGCCGGCCACGGGCTTGTCCGCCTCGTCGACGACGAGCCCTTCGAGCACGTCGTCGGGCTTCAGCCGCCGGAGCACGACGAGGTAGCGCTCGCGCGGCGCGGCCTTCAGCGTCTCCATGTGCGGAGCGTGACCGGGCTTGGCCACGCCCAGGTCGAGGCGCCCTCTCGGCACGTCGAGCACGAGCGTTCCGTCGGCGCCGGTCTCCGCGGAGACGGGCGAGAAATCGGCCAGCGCGTCGGCGCTCGCGCGCACTTTCGCGGCCGCGATCGCCGCACCGGTCTCGTCCCGAACGAGCAGCTCCAGGCGCGCGCTCTCGACGCGCACGAGCGCGCCGCCGGGAGCGCGCAACACGCTGGTCGCCACTTCGACGCTCGACAGGTTGCGGCCGTCGCAGCCGATCATGAGCTGGTAGCTCGCGCTCTCGATCGCCGGACGGAACGAGAAGAGGAAAGCACCGGTGGGATCGACGTTGGCCGTCCCGCAGAACTGCGGCACGCCGACGTTCGACGCCGGAGGCACGAAGAAGGTCACGGTGCAAGCCGAGGGCTCGCGCGCATTGGAGAACACGAGCTTGCCGCTCAATACCAGCTGTCCGCGCACGGGGATCACGACCTCGGCCGCGATCGCCAGCGGGCCGGTGAAGAGCACGGTCTTGTGCGCGTCGGTCAGGCGCGCGACGGCCATCGATCCGGGCGCGGCCGCGGCGCCCGGGAGCTCGGCCGTGAATTCTCCGTCGGCATCGGCGTCGACGGCGACCTTCCACATCGAGCGCGAATCCTCGCCGCCCATGAAGCGCAGGTGCACGTCCGGCACGGCGAGGCCGAGCTCGCTGTCGAGCACGCGCCCGTGCATGCGAAACGGCGCGACCGTCGGGGCCGGAGATTCCGCTGCGGGCGTCACTGCCGCTGGAGGCGCGGACTCCGCACTGGCGCGCGCGCTCGACTCGACGCCTTCGGGCGCGGACTCCAGCTCCAACGCCTGCGTGCTCACCGCCGGAAACTCGATCGCGCGCGTGTGCACGCCGTCTCCGCCGTCGCGCGAGCGAGCGAAGCGCACGCCGAAGATGACCAGCGCAGCGAGGAGCGCGAGCGCGGTCGATGCGCGCAGGAGGAACTCGGTCTTGCGACCGCCGCGAGCCGTCATGGGAGACCTGCCTGTGGGATCCCGACGGCGCGCGGGAAGCGCCTGAGCCCGTCCCGCGCGCCGCTTCCTGTCCGCTGCGTCGCGTCAGAGCTCGATGTAGGAACAACCACAACCGTTGCTGTCGGCATCGGTGTAGATGAAACCCTCGAGAGCTCCCTCGCTGCACTGCGCCGAGACCTGCGGCTCGCAGAAGCTGTTCATCGTGCCACAGCAGTTCTGCGAGTCGTACGAACAGTCCGCGTGCGGCTGATCGATCGGTTTTCGGACCGGGACGGCGCTCGCCACGAGCACGGCGGCGAACGCCACGAGAAGTGCGAGAACTCTGGCTTGCATCGCATCACTCCCATTGTTCCAGCGTGCGGAACCCGCTCCGGTCGGAAGCGGCCGGATGGCGGAATCCGTCCACGCCGAACACGCGCAGTCTAGCGCCGGTGCGCGCGCCGGAAACGGTGGCGGCGCGTGCGCGAGACGAATTCCGCTGCGCGCGGGCGCGCACTCGATCGGCGACCGCGCGTGCGTTCGCGAACGCAGCGGAGCGCTCCCCTTCCGAGCCGGACATGGACGCCGTGCGAGCGAGTCCGCACGCTGGGCGGCACGCATGAACACGCGCGCACTCTCCGTGGCCGGATTCCTGATCGCGGTCGCCGCGCTGCTCGTGCTCGCGTACACGCATCAGGTGTGGGGCACGGGTCCGGTGACCATCGGGCTGCAGGTCGCCGCGGCGCTCTTGATGCTCTGGGCGCGCATCACGTTCGGCGCGCGCAGCTTCCACGCGGCCTCGAATCCGACGGCGGGCGGTCTGGTGACCAGCGGACCGTACGCGTGGATGCGCAATCCGATCTACAGCGCGGTACTGCTGTTCAGCTGGAGCGCGGCGGCCGCGCATCCGGGCGTGTCGAGCTCCGCTTGCGCGCTCGCGATCACGGCGGGAATGCTCGTGCGAGTCTTCGCGGAGGAACGGGAGCTGCGCGAGCACTTCGGCGGCGAGTACGCGGCCTACTGCGCGCGCGTGAAGCGGCTCGTGCCTTTCGTCTTCTGACCCCCTCTCCGGCCCGGTCGCGCAGCGCGAGGACGGTCGCCCGCGTCGCCACGCACGATTCGAACGGTTCGACCGGCACAGGGGCGTACGGGGCTCCAGCGCATCGACGACACGAGCCGATCTACGCTCGGGATGGACTTCTCGCTACGCTCGGGATGGACTTCTCGCCGGGACCGCTGATCGCTTCCCTGCTCGTCGGCACGCTCGGCTTCGGACTCTTCCTCTACGGGAAGAAGGCGGAGCGCATGCCGCAGCTCTTCACCGGCGTCGTGCTCATGGTCTTCCCGTACTTCGTGCCGGGCGTCGTCTGGATGCTGCTCGTCACGGCCGCGCTGCTCGGCGGGCTCAAGCTCGCGCTGCGCAACGGGCTCTGAGCGGGCACGGACCGCTGCGTCCTTGGGCACGGTTCCGCGCGCTGGAACTGCGGACTAGATTCGCGCCATGCACGCGACGAACGAGCCCCTCCAGCGTCCCTGTCCCTCGTGCGGGCGACTCAACCGCATCCCGCTCGCGCATCTCGCCGACCGCGGCAAGTGCGGAGCCTGCCAGGCGGAGATCGCGCCGCTCGACGCGCCGCTCGACGTCGGCGGAGCTGCGTTCGACGCGATCGTGAGCTCGGCCCGCGTACCGGTGCTCGTCGACTTCTGGGCGCCCTGGTGCGGGCCGTGCCGTTCGGCCGCGCCGCACGTGAAGCAGACGGCGCACGACACGGCGGGTCGCGCGCTCGTGCTGAAAGTGAACAGCGACGAGCATCCCGACCTCGCCGCGCGCTTCGGCGTGCAAGGCATCCCCAACTTCGTCGTGCTCCAGCGCGGCCGCGTCGCGCGCCAGCAGGCGGGGCTCGTCGACCATCGCACGCTCACGAGCTGGCTCGGCTGAGTTCGCGAACGACGCCGGTCGTCGTACGATCAAGAAGACTGCTGTTTCCCGCGCCGAAATCCGCTCGAGCGACAATCATCGATGCTGGCTGGCGCCTCCGCCGCGGCCGTTGCACGCGTTCGTCGAAAGGACCCAGAGTCATGCGTCTCCTCTTGCGTCGCGCATCGTCCCTGTCCGTCTGCGCGCTGCTCGCCGCCAGCACGCGAGCCCAGACGGTCCACGTCGTCTCCGGCGCACCGGATGCGCTCGACCTCGCGATTCTCGCCGCCGCCGACGGCGACACGCTGCTCGTTCACGGCGGTCCGTACAACGCCGCGAACGTGAACGGGAAGTCGTTGCGCATCGTCGCCGAGCCTTCGGGCGCGGTCGGACTGAGCGTACTGCGCATCGAAAACCTCGCGATGGCGCAAACGGTGATCGTCTCGGGTTTCGGTCCGTCGAGTCTCTCGAACAAGCTGCGCGTCGAAGTGACGCAGTGCGCGGGCGCCGTGCGCCTGGAGAACCTCGTCGCGCGTGAGATCGCGCAGCCCGCGCTGCGCGTCGACGCGTGCGACAACGTCGCCGTCACCCGCTGCAGCTTCCGAGCTTTCGGTTCGACCACGCTCGATGTCGCCGGCTGCGCCGCGGGCGCGTGCGTGGCGAGCAGCGTCGCGTGCTACGACTCGAGCTTCGACGGCGGGCGCGGCGCCGACGGCGCTATCCCGGGCTTCCCGCTCGTCGTCCATCCCGCGACCGCGGGCGGCAGCGCGTTCGTCGCCGACGCGAGCTCCACGCTCTTCGTCAGCGGCGGGGCATTCCACGGCGGCGACGGGGGGACCGGGACGAGCTTGTTCTGTCCATCGCTCGCGGCGCTCCCGCCGACGGACGGAGCCGCGGGTGGGGCGGGGCTCGAGCTCAACGGCGCGAGCGCGTACGCGCTCGACGCGACGCTCGCCGGCGGGAATGGCGGTGCGGGCGGAACCGGTGGACAGTGCAGCGCGGGCGGGCCGGTGTTCAGCAATGCGAACGCGGGAGCCGCGGGAGTCGGTGCGACCGCGGGGTTGATCGCCTTGGGCGGCGCGCGCGTTCAGACCTCGGCCGCGTCGCCGGTGCGCGAGGGACTGCCCTTGTCCCTCGACGTCCTCGGCACGCCGGGAGATCCGGTGTGGCTCGCGATCTCGCGCAAGACGCGCTGGCTGCTCTTCCCGGGCTACTCGGGCGTGTTCCTCTTCGGTCCCTCGGTGCGGCGCGTGTTCCTCGGCATGCTGCCCGGCAGCGGCGTGCTCTCCGTCCAGCTGCCGATCGCGATGCTGCCGATGGGCGTCGACACGCGGACGTTCTACCTGCAACCGCTCGCGCGCCATTCCAACGGCGCCTTCGTGCTCGGTGCGCCGCTGAACCTGGTCGTGCTCGATCAGGCGTTCTGACGTTTGCTTCGATCCAAGGCCGAGCGTGCGCCGCGACCCGCGCTCGCGCGCCGCGCGCGCGCCGCGAGCTTGCGCAGCTCCTCGATCCACAGGACGACGCTTCCGACGGCGACGATGGCTGCGAGCTCCGTGACTGCGAGCGGCGTCGTGTGGAAGAGCACGTTCGCGGCGGGCAGGTAGACGACGAACCCTTGCAGCGCGATCGAGAGCAGAAGCCCGGAGAGAAGCCAGGGGTTGCCGCCCAGGCCGTGCTCGAACGCGCTCTTCGTCGCCGAGCGGCAGTTCAGGAGGTTGAACCACTCGCACACCGCGAGGAGCACGAACGCGCCCGTCCGCACCTCCTCGAACGGCCTGTCGTGCGCGAGGCCGAGCGCGAACCAGCCGAGCGTGAGCCCCGCGATCACGATGCTCATCGCGAGGAGCCGCGGGACCACGCTCCGTCCGAGCAGCGGCTCGTCGCGCGGTATCGGCGGGCGCTCCATCTCGTCGCCCTGGCGCGGGTCCATCGTCAAATTGACGGTGATCGTTCCCTCGGTGACGACGTTGTTCCACAGGATCTGCACGGCCGCGAAGGGCAGCGGATAGCCGAGGAGCAGCGCCGCGAGCAGCACCAGCACCTCTGCGAGCGATGTCGAGAGCAGCAGCAGCACGACCTTCTGCAGGTTCGCGTGCACGAGGCGCCCTTCCTCGACGGCGTTCACGATCGTGGAGAAGTCGTCGTCGGTCAGGACGATGTCCGACGCCTGCCGCGCGACCTCCGTCCCGGTGAGGCCCATCGCGACGCCGACGTCGGCCGTGACGAGCGCGGGCGCGTCGTTCACACCGTCGCCCGTCATCGCCACGACCTCGCCGCGCGCTCGCAGGCTCTCCACGAGGCGCAACTTGTGCACCGGCAGCACGCGCGCGAACACGCGGCACTCGCCGGCCGCGGCGGCGAGCTCTTCGGGCGTCATGCGCTCGAGTTCCGCACCCTCGACGACGCGCTCGCCCGCGCGCGCGAGTCCGAGCCGTTCGGCGACGGCCGACGCGGTGCCACGGTGGTCGCCGGTGATCATCACGGCGCGCACGCCGGCGCGCGCGCAGGTCTCGATCGCGGCGCGCGCTTCGTCGCGCGGCGGGTCGATCTGGCCGATCAAGCCGAGCCATCGCAGCCTGCCTGCATGCTGTCCGAGCGGCGCGGCGGCCTCGGCCACCGCCAGCACGCGCAGCGCGTGCGCCGCGAAACGCTCGGCGGCGGCCAGCGCTTCCGTACCGCCGCCGGCGCACATGGCCGCCACGACCTCGGGCGCGCCCTTCACGATCGTGCGCGCGTTCGCGTGCTCCGTCGCCATCCAGCGCGCAGTCGACTCGAAGGGCCGCTCGCCCGTGCGCGGGTGCCGCGCACGCAGCTCGTCGACGTCGATGCCTGCCTTGCGCGCCGCCGTGACGAGCGCCGCTTCCGTCGGATCGCCGATGGGCGTCCAACGCGGGTCGCTCGCGGAGCCGGGTGCGATGCGTGCGTCGTTGCACAGCGCCGCGGCCTCGAGCAGCGCCCGCAGCGCTCCGTCGTGCGCGGCGTCCAGCACGCGACCCTCCTCGAGGAACTCGCCCGAGGGCGCGTAGCCGGCGCCGGTCACCTCGACCGTGCGTCCGCCGGGGAGGTGGAGCGCCGCGACGGTCATCTCGTTGCGCGTCAACGTGCCCGTCTTGTCGGAGCAGATCACCGACGTCGAGCCGAGCGCTTCGACTGCCGCGAGCCTGCGCACGATCGCGCGCCTCGCCGCCATGCGCTGCATGCCGACCGCGAGGCCGACGGTGAGTGCGACGGGGAGCCCTTCGGGGACGACCGAAACGAGCTGGCTGATCGCGACCATCCACACGTCGGCGGAAGGCAAGCCGCGCAGGTGCCCGACGACGACGACGCTCGCGCAGACGAGGAGCGCGACCACGAGCAGGACGCGGCCGAAGCGCGCCATGCGCCGCTCGAGCGGCGTCGTCACGCGCGGCGCGTGCGTCGTCAGCATGGCGATGCGTCCGAACTCGGTCGCGACCCCGGTCGCGAAGACGAGCGCGAGGCCGCGGCCCGCGGCGGCGTGCGTGCCCGCGAAGACGAGGTTCCTGCGCTCGGCGAGCTCCGTGTCCGCCACCAGCGCCTCGACGTGCTTGTGCACGGGCTCCGATTCGCCCGTCAGCGCGCTCTCCGTCACCTCGAGCCCCGCCGATTCGATCACGCGCGCGTCCGCGCCGATCGCGTCGCCCGCGGCGAGCACGAGCACGTCGCCCGGCACGAGTTCCTCCGCGTCGAGCTCGCGTTCGCATCCTGCGCGCCGCACGCGCACGCGCGGACGCGCGAACTCGCGCAGCGCTTCCATCGCGCGCTCGGCGCGGCCCTCCTGCAGCGTCCCGATCGCGGCGTTGACGAGCAGCACGCCGAGGACCACGCCGGCGTCGACGT
Organism: Planctomycetota bacterium; assembly: GCA_044228975.1. GTDB lineage: Bacteria > Planctomycetota > UBA1135 > UBA1135 > JADJNY01. The sequence goes on along the minus strand of JBGATX010000001.1, from coordinate 112,603 downwards.
GCTCGTCGATCAGGAACGCGAGCACCGCGGCGACGAGGAGCAGGTAGACGAGCGGGCTTCGGAACTGCCGGAAGAACACCGCCGCGAGCGGCGCGCGAGGCGCCTCGGGGACGTGGTTCTCGCCCGCTCGCAGCCGGCGCGCTTCGACCTCGGGCGCGTCGAGCCCGCGCGACGGATCGACGGCGAGCCGCCGCGCGACGGCGTCGACGGGGAGCGTCCACCACGCGCGGAAGTCGCGCGCACCGCTGGCCGGCAGGTGTTCGGAGTCGGGAGCCTTCATCGATCCAACCTTCGCGGCAGGCGCGGTCCGCCGCCTCGATTCCTCGCTGCGCGCGGCGCGAGCTCGTCAGGCGCTCTCCAGCTCGGCGTCGGTGATGCGCACGACGAGCGTCGGGGCGCGGCCGCGGCGCGCGAGCTCCTCCGCCACCGATCCGAGCAGCACGCGCCTCAGCCCTGTACGGCCGTGCGACGCGACACAGACGAGATCGATGCCCAGCTCCGACTCCGCGGAGCAGATGCGCGCGACGACTCGACCCTGTGGAGCTTCGAGCACGTGCCAGCGCACTGCGACGCCAGCCGGCGCCGCGACGGTGCGCGCCACCGACTCGAGCTCGTTGCTCGCCCCGGCGAGCCGGCGCGCCCACTCCTCGTTCGTCGGCGTCACCGGTCCGCAGTGCGCGTACATCGGATTCGGCACCTCCGGCCGCTCGAGAACGTGGACGAGGTGGATCAGCCCCAGGGGAGCGACGAGCGCGCGAGCATGCGCCAAATCGCCCGCCGCACGCGGGGAGAGATCCGTCGGGACGAGGATGTGACGATACACAGGCGTGATGGCCGCTGCCGCCGAGGGACGCGCTCCGCGGTTCCGAACTCACGTGTACGGCGAAGAGACGAGCTCCGAGCCGGGGCGCTCGACGCAGGCCGCAACGCCTTTGTGGGTAGTCCGTGCAGGTCGGCGCCGCGAAGGTCTTGCGCAACCGCGTCGTTCGGGATCCGAGGAGCCGCTGCGTCCCGGTTCGCTGCCCAGTGCGCGCGCCGCGCTCGAGCATCAGATGCTGTCGCGCGCGTTCGGCGCCGCTGCGCGCGAGTTCGAGCGCACGATCCGCGGCTGCTGCGCGAACCGGTCGCGTTCGATCAGGGATTCTCGGCCGCGCGTCGGTCGGAGTCGGAGTTCGAGCTGCTCTCGTCCCGCGCGCTCCTCCCGGTGTCGGCGCCGCGCACCACTCGCGCGCTCTCGATTCGAGCTCGGTCTTCGCGCACGTCGCGCACGTCCCACAACGGAAGCCCGTCGCGTTCGCCCTCGTGGCGCGCCTCGGCGCGGCGGATCCAGTTCGTGTTCATGTCGTGGAGTGCGCCAGGACCGGCGCGACCGGCCAGGACGCTACTCGGCGACGATCAAGGGACGACCAAGACCCGCATGGACGCTCGCACGACGCACGGCTAGGCTGTTCGGCCCTCGGAATCGCGTGTTTCGCGCGCCGAAAACGCCTCCCGCCTCCCCCCGCCGTGAGCACCAACCGCGTCGCCGTCGTCGAGTCGAACCTCGACGCTTACCTCGCGTCGGCCCAGGCCGCGCCGCGCCGATTGCAACCGGCGGAGCCGTTGCGGCCGGGTTCTTCGCTCAGCGCGCGCGCCGCGGTCGAGCTCTTCGAGGACCAGGTGCTCTCGCGCGCGCTCGACGTCGCTTCGCGCGAGCTCAAGCGCACGAACCGCAGCTTCTACACGATCTCGAGCGCGGGGCACGAGGACAATGCCGTGCTCGGCGCGCTCCTGCGCCTCGACGATCCGTGCTTCCTCCATTATCGATCGGGCGGCTTGATGATGGCGCGCAGCCGCAAGGCGCTCGGCGTCACGCCGACCTTCGACACGCTGCTCAGCTTCTGCGCGTCGAGCGAGGATCCGATCAGCGGCGGACGCCACAAAGTCTGGGGCTCGCGCCGCATGTGGGTGCCGCCGCAGACCTCGACGATCGCGTCGCACCTGCCCAAGGCGGTCGGTCTCGCGTTCGCGCTCTCTCGCGCGCGCCGGCAAGGCATCGAGAGCGGCTTGTCGAGCGATGCGCTCGTGTTGTGCAGCTTCGGCGATGCGTCGTCGAACCACTGCACGGCGCTCTCGGGGTTCAGCGCGGCGCGCTACGTCAAGAAGCGCGGCAATCCGTGTCCCGTGCTCTTCTTGTGCGAAGACAACGGCATCGGCATCTCGGTCGACACGCCGGCGGGCTGGGTCGAGGAGACCTACGCGCGGCAGCCGAATCTGCGCTACTTCAAGGCCGACGGAGAGCTCGACGAGATCCACGACGTGTGCAGCGAGGCGATCGCCTTCTGCCGCGGCACGAAGACGCCGACCTTCCTGCACCTGAAGACGACGCGTCTGTGGGGACACGCGGGCAGCGACGTCGAGACGACCTATCGCACGCTCGACGAGATCGAGACGATCGAGAAGCGCGACCCGCTGCTGCGCAACGCGCGCAGGCTCGTCGAGTCGGGCGCGGCGACGCCGGAGGAACTGCGCGCCCTCGTCGCCGACACGCGCGAGCGCGTCATGGCCGTCGCGGAGGAGACGGCGCGGCGTCCCAAGCTCACGACGCGCGCCGCCGTCATGGCGCCGCTCGCACCGTACGACGAAGACGCCGTGCGCCGCGAGGCCGCGCAACCTTTCGATGTCGAGGCGCGCGCCGCGCACTGGGGCGGACAGCTGCCCGAGAACGTGAAGAGCCCCGCGCGGCGCACGATGGCGGCGCACATCAACCACGCGCTGCACGACGAGTTCGTGCGCCGGCGCGAACTCCTCCTCTTCGGCGAGGACAGCGGCAAGAAGGGCGGCGTGTACGGCGTGACGCAGGGATTGCAGAAGCGTTTCGGCATCGCGCGCGTGTTCGACACGCTGCTCGACGAGACGGCGATCCTCGGCATCGCGCAAGGAGCGGCGCACATCGGTTTCGTGCCGCTGCCGGAGATCCAGTACCTCGCGTACCTGCACAACGCGCTCGACCAGCTGCGCGGGGAGGCGTGCTCGCTCTCCTATTTCTCCAATGGCCAGTTCACGAACCCGATGGTCGTGCGCATCCAGGGGCTCGCGTACCAGAAGGGTTTCGGCGGACATTTCCACAACGACAACTCCGTCGGCGCGCTGCGCGACATCCCGGGACTGATGCTCGCGATCCCCTCGCGCGGCGACGATGCCGCGCGCATGTTGCGCGGTGCGATCGCGACGGCGAAAGCCTGCGGGCGCGTCGTGTGCTTCCTCGAGCCGATCGCGCTCTACCACGAGAAGGATCTCCACGAAGAGAACGACAACGCGTGGCTGTGCGACTATCCGCCGCTGCCTGAAGTCCTTCTCCCCGGCGAAGTCGGCGTGTACGGAGCGCAGAACACCGACCTCTTGATCGTGAGCTACGCCAACGGGCTGCGCCTCTCCTTGCGCGCCGCGCGCGTGCTCGAACGCGAGCGCGGGATCAAGGCGCGCGTGATCGACCTGCGTTGGCTCGCTCCGCTGCCGTGGAAGGCTCTCGACGTGCACGCGCGCGAGTGCAGGGCGCTGCTCGTCGTCGACGAATGTCGGGCGACGGGCGCGGGCATCGCCGACGCGATCGTGGCGCACTTCGCCGAGCAGCGCTCCCACCCGCCGCTCGCCAGCGTGCGCGCCGCCGACAGCTACGTCCCGCTCGGCGCCGCAACCTCCACCGTGCTCGTGCAAGAGGAAGAGATCGTCGCGGCGGCGAAGGAGCTCGTCCGATGACCGTACGGTACACGGCATCTTTCTCACCGATTCGCCCGCGGGCGAGCGGTTCCCGCACAGTCGATCGCCGCGCAGGCGGTGAATCGGTGAGAAAGATGCCGTGTACCGTATGAAGCGCGCCATCGTGCTCTGTCCCGGTCGCGGTTCGTACACCGAGAAGTCGCTGCGTTCGTTGCCCGGCGAGCATCCCTGGGTCGTGCGCGCGGAAGAGCTGCGTCGTGAGCACGCGCTCCCCTCCTTGCTCGAGCTCGATCGCGCCGCGAAGTGGAATCCGGCGCTGCATCTCGAGCCGCGCAACATCTCGCCTCTGATCTGGCTCGTCTCGATGCTCGACTGCGCGAGCGCGCTCGCGGAGCACAAGGTCGTCGCGGTCGCGGGCAACTCGATGGGTTGGTACACCGCGCTCGCCGTCGCTGGAGCCCTCGACTTCGACGACGGCTTTCGCCTGATGCAGGAGATGTCGATCCTGCAGCAGGAGCATCAAGGCGGCGGACAAGTCATCTATCCGCAAGTCGGCGAGGACTGGCGTCCCGACGCGACGTTGATCGAGAACGTGCGCGCCGCGCTCGCGAGCTCGAACGGCGAAGCGTTCCCGTCGATCCTGCTCGGCGGACAAGCGGTGCTCGCCGGCACCGAAGCGGGCATCGCGCATCTCTTGAGAACTCTGCCGCGCGTCAAGCTCGGCCAGAACCAGTATCCGTTCCGCCTGATGGGCCACGGTCCCTACCACACGCCGCTGCTCGAGGGCGTCTCGGCGCGTGCGAGGGAGCGATTGTCGACACTGAGCTTTCGCGCGCCGCGCGTGACGCTCGTCGACGGCCGAGGAGCGCGCTTCACGCCCTGGTCGACCGACGTCGACGCGCTGCGCGACTACACGCTCGGCGCGCAGGTGACGACGCCCTACGACTTCGGTCTCTCGGTGCGCGTCGCGCTGCGCGAGTACGCACCGGAGCTGGTGATTCTCCCGGGCCCCGGCAACGCGCTCGGCTCGATCACGGGCCAGCTCCTGATCGGCGAAGGCTGGCGAGGCGTGCACTCTCGCGCCGATTTCGACGCCGTGCAGGCGTCCAACGCGCCGCTCGTGCTCTCGATGCGGCGCTGAGCGCGTCGTTCTGTCCGCCCGCCACGTTCAACGTGACGAACAGCTTCGCAATCCGCTGGAGACGTCGATGCGGGACACGGCAGTTTCCTCTCGGATGCGCCGACTGTGCGCTATCGATCGAGCGCGGGCGAATCGGTGAGAAAGATGCCGTGTACCGTACTGATTACGGAATCCAGGTCACCGCGACGCCATTCGTGCGGTTCGACGTCGCCGGCGGGCAGAACGCGACTGCGGCGTTGCGATAGAAGCACTGGTAGTAGAACGTGCCGCCGGCGGGCGGGATCGCGCCGCGCACGCTGATCAGCGGGTCGCCGGGTTGCGGGAACGAGCTCGAGGTGCCGGGCATGAACTTGCTGCCGAGGCGCACGATCGGACCGCCGACGCAACCGATGCCGTCGTCGACGATCGCATCGGGAGCGGTGGTCGCGCCCTGGAAGAAGATCGCGATCGCGCCGGTCATGCTGCTCGCGTCGAGGACGAGCGTGTCATTGATGACGCTCGAGCTCCCGCTCGCGCTGAGATTCGCTCCGGTGGCGAACGCGGAGTTCGCGCAGCCATTGCCCGCCGCGCCGCTGTTGCCGCACGGGCACGCGATTCCGCTGCCGTCGCCGAAGCAGAACGCCACGCCCGCGGCACCGCCCGGAACATCGCCGATCGCAGTGACGGCGGCCGGCGCCCCGCTCTTCCACAACCCGAGCGTCACGTTGCCGGTCTGCGGCGCGACGTTCGCATCGAAGCGGAAGTTGTAGGTCGTCGCCCAGCGGATCGCGTTGGCGTTCGCGTTCTGCGCCTGCGTCTCGCAAGCCCACGAGATCGCGCCGCCGCTGACGACCGCGGGCCAATCGGTGCTCGTCTGGTTGACGTTCCCTTGTCCGTCGCCGTTGCGGTAGGTCACGTCGTGGAAGCCGATGTTCGTCACCACCGCGCCCGCGGGCACCGGCACCGCGAACGATCCACACGCGCGGTCGCCGTTCATGTTGTGGACGGCGAACTCGTAGTGGTACTGACCGCCGCCGAGGTTCGTGGCGTGCGAACCGACGACGAAGAGTCCGTCACCGGGAACCTGCACGTTCGAGAGCGTGACTCCCGGCTCGAGCGCGGGCCAGGCTGCGATCGCCGGCAGCATCTGGTGCGTGAATCCCGTGGTCGCGAAGGTGAAGTCGGACGGCCCGCCGGTGACGAGCAGCTCCTTGTAGCTCGCGTTGTTGTTGTTGTTCCCGGCCTGCGCGTCGTCCTGCGTCGTGTAGTTGCACTCGGCATAGAAATGCGTCGTGCCGGCGGTCACTTCGAGCTCCGCTAGCGCGACCTCCGTGCGACGCGCCGTCGGTCCGGACCAGGTCGGGTTCGCGCCGGGATACGGGAAGACGCCGGTGTGCGCATTGACCTGCCAGCGCGGCGTCAGCGTCGATTGCGTTCCCGCCTGTCCGGCGCTGTAGGGATCCGAGCAGCCGACGCCGAGCTTCTGATTGTCGAGCGGATCCTGGCAGTTGCAGCACAAGCTGCCGGTGTCGGCGGCGAAGCCGTGCTTGAGCCAGCCGATGCCGATCTGTTCCATGCGACCCGCGCCGCTCACGACCTTGTACTTGTAGAAGGTCTCGCCGATGACCGGGTGCAGCGCGATCGGGCCTTGCCAGTTCACGAAGGTCGTCCCGATGTTGCACGAGGTCGTGCCCAGCGTGAACGCGTCGAGACCGCTCGCCGCGGGTGCGTTCAGGATGCTCGTGATGTCGCCGGTGATGACGTCGGGGCCGACGCTCGATCCGCACGGGCTCACGCCGGGCTGGATCGTGAACGTGCCGGTGTAGGTCGTCAGGAACCCGAAGGCGCCGATCTGGAGCAAGTAGGTGCTGCCGGCCGTCGCATTGAAGAACAACGCCGACTGCTGGCCGCACGCATCGTCGTTGCACGCGATCTCGCTGCCCGACACCGGGCAGCCCGAGCCGGCGTAGACCGCGACCACGGTGTCCGCGCTCGCGCCGCCGCAGAACGAGAGGCTCATGCTCTGCGTCGACGTCGCGGTCCACGCGAACCACACGTCGCGGTGGATCGCGGTGCAGGCGCCCGGTTGTTGCGCGCTGTCCGTCGCTCCCGCGGTGCTCACGCCGAACGAACCCGCGCCGGAGATGGATGTCGCCGACGCACAGTTGTCGGAGCCCTGGGCGAGAGAGCGCGCGCAGAGGAGCGCGACACAACCGAAGAGCGGCGCAAGACGAGGGGGAAAGTTCATGGTGGTGGAATCGCTGGGTGCGGTGGAGGTCGTGGACGGCCTCTCGCATGGTAGCCCAGCCTCGCGCCGCGAAGGTCGACGGAGGCGCTCCGGGACACGGGAACGCGCACGCGCGGGCAAGCGTGTGCTCCGCATCGTCACGGCGAAGCGCGATCTTCGGGGGGCGCGTACACTCTGCGGTCCTTTCGCCGGCAGTCGGAGCGCGGCGTGTCTCATTCGTCCCTCGACAAGTCCACCATGCTGCCCCAACTGTGCTCGATGCTCGCGCTCGCCACTGCCGCCGTCTCCGCTCCGACCGAGGGCCCGGCGACGCAAGGAGCGGACGCGATCACGCTCGCTCCCGCGCAACCGTGGAGCGCGGGCACGCGCTTCGGGATCGAGATCGAGAAGCTGAGCGAGATCGTCGACGAAGGCGGGCGCAAGAGCTCCCGCGGATCGGTGAGCCGCCTCGACGTCGACGTGCTCGCGCAGGCCACGGACGGGCTCACCTATCGCTGGACCTGGGGCGCGACGCGACCGACCGGAGCGGTCAAGCAGGCCGATGCACTGACGCAGCGCGTGCTCGGCGTCACGCAGGGATTGAGCTACGACGTGCGCGCGCGTGCCGACGGCGCGCCGATCGCGTTCGTCGACGCCGACGCGGTGCACAAGAGCTTCGACGAGCTCGTCGCGTCGCTGCGCAAGGACGTCGAAGCGAGCGGCGAGAACGCCAGCGATCTCGGTGCGGCGCTCGACGCGGCCGTGCAGGCCCTGCAAGGACCGGCGTTCGAAACGGCACTGTTGCGTGATCCGGCGCGCTTCTTCGCGCCGAACGGGCTGAAGCTCGAAGCCGGCAAGCCGAGCGAGAGCGAGAGCACGCTCCCCAACCCGCTCGACGGCGCGGCACTGCCGTGCAAGAGCCGCTGGACGCTCGTCGCGCACGATGCGGCGACGCACACCGCGAAGCTCGAGTGGCTCGAGAGCGTCGACCCGGCCGTCGCGACACGCCTGACGCGCGAGGCCATCAAGCAGAAGATGAGCACCGAGAAGCGCCGCCAGCTCGACGACGAGGGCGACGAGCGCCTGCCTTCGTTCACGCAGTTCGAGGAGCGCGCGAAGCTCCAGTTCGACACGCAACGCGGCCTGACCACGACGGCGGAATTCGTGCGCACGGTCGAACTCAGCGGCAAGAAACACGTCGAAACGCGCCGCTTCCGCCTGCTGCCGGAGCCCCGATCGAAGTAGACCCGCGCATTCGGGCGCTCTCGACCACCTTCATCGAACGCGAGCGCACCGCGTCGGTTCTCGGCCACGCGTCGCGTTCGACGGGATTCACCTCCGTGCAGCGTAGGTTGCCCTTGGTGATCCCAGGGGCGCATGATGCAGACGCCTCGAACCTGTCCCGTTACGCCACCGCGCCTCGGCTGCCGGAAATCGAAGGGACGGTCTCGACGACCTTATGGAACCTGGAGATCCGCCTGTGACGTGCTTTCGTCCGGCGTTGGCGAACCGTCGGCGACCAGCCATTTCTGCGCGAACCCCGAGCTGCAGTTCGCCGAGCTCCGTGTCGGCGTGGCGGCGATCGAGAGCATCGATCGCGGGTCACCGCATGGCACTTCCGTTCGCTAGGCCGACGAGTGGTCGAATCGGCAGTTGTGACGTTCCGACGGGTCGATGCGCCACCGTCAGGGTGTGGAGTCCATGCTCGTGTCACGACCTCCGGCACCCCCTGAAATGCAGTGTCGAAGTCGAGCAGCGCAGTGTCGGGGCGGCATTTTCCGCAAGAACAACGCGGCTGTGAGCCCCGCCAACAGCGTGAACTGCGCCAGCAAGTATGCTGGGGCATGAACGCTTCCGTACGTACGAACGTCACGCATGAATTGCTCTCTGACGGCCCCATCACTAAGAACGGCAACGACGACGAGCGATGAACCCAGGAACACTGCCGTTGCAGCTCGGGCTATCCCTCCACTCCAGGACTCGACGTATGTGACCACTGGACACGCCTGCAGCTCGACATCCACAGCGCTCAACGCTCCCGTCTGCAGGGCTTTCTTCACTAGGAGGACGCACGCATCCGCGCGTTTCTCCATGACAACGAAGCTGAGTTCGCGATCGATGGGTCGCGATCGATGAGAGACATCAACAACTATCGACGACGCGTTTCGGATCAACAACCTCACGCTCAACTCCCAATCGTCACTTGCAAGAAAAATTGGCGCACTCCTCAGCGGATGAAGGATGGAGAGTCCCGAGAACCCCAACAAGAGCGGATCCCATGATCCTGAGTACCGACCCGTGCCTACCAGAACGACTACAGGCTGGTTCCGCGGAGAACCTCTCAGTATCACCGACAACAGGCTGAGATCCGAAAACCCATCGAACCTGCGAAGAAACAGAGTGTACCTGGAGTTCAAGCGTCTGTGATCCGTCAGTTGCCTCGTGATGAACAGGCCAGCGGTCGCGACGATGCCCACAAATTCCGGTGTTAGTGTGGGTGATCGACACTCCCACCCGAGGATCGCTACCGCGCACGCGACGCACCCCCAGCGAACGGAGCGGTCAGCGCGAATAGGAGCGAATCGCATTGTGAATCGAACCACGGACACGGCCAGATACCAGACTATGATCCACTTCCAGACGTCCCCGACGAGCATTCTCATCGACTCCGACTGCATCTCGTCATGGAAGCACACTGCCCCGATAGTGATTGGGAGCAAGGCGATGCCGAACCAAAGAACAAGCAGACAGCCACAGCCACTGAGCGCCTTGAGTCCGCGTCCCGCGCTGGTGATGATGGTCGTCATGAATCGGGGCATGGCGCACACTAATCCTGCTCATTCCAAGTGCCGGCGCGACGCTTCTGCCGCGCATTCGCCGGAGCGGAGTTCGACACGCTCAACGCCGCCGTCCCGAACGGGAAGGGTGGCGGCGCACTGACTTCAGGGGCGAGACTGGATCCACTTCTGGACTGAGTGTCGCGCCAAGACGCACGTCATGAACGGACGTTTCGTGCACGCCGACGAGCGAGCGCCTACGGGGCCCACGGCACGGCGATTCCATTCGTGCGGTTCGCGGTCGCGGGCGGGCAGAACGCAGCCGCGGCGTTGCGGTAGAAGGTCTGGTAGTAGAACGTCCCGCCTGCGACGGGGATCGCACCGCGCACGCTGATCGACACGTCGCCAGACTCTGGATAGCTGCTCACTCCCGATGTGATCGGCTTGCTCGCGATCCGCACGATCGGGCCTCCTACGCATCCGATGCCGTCATCGATGACCACCGCTGCTGTCTGGCTCGCGCCCTGGAAGAAGATCGCCAGCGAGCCCGTCATGCCCGTCGCGCTCAGAGTTACGGTGTCGCTCGCAACGCGGGGCTGCCCCATGGCGCGCAGATTGGATCCGACGGCGAAGACCGAATTCGCGCAGCCGTTGCCGATGGCGCCGTTGTTCGCGCAAGGACAGGCGCTGCCAGATCCGTCGCCGAAGCAGAAGGCAGTGAAGTCGTATTCGATGACGTACGCGATGACCGGACCGACACAACCCGCGTAGTCGTTCCATGTCGAGGCCGGGAGCGGTGCGGTGAGCATGTCTTGATTCCAGTAGCAGACGGTGTGTTCCTCGATCGAGAAGCAACTGTTGTTGGGCTCCCCCACGGCCCAGTTCGCGACGGACCATGTCTCACCGCTGATCCACTGCCAGCCGCCGGCGGGCTCGGGCGAGCCCGGAGCCTGGAATCCGCCGATCCACGGCCCGATCGAGCGGCCGTGACTTGCGAGCGTCCACGCCTGGACGTCGTTCACCAAAGCGAAGACGAACGCGTTCTCGGCCGCGGTCGCGCATGTCGCGAGGTAGCCGCCCGCGGCCACGGCTGCGTCGCGCGCAGAAGTCCAGTCGAGCCCGGCGGACACTTTGTGGAGCTCATAGCGGTGGCCATTGCCACCGCTCGCCTGGTCCCAGGTCGCACTCGCGAGCAGCTGAGCGCACGCCGTTCGGACACCGAACCCCGCGAACCCCAGCACCATCAAGAGCAGTCGTTTCATGGTCTCCTCCACGCGGTGTCGGCTCGCGCGTGCGACCACCGCGATCGCGACGCGGGCACGGACCTTCCGCTGGAAATGAGAGCGCGCTGGACCTCGTGATGCTGCACGAAATCCAGAAACGGCCGCCGCCGGACCGAGCTACGGACGCATGCTGCGCGCGACCTCGAGCAGCGCCTCGGCGTTGCGCCTCATCGCTGAGACGTGATTCACGACGCTCGGCGGCGACGATGCGTTCCACAGCGGCGCGAGCAACGGATCCGCGATCAACTTCTCGAGGAACTCGACGCGTTCGCGCGGCGTCACGACAGGGGGATCGCTCGCTGTTCCTCGGGTGAAGCCGAGCGCGAGTTCGATTTCCGTGTGCGTCGAATCGAGCACCCGCTCCAGCTGCCGCGCGGCGAGCGGCAATGCCTCCGCTGACGTCAGCGCGCAGGCCAAGGCGGCACGCGCCTCGATGTTCCCAAGCGACCCGTTCAGCCATGCGATGGCGAGGCCGGGCTGTCCCTGGTGAACCAACGCGCGCGCCAGCCCTGCGCGCGCGTTGGCCCCTTCGGGATTGGCGTGCCCCGCGTCCTCGAACGCGCGTTGGGCACACTCGTACTCGCCCCTGTCGAGCAGGGCCTGGCCGTGCAACAGGAACCACTTGTATGGGCCACTCTCCAACTCCGGCGCACGAGCGTGCGCGGTCATGGCGTCCTCGAAGCGGTCGAGCATCACGAGGCACCGTGCCTTCCAATACCAGGCCAGGGGGTAGTTCTCATTCAGCCGCAGAGCTGCGTCGAAGGCCTCGAACGCCAGCTCCGGGTGATCGAGTCGAATCAACGCGATGCCGCGATTCAGGAATGCTTCCTTCGCGGCCCCCGGCAGGGCACAAGCACGCGTTGCCGCATCGAGCGCTTCGACATCTTCGTCGAGCGCGAGATGGATGTGGGCGAGGTTCGTCCAGAGCCGCGACCACTTGTCGTCCTTGAGGATGGCGATCCGTTGGAGCTCGAGGGCGTGGCGGAAACTGTGCCTTGCCACGAAGACGCTGGCCCAGCGATCGAAGGCATCGGGCGACTCCGGGAGCAGCGCGGCGTAGGCGCTTGCGTGCGGCTCCGCGAGGTCGACGGCAGGTGGATCGCGGGCCAAATAGGCCCGCGCGAGACCCTGACGGACCGCCGCGTCGTTGGGGTGTTGTTGGGCCAAGCGCTCGAGCATCGGAACGCCCGAATCGGGAGCTCCGGCCAAGGCGATCAGCGGCGCAACCCGCACGAACTCTTCCGGCGTGCCTGGCCATGACGACTCGAGGATGTCTGCCGCGGGCGGACGCACGCCGCGTTCGAAGAAGTCGTCGACCAGCTCGACGAACCGACGTTCGCCTGGGCTCAATTCGATCTCGGACAACAGCCGACCGATGGCGGCGTGTGCGCGGCAGAGCTGCGCGTGCTTGTTGGCCATGCTCGTTGCGAGGACCAAGCTCCTCTCGGAAAGATGCTCGGGGAAATTCCCCGCGAGCAGTCGTGCTCCGTGCCCGGCGCCGCAGAGTTCGAGGGCGACACGCAGACCAAGCACACGCTGCACCAATCGAGGCGGAGCACTCGGATCGTCCCGCCGAACTTCTCCGAGTCGCTCGCGCCACGAACCGACGGCCGTGCGGTCGTCGAGCCCAAGTCCGAGAGACTGAAGTTCATCGATCCGCTGCTCGAGCACTTCCAGGCCGGGTTGCCCAGCTCGTTCGTTCGGGTCGAAAACCGCAACGAAGCGGGTCTCCAGCGTTTCGAGCGTCGCCAACGACTTTTGGACGAGTTCGACCCGTTCCCGCAACGCCAGTTCGGCGCTTCGACCGAGGAGCGAGGCCACGAGCGCCAGCAACGGCATAGTCACTAGCACGAGCAGTGCCGTCACCGCCGGCTGCCGACGCACGGCCTTGACGACCAGCGCCCCAACCCCATCACGCCACGCCTGTCCCTTGCGGAATTGCTGGAACGCGACCAGGTCGCTCGCCAGTGCCGCCGCACTCGCGTAGCGCGCGCTCGGCTCGCGCTCCATCGCCCGGCGCGAAATCGCGACGAGCTCGCGCGGCGCGCGGAGTCCCAGCTCGCGCAAGTCACTCGGTGCACCGTTGACGACTCTGCGCACGAGCTCGCCGCGAGCGACACGTTCGCCCGGCACGACGTACGGCGGGCGGCGAGCGAGGAAGTGATACAGCAGCGCTCCAAGCGCGTAGACATCCGCGCGTTCGTCGACGGCGTCGATGTCTCCACGCGCCTGCTCGGGTGCAAGATACGGTGCCGTTCCGACAGGCGGCGACGAGCCGCTCGACGTGCGCTGCGCTTCGTGTGGCGAAGTCCGCTCGCGAGTCGTGGCCAAGTCCAGCGCCAGCCCCCAATCCATCACGTACACCTCGCCGAAATCGCCGACGAGGACGTTGCTCGGTTTGAGGTCGCGGTGCACGACACCGCGCGAATGCGCGAACTGAACGGCCTCGCAGACGCGCAGGAGAACATGGACCAGCCGGCCCGTGTCCCACCCATCGCCACGCCGCCACGCCCGTTCGAAGATCTCGTCGAGCCGTCGCCCGACAACCAGCTTCATCGTGAAGAACAGGCGACCGTGCACGTCGACGCCGACGTCGTGCACCGGCACGATGCCCGGGTGATCGAGCTTGGCCGTCGCGCTCGCCTCGGACAAGAAGCGCACGACCCGCGCGAGCTCCGCTCGCCGCACGCCGCGCGTGTCGACGCCGATCGCACTGGAGTGCATGACCTTGATCGCCAAGGTCCGCCCGAGGTCGACGTCGTGTGCGCGGAAGACCGAACCCTCGGCACCGCGCCCCAGCTCCTCTTGGATTCGATAGCGCTCGGAAGTTGTCGCGCGCTCTCGCAGTCGGGCCAACAGCGAGCGCGCCCCCAGATCGTGCTGGCCGTCGGTCGATTCCGGTTCGCGCGCGCCGTCGGCCCCACCGAGCGTGACCCACTCCTGCTTCCGCGGCGGTTCGTCGAGCGCGTCCACGGCGCGACGCAGCTCGACCCAACTCGCATGCAACCGGCGCAATTCCGGCTCGAGCGCGGCGTGATCGGCGCACCACGCATCGAAGTCGGCGGTGTCGCCCAGCTCCACACTCTCCAGCCAACGCGCGAAGGCCTCCTGCGCTGGCGTCAGTTCCGGCTTCGCGCTGCTGTCGTCGGTCTTGTTCATCTCTCTCGACGTCTCCCCGGTCGCGCGGGTGCAGCCCGGCTCATCCGACCCCGACTCAACCCGTGCCGAGCATCGCCGTGATCTTGGCCGTCGCGCGAGTCAAGTAGCCGCGCAGGGAACCCTCCGCGATGCCGAGCTCCTGCGCCGCTTCCTCGCGCGACATCCCGCACAGGACCACCAGATCGTAGGCGCGGTGCTCGCTCTCGGTGAGCGACGCGATCGCGCGCGGCAGGCGCTCGAGGATCTCGTTGCGTTGCGCCGCTTCGCTCGGCGACGTCTGGTCGGCCGCAAAGGCGGACAGCCCCAACGAAGAGCTGTGGAAGTCCGCGAAGGGCCGTTCGCGCCCTCCGCCGCGCTTCTCCGCCGTGTCGTGCCGCTTCCGATCGATCACCTTGCTGCTGGCGATCGTCGCCAGCCAATTGAAGAACGCGCCCGATGACGCAAACGTCCGCTCGCGCAGGGAGCGCGAAGCGTAAGCCAAGACCTCGTTCACGATGTCCTCGTCGACCTGGCGCGCGCGCGACGCCGCGTCGAGACGCCAGTGCAGCAACGCCGCAAGACGCTCGCGACAGCGCGGGAGTAGCGCCGCGAGCGCGAGGGCATCGTCTTGCTGCGCCCTGCGGATCAGCTCGAGCAACGTGGGGTCCTGGTTCACCGTGGAAGGACCAGAGTCTATCGCTGTCGCCGGGCATCGGACCGAACCCGTGGGATGGAGCGCGAGATCACGCTTGATGCTGCATGGAAAACGGGCCAGAAATCGCCGGAGTCTACGTGTGCGTGCGAATGCGCTGGCCGGACTGGCTCGAGCTCGAGTTCGCGCGCAGCCCCGCGGGAGGGGGTCGAACGCGCGACGAGGCGCGCGTCGTCCGAGGGATCGGGCGTCACCGGGCCAAAGCCTCCGTTCCCGCGCACAACGGCCGCGCGGACTCCAGAAGTCGTGACTCTGATCCCACTGCAGCGCTGCTCGAACGCCTTGCCTCGCGGGCGATCGTTGATCGACCGCGCAAGGCCCCTCGATGCGTGCGCGGGTTTTCCGAGAAACGCGAGCAGCACGCCGGGGCGAACCGCGCTCCCCACGGCTGGCGCGAGGCTGCCGTGGAGCCGTTCCCGGCGATCACGCCAACGCCACGTCGAGAGCCGGCGCCCTCCGCCACCCGCCGGGGCGGTCAACGCATCTCCCGCAACAGGCACCCCATGAAATCAGGACTCGCGGCAACGGTCATCGCTGCCAACTCGTTCTTCTCCTTCGCCATGCCGTCGGCAGGCGCGACGTCGATCCTTCGAGCCGCGCAGCTTGGAATCCATATTCCCGCGACAGCAGTCCCGTCGATCAATATCTCGAACGACATCGCGTGCAACAGGCTTCCGCCAGCCGGACTTCCGGTCGAGTTCGTCTTGCTGCGGGGCTGCGCGCCGACTCCGCTCCTCAGCGGCGGGGATCCCTATGCATGGCCGAAGTACGATCCAATGCGGCGCGTCCTGCTTGTCTCACTGCAGCGGACCGCAGGCTACAGACTCTATGCGATCGACGAGAGCGGCTCGATTTTGCCATTCAATCCGCCCGGACTGCCGCAGTATGATCCCCGCGGGATTGCGCCGGTTGGCGATGGGCGCATCTACTTCACTGCGAACTCGGCCCTGCTGAGTTACATCGACGCCAATGACGCACCGCACGTCGTCCTCGACTGGAACGGCGTACCTTACATCAACCAAGACGCGGTGACCGACATCGTCCATGACGACATCAGCCACTCGCTGATCCTACTCTCTAGCACATCTGGCATGTCGCACGCTGTGGTGTCGAAGCTGGAGCTGAACACTGCAGGTGATCGCCTGCTCGGGCCGCCAGTCCGTTACGCCTTCAACTCGCCAGGCAATACATCGGTGCCGCGCATTGCGCGCCATCCCGATGGCCGATTGCTCCTGCGCGTTTTCGATACGGTACCAACCCCGAACGGCACCCTCCAAGTCGAGTGGCTCGACACGATCGCAATGGCGGTACATCCCTTCTGCACACCGACACTCAATCCGCAAACGGCCTTCCGAAATGAATGCGCGTACTCAGCCGCCCTCGGTGGCGTCATCGGTATCACGACGAACATCCCGTGCGGCCAAGGGTGCACTCCGGTCGACACTCTGCGTGTGTTTCCGGAAGGCCATGTCGGGCCTGGAATTTCCGTTTGCTCGTGGTCGAATCAGTTGCGCCAACGGTTTGTCGAATTCGTGTGGTAGCGCGCGCGATCGAGCACGACCGAGAAGGCTAGAGCTTGGTCGTGCTCCTCGTCGTTCAGCCAACGCATGGAGGTCGAGGGCTTCACGTCCAGGTTCGGCATGCAGAGCTCGAGAGTGTGCGTCGGCTCGCCTCGCCATCGAACGTGATGCTTGTGGGACTCGTTGAACATATCTGTCGGCGAGTTCTGGCCTGCTGAGCGACGGCGAGCGCGACGCGCGAACCGACGAGCTTCGTGCGATCGACCAGCTTCGCATGGCGCGCTCGCACTCGTGTTGCCCGCCGTTTGTCGGCGTGAGATTCACTGCATCTTCTTCACCGATTCACCGCCGCCGCACAGTGAGCATGGTGCGGCAACGCACGCTCCGCGGCGAATCGGTGAGAAAGATGCCGTGTACCGTACTACGCGCGCGTCAGCTGCGCGCCGGGCGACGCGATCGCGACGATCACGCCGTTCGCCGCGTCGAGCCCGCGCGGAGCGTGATAGCGCGTGCGCAACGCGTCGACGAGCGCGTCGACGTGCTCCGCATCGCTCAACGCGACGATGCAACCGCCCAGGCCCGCGCCCGTGAGCCGCGCTCCGACCGCGCCGGCGTCGCGCGCGAGATGCACGAGCTCGTCGAGCTCCGCGCAGCTGACCTCGTAGTCGTCGCGCAGGCTCGCGTGCGAGGCGTTCATCGACGCGCCGAAGGTCGCGAGCTCGCCGGCGCGCATCGCATCGCGCGCGGCGCGCACGCGCGCTCCTTCGCTCACGACGTGCCGGAAACGGCGCAGGAGCACGCCGTCGAGCGCCTTCTTCGCGGCGAGCACGAGCTCCGCCGTCGGCACGCGCGCGACGAGCTCGCGGTACGTGCGCGGCAGCGCGGCCGTCGCGCGGTCCGTGCTGAAGCGTTGCAGCGCCTCGCGACACTCGCGCGTGCGCGCGTTGTACGCCTCGCGCGCGCCCGCGGACTTCTCGGCGCGCACGCCGGTGTTCGCGATCACGAAGCGCCAGTTTTCGGGCACCTTCACCGGCTCGAACGCCAGCGGCTCGAAGTCGATCACGAGCGCGTGCCCCGCGCGCCCGCCGAGGCAGATCGCCTGGTCCATGCCGCCCGATCGAGTGCCGACGTATCGCTCGGCCTTGGCGCACATCTCCGCCAATTCAAGAGCGCCGATCTCGACCGCGTTCGCGCTCATGAGCGCGAGCGCGCAACCGACGAGCAACGCCGACGACGAGCTCAACCCCGCCGCGGGCGGGATGTCGCCCTCGACGAACACGTCCACGCCGCGCTTGATCCTCGACCGCGAGACGAGCATCTGCGCCGCAGCCTTGGCGTAGTTGCCCCAGTCGCCCTGCGCGAAGGGATCGATGCGCGCCGCGAGCTCGAAGTCGCGCGCCGGAAAACGCGCATCGACGTTCGTGAGACACACCCATCGATCCTTGCGCGGCGACACCGCGAGCCGCACCTCGCGCTGGATCGCCATCGGAAACACGGAGAGGCCGTTGTAGTCGGTGTGCTCCCCGATCAGGTTCACGCGCCCGGGGGCGCGCACGAGGAACTCCGGTCGCGCTCCGAGCGCACGCTCGAACGTGTCGGCGAGCGCGCGCAGCGGGACTGTCGATCGCATTCGTGGTTCGGCGAACCTGGGACCCGATTCGGAGGCTCGACGCAGAGTGTGCCTGCTCGACGCGCGAGACGCACGATCCCGTTGCCATCTCGCACGACGTACGCGGGATCTGGCCCGGCGCTGAACCGGTGCGGGGCCCGGACCGAGTTTCCCTGCCGATTCGATGCACGGCTCCGCCGGCCGCGGACTCGCGTGGTCCGCGGTACCTGCCTGCGTACGAGTGCGGTTTGCGCGAACCGGGGCGACGTGCAACGAGATCGGAAGTGGGTGAAGCCGCGAGCAAGCGAGCTCCTCCGACGGCAAAATGCCCCGCCCACATTCGCGTAGCCGCGCGCCTTTTCCAAACATGCGCGCCGAACTCGACGAGTCCATGACCCTCCCCATCGTTCGCGGCTTGACCGCCATCGTGTCCTTGTCGTCCGTCTCGTGCACGGCTGCGCCCGTTGAACCGGCGCACGCGGAGCAGCAGGTCGCGCCCGCCCAAGCGCGAGCAGCTCAAGGCGGCGGCGCCGCACCAGCTGCGCCGCACGGCGGCATGCTGCGCTTCCCCGACGTCAGCGCGACGCAGATCGTCTTCGTCTACGCCGACGATCTGTGGCTCGTGCCGCGCGAGGGCGGCGTCGCGCTGCCGCTCGCGAGCCCGCCGGGTGTCGAGGTGCTGCCGCGCTTCAGCGCCGACGGCTCGACGATCGCCTTCGTCGGCAACTACGACGGCAACCGCGACCTCTACACCGTCGCGACGAACGGCGGAGTTCCACAGCGGATCACCTACCACCCCTCGGCCGAGTCGCTCTGCGATTGGACGCCGGAGGGCAAGCTGCTCTTCTTCACCAACGGTCTCGCCGGTCGCGATCGACAGGTGCAGCTCTTCCAGGTCGCGCCGAGCGGAGGTCTGCCCGAGCCGTTGCCCGTGCCCTACGGCGCGTTCGCGTCGATCTCCGCCGACGGCAAGTGGCTCGCCTACACGCCGCACACGACCGACAACCGCACGTGGAAGCGCTACCGCGGCGGCATGTCGACCGACATCTGGCTCTTCGATCTCGCGAACAAGACTTCGAAGCGCGCGACGACGTGGGAGGGCACGGACACGTCGCCGATGTGGCACGGCGCCAAGCTCTACTACCTCTCCGACGACGGTCCCTCGCACCGCCAGAACCTGTGGGTCTGCGATCCGGCGTCGCTCGAGAAGAAGCAGCTCACGCGCTTCGACGACTTCGACGTGAAGTGGCCTTCGATCGGTCCGGGACCGAAGGGCGGCGGCGAGATCGTGTTCCAGCACGGTGCGCAACTGATGCTCTTCGACATCCCGACCGGCGCGACGACGAACGTGCGCGTCACGATTCCGGGGGCGCGTCCGAAGCTGCGTTCGCGCGCCGTCGACGCGAACGACTTCGTGCAGTCGTGGGATCTCTCGCCCAGCGGCAAGCGCGCGATCGTCTCGGCGCGCGGCGACGTGTGGACCGTGCCCGCGAAGGAGGGCAGCCCGCGCAACGTGACCGCGACGAGCGGTGTCGCCGAGCGCGATCCGACCTGGAGCCCCGACGGCAAGTGGTTCGCGTGGCTCGAGGACAAGACCGGCGAGTACGA
Source organism: Planctomycetota bacterium (assembly GCA_044228975.1). Lineage (GTDB taxonomy): Bacteria > Planctomycetota > UBA1135 > UBA1135 > JADJNY01. The sequence goes on along the minus strand of JBGATX010000001.1, from coordinate 92,910 downwards.
GCTCGTCGTCGCGCCCGCGGACGCGTCGAGCGAGCCCAAGGCGATCACGCGCGGAGGGAAGGCGTTCCGGCGCCTGCTCACCTGGTCGCCCGATTCGAAGCACCTCGTTTTCTCGGACAAGACGGGCACGTATTGGCTCGCGCACGCCGATGGCAGCGAGCCGCGCGTGCTCGATCGCGACACGTGGGCGGGCGATCTGCTCGGCACGGTGCCGAGCTTCTCGCACGACTCGCGGTTCGTCGCCTATCCGCTCGCGGACGAGACTTCGGGCGCGCACCACATCGTGATCCAGGAAGTGGAGAGCGGCACGCGGCACGTCGTCACGTCGGCGATGTTCGAGGACGGCAACCCGGTCTTCGATCGCAAGGGCGACTACCTCTACTTCGTGCGCAACGCGCACTTCACGCCGCTCTACGGCGAGCTCGACACGTCGTTCCTCTACGCCGGCACGCAGCAGATCCTCGTCGTGCCGCTGCGCGCGGACCAGAAGTCGCCCTTCGCGGCCAAGAGCGACGAAGAGGAAGGCAAGAAGGACGACGACAAGAAGGACGAAGCGAAGAAGGACGGCGAGAAGACGGCCGCAGCCGATGACGCGAAGTCGGACAAGAAGGACGACAAGGACTCCAAGGACGGCGACAAGAAGAAGGACGACAAGCCGAAGCCGGTCGAGATCGCTTTCGAGGGCTTCGAGTCGCGCGCCATCCCGCTGCCGATCGCGGCGGGCGTGCTCGGACAGCTCTACGTGAACTCCGACAACGCGCTCATCTACGCTCGCGGCCGGATCCAGGGCATGGAAGGCGAGCCGACGGTGCACGTCTTCGACGTCAGCGCCGACGAACCGAAGGAGCAGACGGTCGCGGCCGGCGCGGGCGGCGCGCTCGTCAGCTTCGACGGCAAGAAGATCCTCGTGCGCAAGGGCGAGGACGCGCTCATCGGCGACGCGAAGGCCGACGCGAAGCTCGAGAAGCTCTCGCTCGACGGCATGCAGGCCGACATCGACCCGCGCGCCGAGTGGCAGCAGCTCTTCACCGACGCCTGGCGCATGTACCGCGACTTCTTCTACGACCCGAACATGCACGGCGTCGACTGGAACAAGGTGCGAGCGCAGTACCAGTCGATGCTCGCCGACTGTGCGTCGCGCGAGGACGTGAGCTACGTGATCCGCGAGATGATCAGCGAGCTCAACGTCGGCCACGCCTACTACAACGGCGGCGACACGGGGGATCAGCCCAAGCGCTCCGTCGGCATGCTCGGTTGCGACTACGCGCTCGTCGACGGCGCCTACAAGATCACGCACATCCATCACGGCGCCGCGTGGGATGCCGACGCGCGCGGCCCGCTCTCGCAACCGGGCGTCGACGTGAAGGAGGGCGATTTCCTGCTCTCCGTCAACGGTCGCGCGCTCGACGTCTCGCGCAGCCCGTGGGCCGCGTTCCAGGGTCTCGCGGGCAAGGCGGTGACATTGCGCGTGAGCGCGAAGTCCACGCTGGACGCGAGCGCGCGCACGGTGATCGTCGAGCCGCTCGCGAGCGAAACAGAGCTGCGCTATCGCGACTGGATCGAGACGCATCGCAAGTACGTCGAGCAACGCACGCAAGGCCGCGTCGGCTACATCTACGTGCCGAGCACGGGCCTCGACGGCCAGAACGATCTCGTGCGCCAGTTCCAGGGACAGTTGCGCAAGGACGCGTTGATCGTCGACGAGCGCTGGAACTCCGGCGGACAGATCCCGACGCGCTTCATCGAGCTCCTGAATCGCCCGATCACCAACTATTGGGCTCGCCGCGACGGACACGATTGGCCCTGGCCGCCCGACGGACATCGCGGGCCCAAATGCATGTTGATCAATGGGCTCTCCGGCTCCGGCGGCGACGCATTCCCGTTCTATTTCCGCCAGTCGGGCCTGGGCAAGTTGATCGGCACGCGCACGTGGGGCGGGCTCGTCGGCTTGAGCGGGTATCCGCCGCTGATCGACGGCGGCGACGTCGAGGTGCCGAGCTTCGCCTTCTATGAAACGGACGGCACGTGGGGCGTCGAAGGCCACGGCGTCGATCCCGACATCGAGGTCATCGACGACCCGGCGCAGATGCAGAACGGCGCCGATCCGCAGCTCGACCGCGCGATCGCATTGATGCTTGAGGAGCTCGGCTCGCGCCCGTACGTCGCGCCCAAGCGTCCGGGCTATCCCAACCGCAGCGCGATGGGTCTGGCGCCGGCGGACAAGTAGGAGCGCGTCACTCGCATCGGATCGCGCTCGTCCGCCGCGTGCGGACGGGCGCGATGTCGTTTCAAGCGCTGTCGACGCGTGGTTCGCCGGCGGCTTGCGTCGCTAGTCGCAACGCAGCTCGATCTGGATCACGGCGTTCGGCCAACTGCGGCATCGACGCCTCCAGCGCCGCGTCCGCGTCCATCGCCGACGGCCGAGCCGCCTCCGAGGCCTTCGCGGATCCCGTCCCCAACGCGAGGAGCAGCAACGCACACTTCGACGCGGCTGCGGACGAAACGCTCATCGCGGACCTGTACCGAAGCAGCGGACCGAAGTCGCTCGAGTGCGGACGCGAACGGCGCAACGACACCCCGCGCGCCGGCGAGCCTCGCTCCAGCGCGCCTCCATTCGCGCATCAATACGCCCCGTCGAGCAGCACGAGCTCCGCGGGCGAGCTCAGGAACACGCTGCCCGCCGCATCCGTGAAGTACGCCTGCGCGTGGATCGTGCTCGACTCGACGCCGGGACCGAGCTCACCGATGGGCAGGCTCCAATTCAGCGTCCCGTCGCCGGCGATCATCCCGACGGACACGACCACGGACGCGCCGCGACGGCGAACGAGACTCACTCCGTGCTGATCGGGCCGGTGCTGGAAGCGCAGGCCATCGGCGAGCACGAGCTCGACTCGATCTGCGGGTTCGCCGAAGAACTGCATCTCCAGCGAGTGTTGTTCGCGCGTGAGCGACGGTCCATGCAGCTCTCGCGCGCGCCCGACGACCGGCGTCAGTGTCGCATTCGGACCGAGTCGGTACGGCAATCCGGTCGTCACCGTCGAGGGACAACCCGCCGGACGGCCGGGCGCGAGCAGCGAATCCTGCACGAAAACCTGTGTCGTCTCGAACGCGCCAATCCCATCGCCACCTCCCCAGCAGACCAGCGAACCCGTGGCCGCGGGCCCACCGAGGAATTGACAGCCCGAAGAGACGACGAGCGTCGCACCGAGCAGATACGCTCCATCGCCGCCCCAGTAGCCGTAATAGTCCGCGCCGCCGCCGAGGCTGCCGTGCAGCGACGTTCGGTGCAGTGCGATGCTCGCCGTGGTCGAGTACAGCCCGTGGATGCCCTCGTACTCCGTGCTCGTGCCGCCACGCAGCGAGCAGTCCACGAAGGCGACGTCGGTGCTCGACTCCACGAACGCGCCGTGCGCGAAGATCGGGATCGGGAGCGAGGTCGTCGTCATGTACGGTCCGCGCAGATCACAACGTTCGACGCGCACGGATCCACTGTTGCTGGTGACCACGAGCGCGTCAGCCATCGCATTGGCGATCGGGAACACGTTCAACCCCGCGAGCACGACCGAGCGCGTCGCCGCGAGGCTCTGCACGCGCACCTGCTGCTGGATGTTCACGCTCGCGCCCGTGTCCGCAACGACGGCGAGCGACTTGTTCGCGATCGTGAATCCGGCGTACGTGCCGCTCTTGACGAGGATCACGTCGCCGTCGACGGCCGCGTTCACCGCGGCGGAGATCTGCGTGTACGCCGCGCCACTCGGCGCGACCACGCGCACGCCGGCAGTCGCGGACGTGGAGCCGAAGACGCTTGCGAGTCCAAGGAACGCGACGCGGATCGGGCGATTCATCGTGACGACTCCTGCGGATCTGGGAGTGCACACGAGTCTACGTCTGCGGCTGCGGCGTGGCGCGTCGCGGCACGTGAATCGCGCACGGAGAGCGCCGATCCGCGGCGAGAGTCCGCTTTCGAGCTCTGGAGCCAGTGTCGCGCGCCGTGTTTCGTGCTCTCTCGTTCCTGTGCGAGACTCTGCTCCCGCCGATGCGCGAGATCCTGCACCTCACGAAGGACGACGCGCGCCGCATGCCGTGGAAGAACGGCGGCGGCGTGACGGAGGAGCTCGCGCTCTGGCCGCAGGAGGCCGACGTCGCGCGCAACGATTTCGAATGGCGCATCTCGCGCGCGAGCGTGGAGCGCTCGGGGCCGTTCTCGTCGTTCGTCGGATGCGAGCGCGTGCTCGTCGTCGTGTCGGGCGATGGGCTCGAGCTCTCGCACGACGCCGCGCCGCGTGCGCGGCTGCATCCGCTCGAGCCCTATGCGTTCTCCGGCGACTGGAACACGACGGCGCGCGTGATCGGCGCGCGCGTCGAGGACTTCGGCGTCATCGTGCGTCGCGATCGCTGGCGCGCTGGCGTCGAAGTGCTGCGTCTGGGTGCGCGACGCGTGCTCGAGGAGCTCCCGCCCGGCGACGCGTTCGTGCACGTGCTCCACGGCAATCTCGTCGCGCGCGTCAGCGACGAGGACGAGCCCTTCGAGCTCGACGAACGCGCGAGCTTGTGGATCCACGAGATCACACGCCCGGCCGAAATCGAGCTCCAAGGACGCTCGCCGCACACCGACGTCGTGCTCGTGCGCTTCGCGCGATGACGTACGGTACACGGAATCTTTCTCACCGATTCGCCCACGTTTCGCGCGCAAACGCACAGCGCTCTCGCGCACGCCTGCCGCTACGCGCCGATCAGCTCAGCCGCTCTTCGCGCACCCGTCCGCACGCACTTCCCCGCGACACACACGCGTCACCGACGCGCACCGGCGAGCACGCCCCACCAACGGCACGTCATCGTTCGCCCTCTTGACTCCGCACCAACCCGTTCAATTCCCCCGCGCCACACCCGTGTACCCGCGTCCACCGAGCCACGTGGCGAAACGCTCGCTCTGATCTCCTTGCACGACGAGCGTCCGCCCCTCGACACGAGCGCCGACACCCAACGCGCGCGCCGCTTCGCGTGCGAGCGTTTCGAGATCGCTGCCGACGAGCCCCGGTCCCTCCGCGATCGTCACCGTCTTCCCGCCACGCCCCGATCGCTCGCGCCGCACCGTCACGCGTTCGTTCACGGCGCGCGGCATCTTCTTCGCAGACGGCGCGCTCGCTGCCGGCGCTTGCGGGGCGGGCGCAGGCCCGGGCGGCAGCGAGCCTCCGAGCTTCTCCCGCAACGCCTGGAACGACGGCAAGCGTGCCTTGGATTCGTTCGGTCTCTCGTTCGCGCTGCTCATGCACCGTCCGAGCTCGCGCCCGGCGAACTCCAGCCTAACCGCCGCCGACGCGGGCGCGCACCGTGTCGAGCAGGCGCTCGATGCTCCGGCGCCAGCCGTCGCCGATCGGTTGACCGATGCGCAACAATCCCGCGTCCCAGAGCACGTGCGTCTCCTCGCCGCCGGCCGCGCTCGTGAGCTCGAACGTCAGCGCCGGCTGCTCGCGTATCGGCTCCGCCATCGCCAGCGACCAGCGCTCGAAGATCGACGCGGGCTGCGTGACGATCAAGACGTGGTTCGCGAGCGTCTCGCGCGTGCGCTTGGCGACGAGGTTGCGCTCGATCCGCATCGCGACGTGCTCGCCGCGCGCCTTGAGCAAGAGCAGGAGGGACTCGCGCACAGCCTCGATCCGGCCGTGGATCACTGTCGTGCCTGTCACGCTGCTCAGCGAGCTCTCGCTCCCGATGCGGCTGATCAGACACATGCCGAATCCGACGCAGACCGCCACGGCGATGGCCAGCGGCGGGGTGAATGCGACGCCCGGACTCCAGCGCCCGCGCGGCAGGAAACCGGCGAAGGAGGCCATCGTCAGCAAAGCGAGACCGACGATGAGCGTCGAGCCGACGGCGGGTTCATGCTCGCGGAAGTAGCGCACGATCTGCGGCTCACCCAGCTCGGGCGGCGACTCGCGCATCCCGCCGACCGGCTCCGGCAGACGCTGCAGCAGCTCGTAGCCCTTGTCCTCGCTCCACGGTTCGAAGCGCGCGTTGGCGAAGGGCGCGGGCGGCACGTAGTGCTTCGTGCCGAGCTCGAACAAGCCGAGCAGCCCCGCTCCAACCGCGAGCAGGCCCGCCGAGGCGACGGCGAGGAAGGCGAGCCTGCCGAACCAACGCGCCGACGGCGAGCGCGCGCGCATCTCGGCTGCGAGCGACGGATCGCGCTCGACGCGATGCAACGCGAAGAGCAGGAGCCACACCGCGGTGACCGCCACGGCGACTCCGATTCCGACCGCACCGTAGCTCCACGCGACGCGCAGGATCGATGGCAGGAGCACGGCCATCAGGCCAAACCCCGCGGCGACGGCGAACCGTTGGCGTCGTGACTGCGCACGCCGCGGAGTCGGATCCGAGGCCTCGGAAGCCTCGGAGTCGGCCGCGCTGTCGAAACGGGCAGTTCCCGGCGCGAAGCCGAGTGCAGGCTCGTCGCTGGGCGCTTGCGCAGGCGCGTCGGCGTGGCGCAGCCCTTGCACGTCCGTCTTCACCTGCACCGCCTGCTGGTAGCGGCGCTCGGGCGCCTGCTCGAGCGCGCGCAGCACGATCTCGTCGAGGCGCACGTCGACGTCGACGCGCCGGCTCGGCGGCTCGAAACGTCCGATGGGAAGCGCGCCCGTGAGCATCTCGTAGAAGACGACGCCCAGCGAGAAGATGTCGGCGCGGTGATCGACGAGGTGCGCGCCGTGGAGCTGCTCGGGCGCCATGTAGTGCACCGTCCCCATCGCGACGGAGGGGTTCGTGAGCGTCTCCTCGCCCTCGCGCGCACCGCTGAGCTTTGCCAGCCCGAAGTCGGCGATCTTCACCGCTCCGCTGCGATCGAGCAGCACGTTCTCGGGCTTGATGTCGCGGTGCACGACACCGAGATCGTGCGCGGCCTGCAGCGCGTCGCACAGCTGCGGAACGATCGCGAGCGCGCGCTCGGGCGTGAGAGCGCCGCTCTTCATCGCCGCGCGCAGGTTGACGCCGTCGACGTGCTCCATGAGCAGCCAGCACAAGCCGTCGGTCTCGCCGAAGTCGTGGATCTTGACGATGCGCGGATGGTCGAGGCGCGCCATCGCGCGCGCTTCGCGCAGGAATCGCTCGGCGAAGGCCGGATCGTCGGAGCGCTCGGGCGAGAGGATCTTGAGCGCGACGAAGCGATCGAGCTTGCGCTGCCGCGCGCGGTACACGACGCCCATGCCGCCCTGGCCGATGGGCTCGAGGATGTCGAGACCCGGGAAGTGCGCCGCGATCTCCGCCGGGTCGGGCGCCGGCTGGCGACGGCGCGCGCCGTCCGACGGCTGCCGTGCGTCGGACGGCGCGAGCGAGAGCCCCAGCTGCAGCAGACAATGCGGACAGGGCGAGCCCGCGGATTTCGCCGCTCCGCAGCGCGAGCAACGGGAAGGATCGGTCGTGCCGTCGGCGTGCATGTCCATGGGGGTCTCCACCCCGTCCATAAGGAAGCGCGGGCGGAGGTTACACGCGACGATCAGGTTTCCAGCGCGCGGCGCAGATCGCGGAGCTCCTCGTCGATCTCGGAGGGATCCGCGACCGTCCCGGCCACTTCCTCGCGCAGGAGCTCCCCGTAGCGCCGCCGCAGGCGATGGAGCGCGACCTTGAGCGCGCCTTCGGTCGTGTCGAGAGCGCGCGCGAGCTCGGCGTGGCTCGCCGCCGCGTCGTCGCCGGTCAGGTGCGGCTCGAGGAGCGCGAAGCTCTTGTGCTTGCCGGCGGCCGCCTGCTCGGCACGCAAGCGCGCGAGCGTGCGCTCGAGCACGCGCAGCGCGTAGCGACGCTCGTACGCGCGCTCGGGACTGTCGCCGTCGCGCGGATGCCAGGACGGATCGCCGAGCGCGCGCGGCGAGCGCAGTTCTTCGTTCAGGCCTTCGATCGAGAGCACGTGCGCGTCCCCGCCGCGCTTGCGTGCCGCCGCGCGCTCGTGCTCGTTGGCGCAGAAGTGCTGAAAGGCCGCGATGAGGAAGGCGCGAAAGCGCGCGCGACGTTCCTCCGGCGCGAGCCCGCCCTTCTCGACCGCGCGCGCGAAGAATCCCTGCACGAGATCGGCCGCGTCCTCGCTCGACGATCCGCGCGCGCGCGCATAGGCGAAGAGCGGAGGCCAGTAGGCACGCACGAGCTCCTCGAGCGCCGCACGCGAGTCCTCCGACGCGCTCTCCCCCGCCTTCCACTCGCGCACGCGCGCCACGAGACTCCAGCGCGTCGTCAAGAACGAACCGGCCATCGCCATACGGTACACGGCATCTTCCTCACCGATTCGAGCGCAATCGAACCGATGAGAAGAACGCCGCGCGTCGCGCTGCCTAACGCTGCGCCGGCCCCGACGCGACGACCCCCGGCGACGTGGCGACGGCGAAGAAGTCGTGCGAGTTCGTGATCACGAAATCGAAGGTCTGGGGCGGTCCACCACTGGTCGCGAGGAAGGTCGCGGTGCCGGTGCCGTCGGGGTTGACGGTGTAGGTCCCCGTCGCCGTGTCGTTCTGCACGACGAGCGTGCCACCGACGGTGAGCGTGCGCGTCGCGAACGGGAAATTGCCGTGTCCGTCGGCCTCGATGTAACCGACCGCGGCGAGCGCACCCTGGATCGGACCCTGCGTGACCTGACCGGAGATGACGAACGCGTAGCGTCCGTGCAGATCGTGCACGCTGAATCCCGGCGGAGCCTTGGGAGCGCTCGCACCGAGCAGGAACGACAGCGCGAGCGCGCAGCAGCTCGAACCGACGATGATCCGAATCGCATTCTTCATGGGATGAAACTCCTCTGGCAAGCCCTCGCGACTTCGACGCGCGGCGTTCGCGACGAGTTCCACGCGTCGCGCAACCATCGAGGCGTCGAGCCGGAATTGCAACGGGCGTCGCGAGCGCTGCACTCGCGAGGCGGCGCCGGGCTCACGAGCCTTCGGTTCGACGCTACACTCGCATGGCATTCGCCGTTCGCATCTCTCGACCTCCGTTCGCTCGCGCGCCGTCGGTTCGCGCGGAGGTGAGGAGCGTGCAGCTCCCCCCGAGGCGACCAGGAACACGCTCTCGATCCCGATCAGCGCCTTCGTTCTCGCCGAACCCGTCCAAGGCGGAGTGAGCGTCGTCGCGCAGCCGGAAACGGTGACGACACGAGCATCGACGCTGCCGTTCCGGCCGCACCCGAAGACGAGATCGTGCTCGTCCGCACGGGCGGAGGGACGGACCGCAGAGCGGCCGCCGCCTCGGCAAGAATCGCGACTTTCGCGGCAATTCCTGCAACGCTCGCCACGGCAGGCTAGTCTCCATTCCGAACCGAGCCCGCCCTCTCCTGGACTCCATCCCATGCGTCTGCTCTCGATCTCTGCCGGCACGCTCCTCTCGTCCGCCCTCCTCCACGCCGGCGTGACTGTCGTCGCGCCGTCCGGCGGTGACTACAACGACATCGGCCTCGCGATCGCCGCGGCGCCGGATGGCGAGATCGTGCTCGTGCGCGCGGGCACCTACGTCGGGTTCACGATCCAGAACAAGAGCGTGCACGTGATCGCGGACGCCGGCCAGCTCGTCCAAGTTCACGGAACGATCGTCGTGAGCGGGCTCGCCGCAGGGAAGTCGCTGACGATCCAAGGCTTGTCGGTCTCGCAATTCGCGACAGTCCCGGTCTCGACGATTCAGCTCGACTCGTGCGCGGGCTCGGTGCGCGTTCTCGCGACACACGTGTTCCCGCCCACTCCCGGGCTCACCTCGGTCGCGGGACCGCCGTCGGTTCTCGTGAACGCGTGTCTCGATGTCGCTTTCGACGGCGACGAGTTCCGCGGCATGAACGGCAACTCGTTCTTGATCGGCATCACCCAAACGCCGTCCCTGGGCATGAGCGTCAACGCCAGCGTCGTCTCCGTGCACGACTGCATCATCGTCGGTGGCCGGGGCATTCCGGGGCTGACAGGAGTCCCGACGGGCAACACGAACGGACGTCCGGGAGCGAACGGGCTCAGCGTCGCGAACAGCGTGCTCTTCGAGAGCGGCGGCTCGATTCGCGGCGGCGCCGGCGGACCCGGCGTGGACGGCGACAACTGCAGCAGTCCCTACACGCACCCCACCTTCGGCGGCAGCGGAGGTGCCGGCATCGAGCTCGACAACCCGAGCGTCGTGCGCGCTTTCGCCGGCGACATCAGCGGCGGTCCCGGCGGAGTGAGCGGCTCCGCGCCCGGTTGCACGTTGCCGCCGGGAGCCGACGGAGCGGCGTCGATCGGTGGCAGTCCCATCCTGCTCGCTGGATCCGCTCGGCATCTGGCCGTCGTTCCACCGGCGCACGTCAGCGGACAATTCCAGCTGCACTTCGAAGGTCAACCCGGCGACGACGTGTTTCTCGCGCTTGCGTTGGGCCGGACGCACATTTTCGAGCCGGTGTTGAACGGGGACCTGCTCGTGCTGCCGCCGTTCCGGCGCCTGCGCGTGGGATCGACGGACGCGAACGGTGTGCTCGACATCACTTTGCCCGTGGGTCAGCTCCCGCTCGGCGTCGAAGGCACGCTGCACAACGCGCAAGGCATCTTCCGCGACGCGGGAGGAACGCTCTGGACGAGCGGGGCAGCGCTGATCACCCGCTTGCAGTGACCTGAAGCGAGCCGCAGCGCGGCAGCGTTCGCATCGACACGCGCGTGAAGCGCTGCGATCGCGGCCGCGCCACGCGTGTCCTGCGGTGGCACGCCGCACAGTTCGGATCGTCCCGACCGCCGGAGTGCGACACGTCCAACGCTCCGCGGCGCGCCGAGTTCACGGCGCGACGCCGAAGCACAAACCGTCCGTCAATCCGCTCTGGAAGCCCGTCGGATCGAAGGGATCGCGATGCCACCACTGCGCGTAGACGAGGTGACCGGGAGCGAGATCCGGATCGGCCGCGTTCTGGATGCGGATGTTGAAGTCGTAGACGAAGCTCCCGCCGCACGGCCCCGCACCCTGCGAGGTCTGCGTGCCCACGCGCCGGTACGGCAGCGCGACGCACAAAGTGCCGCCTTGGAACGGCACGTTCTCTTGGCCTGGGCTGTAGAGCAGCAACCCTCGGCGTCCCGGTGGAACCAGCGTCGCGGTGACGAAGAACCCGTTGGGGCTCGTCAAGCTCGGCAACCCGATGCCCGCGATGAACGGCACGCAGCCCTGCGAGTTGAGCTTGCCCGTGCAGTAGGTCGTCACCGGCGCGTACTGCGCGTCGTAGGCGTAGTAGCCGATGTCGCTGCGCGAGCCATCCGGGTCGAACAGCGCCGGATCGCCGCTGTCGATGCACGGCGAACCCGGACGCAGGTGGTAATCGCCACCCGCCAGGTTCCACATCCCCGGATCCCCCGGGATCAACGTCGGACTGAGCAGGTAGTTCGGGAAGGGACCGCCCGCGCAGTGGTGCACGTCGTAGCCAAACGGCGAGAGGTTCATGTCGAGGTTCACGCCGTTGCCCCAGATGATCGTGTTCTTCATCCAGATCGCCGTGAGCAGCGTCTCCGCGTAGACACCGCGATCGTTGTCGACGATCGTGCAGTCCTCGATGTCCGAGTCGTAGCCGGTGTAGACACCCCAGTAGTTCCCGCCGCGGTTGCCGCGCACGATGCAACGCGCGATCTGGCCTTCGTAGGCTTGCACCGCACCCTGCGCGCCGCCGAACACGCCGGTGATCGTGAAGCCCTCGAAGCGATTGCCGCGGTGATCGCCGTTGTACGCCGCCAGCGTGAGCACGGCGCCGCTGCTGGCCGGACGCAAGGTCGTCACCTCGGCTCCGCCGCTCGAACGCACGACGATCAGCTTCACGAGCGTCACGTTTTCGACGTACGTGCCCGGTGCGACGACCAGCGTGTCGCCGTCGACGGTCGTCGGCCGGTCGTGGGCGTACTGGATGCTCGTGTACGGGCTCATCAGCGTTCCCGATCCGGGCGGGAGCGCGTTCACGTCGACGTACCAGGTCGTCTGCGCGCCGGCGAGCGAGGCCAGGAACGCGAACGCGAGCAGCAGCTTCAACGGCAGGAATCGATGATGCATGGGATCCTCCCGAAGGACTTGCGTCCACCCTCGGATTCGTTGCACCCGGCTGCGCGAGATTCTCCCACGGGATGCGATCTGCGGGGATGCGCGGGAGTGCGGAGGGAGCGTTTCGTGGCGCCGCGTGCCGCCGCACGCCGTGATCACGGCGCGACACCGAAGCCGAATGCGTCCGTCTGTGCCGTACCAGGTCACGTGCTCACCCGCGTGCGAGCTCTCGAACACGAGAGACCTCCAATCATGGCGTGTCAGCGCGCGTGCGGTTGACGACCCGGTCCGAATTCGAAGGGCCTGGCGATCGAGTTCCAGTCGCCCGGACCGGTCGAGTTCATCGCACCGTCGGGCCAATGGAAGACGAGTGCGTAGGTCACGCCGGTTTCGTCCCGCTCGCGGTGATCGAGGCCGATGATCAGGACGTCGCCGTCGACCTCGAAGTCGAGCGCGATCTCGGCCGACGACGCGGCGTTCCCGTCGCGCGCCGCCACTGCGCTGAGCAGATGCACCGACTGCGGCACGAGCAGGGCGTGCTGCCCGTCGCGCGGGAGTCGTGCTTCGACGATCGGCAGCGCGCGCACCGGGATCGCGATCCGTCGTCCGTCGACGATCAGCTCGCGCTCGAGCGCCGCGCGCCAGCCGGCGGGGTTCTTCAAGTGCTCGAAGTGCAGCGCGCCGCGCGGCAGACGCGCGCTCACGCTCGGCTTGGCGCGCGAGAGCTCGAGCTGGAAGCGCGCGACGACGAGCGGGCGCTCCAAGCGCCGCACCCGCACGGTCCACGTGTCGGCGAAGCTCCCGGGGCTCGCTCGATGCGTCACCTCGGAGGCGCTCGGGAGCTGCCACAGCGCATCCGAGTAGAGCGAGATCACGATCGTCCCGTCGCGTCCGCCGGGCACGCCTTGCAGCACGAACTCCTGGTCGACGAGCGTCGCGAGCTCGTACTCGCGCACGTGCTCGGGATCGAAGGCGAGGAGCTCGACGACGTGCTCCCCCAGCCGCACGGCGACCACGGATCCGAGCGTGCGCGCCTGCGCGAGCCCGAGCGCCCCCTGCTCGTCGAGATGCAGCCTCCAGTCCGGAGGATCGTGCACCAGCAACGACTCCACGCCGCCGCCGAGCTCGTCGGCGCGACACACTCGCAGCCCGGCCGCGGGCGCGCCCGAGTCGTGGCGGAAGACGATCTTCGTCGCGTCCGCCGCCCGTTGAGCCGCGTCGCGTGCCTCGACGGGTTGCTGGAGCGTCGAGCTGGACGAAAGGGTCGTCGCGCCCGGATCTTCGCCGTCCGTGGAGCCTTCGAGCGTCGGCGCACGCTCCTCGACCGCGTCGCGCTCCCCGCGCGGGTCCCGCGCCGGCTTCGAATCGGTTCCGCGCAGGAACCCGAGCACGATGGCGAGCAGCGCGAGCGCACCGAGAGCGAGAACGAGGAGCGTGCGCGGCTTCAAGCGTGTGCGTGGAGCATAACGCGCCGCACCCGTGCGCCGTCGCGACCGCGACGAGCGCGCCGCGTTCGAACCTCGCCGGTGCGCGAGCGACGGCGTTCGAATTCCTGAAGTGTCCCGAAACCCGCCGCGATTCCCGGTGTTTCAGGCAGCGACTCCGCGCGAGCGCAACCGGCAGGGTTGTCGCCGGCGGAGCGCGTCTTCTCCGTCCTCTCGCGCAGCGAGCTCGTCTCGCGCCGATTCGAGGAACCCAGGACATTCTCCATGGCGGCTTCGTCTTCATCGCGACCCGAGAGCTCCCGGCGCAGGCGGCGACTCTGGGTCGACATCGCGCTGGCTCTGTTGCTCGCGCCCGCGCTCCTCTATCTCGCTCTGCGTCGCCTGTACGCGACCGACGGCTTCGTCGAAGTCGCCGACGACGAGGTCGCGGTCGTCGTCGACGCGCTCACCGGCGAGCGCAAGATCTCGACCGTTCCCGGCTACCAGTTCTTCGTGCCGTGGAAGCAGGAGGTGCACAAGCTCGACAAGAGCCCCGACGAGCTCGTCTTCGAGGGCGCGCTCTACGAGGAGCCCAACCGCGTGCCGCTGATCGAGGTGCGCGGTCGCGACGGTTCGCGCTACAAGCTCGAGCACTTCAGCCTGCAGTACGCGCTGATCGCCGGCGCGGCGGATCACGTGCTCGACGACTCGGGTCCGGGCGAGAGCTTCAAACGCGACCTCGTGCGAGCCTATGCGCGCGCCTACGTGCGCGACGAGATCGGCCAGCTCGCACCCGAGGACACGCTGCGCCCCGACGTCACGCGCACGGCGATGACGCACGTCATGGAACGCTTGAACCTGTCGCTGCGCCCGCACGGCATCGAGGTGCTCGAGGTCGCGACGCCCAAGCCGACGTTCGACAAGGCCTTCGAGGACCTGATCAACCGCCGCAAGCACGGCGATCTCGAGATCGAGCGCAAGGGCACCTACATCGCGCAGCTCCCGGCCGAACGCGAGCAGCGTCTCACGGCGCTGCGCGAGGACCGCGCGCGCGAGCTCGAGCTCCTGCGCCAGAACCTCGCGGTGAACCAGGCCGCGGCCGAGCGCGAGCTCGCGAAGCTGCGCACGGATGCCGACATCGACTACGCCAACCGCGTCAAGGCCGGCGCGGCGGCGCGGCAGGAGCTCGGCTTGCGCGCCGGCGCCTTGCGCGCCCGGTACGCGGGAACGATGGAAGACCGCCAACGCGAGATCGAAAACCTCGAGCGCTACGGCGAGTTCGCCGTGCGCGCGGCACTGGTCAAGCGTCTCGCCGACGTGCAGTTCAGCTTCCTCCCGTACAGCCGCGACGCCGCGCCGCGGCTCGTGGAGCACGAAGACGTGCAGGCCTGGGCCGACGTCTCGGCCAGGAAGAAGTGAGGTGCGCGCCATGAAGTCCTTCTTCGCGACGGCGGGTGGCCTGCTCGGCGCCTTCTTCGCCACGCTGTGGCGCGGACTCTCGCGCGGGTTCGCGCGCGTGATCCCGCGCGCCAGCAAGCTCGGCGCGCTCTGCGTTGCGTGTGCGCGCTCGCGCTGGGTCGCGCGCATCGGAACCGTCCTGCTCGTCACCGGGCTCCTCGTGTTGCGCACCGCGCGCATCGCCACGTTCGCGGCGCTGATCGCGGCGCTCGCGCTGCTCGCCGGTTGGGCGGGTTTCCATCGCGTCGCGCCGGGAACGATCGGCGTGAAGCAGGTCAACTTCGGCGGCGGCGGCATCCTCGCCGAGGACTACGCCAGCGGTTTGCACTTCGGCCTGCGCGGCTACCACTCCTGGCACGAGATCGACGGGCGCACGCAGATGATCTCCTTCACGTGGAGCGCCGAGCCGGGCGACGCCGAGCACTTGAAAGTGCGCACGGCCGACGGCAACTACGTGCGCGCCGGCGTCGCCGTGCCCTTCCGCGTCAAGCGCGGCGAGGCGCACGCGCTGGTCGAGGACGGTCTCAAGAGCACGTATCGCCAGCGCGTGCAGACCGCGATCGAGAAGACGCTCACGAGCGAGCTCGGCCACCTTTCGACCGAGGCTTTCTGGGACACGCAGGCGCGCGCGGCGTGCCTGGCCGCGGCGTTGCCGGTGCTGAACCAGGCGCTCGCGCCGCTGCACGTCGAGGCGCAGGACATCCTGGTCGAGCTCTTCTGGTTCAACCCCGAGTACGAGAACCGCCAGCAGCAGGTGCAGCTCGACACGCTCAAGGCGGTCGTCGACCAGACCAAGCAGCGCGTCGAAGCGGAGCAGAAGAAGATCGACCAGTTCCAGCACGAGACCGAACGCGCAGAGAGCGACCTCGGCATCGAGCTGCGCAAGCAGATCGACGAGGAGCACAACGCCGGCCGCACGCGCATCGAAGCGACACTCGCCGAGGCGCGCTACTACGACCAGACGCGCAAGGCGCAAGGCAACGCCGAATACGAGCGCCTGGTCGCCGAAGGCGAACGCGAGGTCGCGCAGGCCGAGCAGGTGCGCGTCGCGGCGGAGAACCAGAGTTATGGAACGAACGGCGGCAAGCTCCTGCTCGCGCGCCAGGCGGCCGAGAACCTGAACATCAAGCAGGTCACGTTGAACTCGAACGACCCGCGCAGCCCGAGCGTGCTCGACCTGGACGAGCTCGTGCGCCTGCTCGTGGGCTCGATCCGGCCGGCGAATCGGCCCTGACGCGCGGCGCGAGCGAGCCGCGACTGGCATCGCGGGCGCGTTCCGGGCGACGATGAGCGCGCGGCGAGGACCGCGGAGGCTCTGCATGTCCAACGGAACGAACTTCGTCGAGCGTCGCAAGCTCGATCGCCAGCCCGTGTCCTGCTGCCTGTGCGGCCGCGAGCAGTCCGCGCGACGCTGCGTGCACGCGCGCGTGCTGCGCCAGCGCCTGGCGGAGTTCCTTGCGCAGAAGTACGGCTCGCGCTGGTCGGAGGACGGGCAGGTGTGCCTCGACTGCCGCAACGCGGCGCGCGTCGAGCTGCTCCTGAAGGAGCTCGAGTCGGAGCGCGGCGAGCTCTCGGAGGTCGAAGCCGCGGTCGCGCGCAAGGCCGCGAGTCACACGACGGTCGCCGAGGACATCGACGAGGAATTCCGCCGCACGACGACCCGCGGCCAGCGTTTCGCCGACACCGTGGCACGCGTCGGCGGCTCGTGGCCTTTCGTGATCGTGTTCCTCGCGGTGCTCGTCGCCTGGGCGCTGATCAACACCTTCGCGCTGCGCCAGGCGGCGTTCGATCCCTACCCCTACATCCTGCTCAACCTGGTGCTCTCGTGCATCGCCGCTCTGCAGGCGCCGATCATCATGATGTCGCAGAACCGCATGGCGGCGCGCGACCGCGTGCAGGCCGACCAGGACTTCCGGGTCAACCTCAAGGCCGAGATCGAGATCGCCAGCCTGCACGACAAGGTCGACCACGTGCTGCACGCGCAGTGGCAACACATGGTCGAGCTGCAGCAGATCCAGATCGAGCTCCTGAACGAGATCCTCGAGTCGCGCGGCAAGAGCGGTGCGCGTTGAGGCCGCTCGCGAAGAGAGCGGCCGGCCCACCGAGGAGGTCAGTGGACCGGCCGCCGGAGTGGCGCGACGGCTGCTCGCTTGCCATCGCGCTCGCGCCGCGGGCCGTCAGGGCCCGAGCGTGAAGTGGATCCCGCCCGTCAAGCCGATGTCGTTCGGCACCGGGAAGAACGGATCGCGGTAGTAGAACTGGCCGTCGACGCTCGCCCCGAGCGTCAGCGCCGGATCGACGCCGCTCGCGACGTGCTGGTTGAAGTCGAAGGTGAACACGCCCGTGCAGTTGCTGCCGCCGGCGATGCCGCCGGTGTTCATCGCGCGCGTGCGGCGGAAGGGTTGCGCGATGCAGAAGAACCCGCCACCGAAGGGAGTGAGCGCCTGGCCGGCCGTGCTGTACATGAAGAAGCCGCGGCGGAAGTTGAGCAGGTTCGTGCCGTAGATCGTGAAGCCCGCTCCAGCGCTGATGCTCGGCACGCCGCCCCAGGTGATCTGCGGCGTGCAACCGGCGGAGTTGACCTTCGCGAAGCAGTACGTCTCGACCGGCGCGTTGCCGCCGCGCGCGCGGATCACCCAGCAGTGGTTCAGGAAGGCGCCGAGCGTTTCGACGCGCCCCATGAAGCTGTTGTAGATGTGCTGCGGATCGAACGTGCCGGGCGGATCGTTGATCGCGAACCACGTGCGGCCCGCGGCCGGCGTCTGCAGATCCATCGGCGCGGCGGTCATTCCGCCGGCGACGAGCACGTTGGCGCCGATGAAGAAGCTGCCGTGCACGGTCGCGGCTGGAATCGTGTAGGGCGTCAGCATCCCCGTGCCCGAGTTCTGCACGACGCCGCTCGCCATCGAGACGAGCACCGCGTCGTCGGGCAAGCCGTCGTCGTTGGGATCCTCCCACACGCACAACGTGATCGGCGTGCCGTCGGGAACGTCAGGCGCCCCGAGGGTCGGCGCTCCCACCGCCGTCTCGATGGCGATGATCGTGTCGACGCCGTTGACCGCGGTGTAGCGCTGCAACCAGCACACGTCGGCGTCGAAGGCGTAGCTCAACCCCGTGTCGGCCATGCCGTCGTCGTACGCGTAGAGATTGCCCGTCTGAGCACGAGCGCGGCTCGCCGCGCACAGCGCGATCAGCGGCAACAAGATGTTTCGAAGCTGGGCTTTCATGTCCGGGCGCACGAGTTCGCGCGCATCATCCGCGCGTCCACACTCGGAACACGCTGGATCGCGCTGCGAAGCGGCGCCGCTCCGCTTGCGAATCTCGCTCGCGATTGCGCGTCGCGCGATGCGCAATTGGGATGCGGACGCGAAGCCGATCGACGTAGCCGGTGTCTTCGTGACGCGCGCGTCACGCGCGCGAGGGCGTCAGCGCGAATCGAGGCCGCGGATCAGCGCCGCCGCGACGCTCAGGGCGGATCGATCGGCGTCCTCCAGCGCGTCCCAGCTCGCCCGCGCGCGCGCGAGGTCCACCCTCTCGCCGCGCCGCGCGCGCAGGGCGCACGCCGTGACCCGTCGCGCGGCATCGGAGCTCGTCTCGAGGGCGCGCAGATCCTCGTCGGTCAATGCCCGCTCGCGGAAGTAGCACAGGAAGGTCGCGGCTCCCGCTCGCGTCGACGGCTCGCCGAGCAACGCGAGCGCGAGCTCGTCGGCGGCGCGCGTGCGCAGCTCCGGCGCGCCCGCTTCGGCGAGCGAGGGCAGACGCGACGCGGCACGCCCGCGTTCCTCCGCGGAGCTCGACTGCGTGCCGCGCCGCACCGCTTCCAGGGCGTCGAGCTTGCTCAGCCACGCGAGCCACTCCGGCTCCAGCGCGCGCAACGCACTTGCGTCGAGCGCACACAGCTCGCGCGTGCGTTCGACGAAGCTCGCCCCGTCCGCTCCGTTCGCGCGCTCGAAGAGGAAACGGAACAAGGCGTGAGACAGGGCGTAGCGCCGCACCGACGTCTCGCTCGCGAGCGCGTCGCCCGCGCGCCAGGTCAAGAGCTCGTCGATCGCACCGGTCGCGGCCATGCGGCGCGCGTCGAGCAGCGCGCGCGGGAAGAGCTCGAGGTCCAGGCGCACGCCATCGGCGTCTCCCGCGGCGACCTCCTGGGCGAGACCTTCGTGGAACCAGCGCTCCTCGCCGCGCACGACGCCTGCGCGCTGCGAGCCGAGGTGCGCGAGCTCGTGCCGCAACGTGTCCGAATTCATGCCGGCGAGCAGGCGCGCCTTGTCGGTCGAGGTCTCGCGCGGCACGTAGACGACCGCGAAATCCGCTCCTACGGCCGTGGCCTTCGTGCTGCCGAGCACGCCCGGACGCAGCGGCTCGTCGAGCTGCCGCGGATCGTCGTCGGCGACGGCGATGAGGTAGATGCGCACGGGAGGTGCGCCGTTCTGTCCGAAGAGCTCGCTCGCGCGCCGAGCTTCGTCGTGCAGCACGAGCTCGTACTCGCGCGTCACGTCCGCGTCGTAGGGCGAGTAGAGCGTGAGGAGCTCGTCGCGCACGACCGTGACCGAGTGCTTCTGCAGGTACGCTTCGATCTCCGCGGGCCGCGTCGGAGCGTGCGAGGCGCAGGCCGAGAGGGACAACGCGAGCGCGAGCGAGGCGAGTGTCGAACGCATGCGCGGCATTCTGCCAGGGAGGCGCGCGGCAGCGAGCGCGGGAAAGCGCGGCGGCCGGAAGCGCTCGTGCGCTCCCGGCCGCTGGCCACCGAATCTCTCTCGTCCTCGGGCGGATCAACCTCCGGCGACGACCGGCGGAGCGTCGACCTGGATGTCGGCGACGATCGCGATGCGCTCGTAGCCGACCAGATAGAAGTGGAAGCTCTTCGCGTCGCGCCAGATGAAGGCGCGGTCGACGCCGGTCGTGTGGTTGTCGACGTGCTTGCCGTCCTTGTCGACCAGGAACAGGTAGTCGTCGCGCGGCGCGGACTGTTCCTTCTGACGCTCGGCCTGGCTGGCGTAGATGTCCGGCGTCGAAATGCCGAAGGTGATGCGCATGCACTCCTTCTCGCTCTCGGGCGGCTTCTCGCGCACGGGCAGCGCGGCGAGCCCGTCCGCGCCGACGATCAGGCGCAGGCCGTTCTCGAAGCGCACTTCGAACTCGTCGAGCTTCACGCTGGCCTGCACGCCCTCGACCTTGCGCCACGTGGCCGACTGCGGGTGCGCGAGCCAGCGCAGATCGAACGACATCGGGTCGTTGCTGTCGTACAGGCCCGGCTCGTTGAACTTGGCCGTCTTCACCGGCTGCTTCGAATCGGCGGCGAAGTCACCGAGCTTCTCGAACGGGCCGCCGAGCAGGAGGCCCGACTTGCGCTTCTGCTCCGAGAAGAGCGGGCGCTTCGAATCGAGATCGGCGCGCAGTCCCTTGGCCGGCGACTCGCTCGACACCTTGCGCAGCTTTTCGAGCGGCAGCGCGAAGCCGCCGAAGACCGGGTAGTTCTCGATCTCGCTCTGGATCGCGGCGTACGGCGCTCCGTTGAGCTGCGTGTAGGCCTTCTCGTACACGGCGCGCGGCATCTCGAACCAGGCGTGCATCGCGAGCGCCGAACCCGTGTCGGTCTTCTTCTCGAGCATGATCTCCCACAGGCCGCGCTTGAGGCAGTTGTTCGCGAGCTTGAGCCCGTCGCAGCCCTCGATGCCCTCGAAGCGCGTCTCGTTGCGGTTGAACTCGCGCTGCGCCACGGCGATGCGCGTCAGCGTCGGCTCGCCCTTGGCGAGGCGCGGGATGCGCGGAATCCACCAGCCGAGATCGACCGGTCCGAGCTTCGGACCGTCCGCTTGTCCGGCGAGGTGCAGAGTCGCCATCCCCTTGTCGTCGAGCGCGAGCTCGAGCTTCGTCAGGTCTTGACGCAACGGCTTCACGAGCGACGAAGGATTGCCCGGGTAACCCTCCGGCGCCTGCACGCGCAACGGAATGTCGATCGAGTCGCTGCCTGCGACGCAGGCGATCACGGTGAAGAACGTGGTCGGAAGGAACATGGCGGAAACTCCCGCGGTGGAGGGGGTGGAGGACCGCGATCGAGCGTCGCGCTCCCCGCGAAGAAGCGCAGCGCGCCCGAGCTCTCATCGGTCACGCTGCGCGTCAGGAAATCGTCTCGGCCAACCGTATCCGGTGTCGGAACGAGCGCGAGCCCGCCCGTGAGCTCTATGCCCGACTGGACGCATAGACATTGCGCGCCGCGTAGTCCGGGCGCGGGACCCGCCTCCGCACCCGTGCCGGGCGGGGTGCAGGGAGTTGATTTCCAGGGTCGCGAGAACGCTCGCGACGCGAACGAGTCGACCAGCTCGCGCCGTCGTCGATCCGCGCGACGCGCCAGGCAATAGGTCTCCGCGAGCTCTCACTGGAAGACGAAGCTCACCTTGTGACGCAGCTTGCACGCGACCGGCTTGCCGTTCTCCAGCGCCGGCTGGAAACGCCAGCGCTTCAAGCCGTCGAGCGCGGCGCGATCGAGGCGCTTGTAGCCGGAGGTCGAGAGCAGCTCGACCAGCGTCACCTTGCCCTCGACGTCGATGTGCAAGAGGCACACGACCTCGCCCTTCTCGCCGTAGAGCTCCGAATCGGCCGGATAGATCGGTCGCGGGCCGTCGAGGAGCACGACACCTTTCGTCTCGCCGCCGGTCGGCGTCCCCGAGTCAGCGCGCAACGCGCTGGCGCCGCTGGTCGCGCTCGAGGACGAGCTCGCGGGGCCCGCGGGCGCGGCGTTGGCCTTGGCGCGCGAGATCTCGGAGCCCGGTGCGTCGCTGCCGGCGATCTTCTCCGCTCCGGTCGAGCGCGCGGGTTCGACGTGCGCGTCCGACGCCGAAGCCGTCGCCGCGGGCGGCAGCGGTGCGGCGGCATTCGACGCGACGGCGTCCGGCACGGTCGCGAGCTGCGTGCTCGGCGGCAGCACGAGCGGCGCGGGATCTTGATTCGGCAGAGGATCGCGCGCGGCGAGGTCGAGCGCGCTGGGCTCGGCGACGGCGAGCCATTCGAACGGCGTGATCGGAGCCAGAGGGCCGAGCTCGTCGTTCGCGAGCGACGTCGCGGGCTCCTCGCTCGCGGGCGCATCCTCGACGACGGGCACCGGCAGCTCCGCGGCCGCGCTCGCCACGAGCACCGGCGCGTTCGGTGTGGTTCCCGATTCGCCGTCGCCGTCGGAGACGCGCAAGCGCAGCTCGAACACGACCTCGTCGGGAGCGATCTCGGCGCGTGCTCCGGCCGGACCCCACGGCAGCGTCCCGCACCAGGCCCACAGCGCGCCGTGCAGCGCGCACGAAACGACGCACGCGACCGGCCAGAACGGACGGCGCCACGTTCGCGACGTGGAAGCGGCGGGAGGGGTGATGGGCGTGTTCACGGACGTCGGAAAGCGGCGGCGCATTCTCTAGGAGCTGGTGCGCCTTCAGCAACGCTGCGATCGGTCAGGATCGCGCGAACGCGCGCTCGCGAGCTCGAAACGGCGTTGGGACCCGGCGAAAAGCGGGCGCGGAGCACCGTGCATTCCGATTCGGTGCCCCGCGCCCCGTGCGCACGCGGCTCGCGCGCGCTGGGCCGCGACGCGAATTCTCGTGCGTGATCGCGTCGCAGCGCTTGCGCAGCTCCAGCGCGCGACCGGTCTTGCCCCAAGCAGCGTCCGCTCAGAACTCGTAGCCGATGACGAAGAAGCCCTGCGCTTGCGGCGAATCGTGACCGATGCCGATCAGCGTCGCGAAGTCCATGTGCATGTTGGCCGACGGGCGGTACTGCAAGCTCGGACCGACGAGCAGCTCCTCGTCGAAGTTGCTGCGGTCGGCGGAGGTGTTGATGAACGCGGCCTTGAGCTCGCCGCCGAGCGACAGGCGCTGGTCCTCGAGCGTGTGCGAGAGACCGAGCGTGAGCTCGTGCGCCGTCTCGTGCGCTCCGCCCATCTCCGTCTCGTAGACGAGGTTCGCGCCCCAGTGCCAGCTCGGAGCGAGCTCGTCGCCGAAGAGCAGCTTCGCTTCGATGCCGTCGGGTGCCTGGTCCTTGTTCTGCAGCTCGAGGTACAGCGTCGGGTTCCACGTGATCGCGTCCCACTCGGCGAGCGCCCAGCGCAGCTCGATCTTCTGCTCGTCGACCTGGCCGGGGCCGTTGTTGCCCTCCTGGTTGCGCACGAGGTAGATGTCGAGCTGGAAGCGTCCGGGCAGGCCGAACTCGATCTCGTACTGGTTCTGGATCTCGACCGGCCCGTGGCGCGGGATCGTCGGCCGCGCCCAGAACTCGACGCCGACGTGACCCGGCGGCTGCACGTAGACGCGCGTGGTCGGGAAGCGGCGGAACTTCGTCCACTCGGGCTGGCGGTTGGGACCGACGAGGTCCTCCTCGCGGTACTCGGAGACCTGCACGCGCTGGCCGGTGACGATCGTCGCGTCCATGCTCTGCGCGCTCACGGGAGCGTCGGGCGGGCGCTGCTTGTCGGCCGGGTTGACGAGATTCTGTGCCGAAGCCTGCGTCGCGCAGAGCGACAGCGTGAGCGCGGCGGCGGCGGATGCGTTTCGCGGATGGAGGTTCATGGTCCTGGGGAGGGCTCGAGTCGGTGCCGGAGCGTCGCGCACGCTGCGTGCGGGTCCCGGGCACGGGGACGACAGATACCCGAGGCGCGCCGAGACGGTGGGGCGAAAAGTGCTCGAAAACCGCACGAAAACGAGTGTTTCAGAGCTCTTTCGCGAGCGCGCGATTTCTTTCAGGATCGTTCTGCGCATCCCGCCCGCCGCTGCGCTTGAACGCGCGCGCCGGGGCCGGCCGCCCCGCTCTCAGACGATCTCGTACGCGACCAGACCGCAGACCACGACCATCCCCACCAGGGCCGACAGGAAGAGCGCGTCCGCCGCGCGCTCGAGCGCGAGCTTGCGCCGCGGCCGGTTCGTGCGGATCGACGAATAGGCGAGGATCGCCGCCGCGAGGAAGGCGACCGCGTCGAAGGCCACGATGTTGTCCGTGGCCGTGCGCACCTTGCGCAGCTCGTCGGCGACGCGCACGAGACCGATCACGGTCAGGCATACGCCGACCATCGTCGCGGAGACGGAGAGGATGCGCTCGCTGAGATCGACGTGGCGCGCGCTCGCGGGTTTCGCTTCGGCAGAGTTCTCGGGCGTCGACATGCGTGGGCGAGCTCGCGCGGCGGACATGCTATCGAGCCGCGTCGCGAAACGTTGGCGGGAGCTCGCGCGCTCGCGTGCCGTTCTCGGGGCGTGGCGTCGATGTCGAGCTCGTCCGCCGAGCGCAGCGAGGCGTCGTTACTCAGGAGCGCGAGGGCTCGGCCTGGGCCGCGAGCGCTCCCTGCCGCGTGCCGCGCCGTTCGAGCTCGCGCTCGAGCTCGAGATGGATCGTGTTCGTCGCACGCGACGTACGTGCGCGCGTCGAGCACTTCGACCTCGCCGCGCAACCACGCCTTCTCGAGCTGGGTGCGGCGCAGGATCATCAGGTTGTGGACCTTGACGCCGCCCACGCGCACGCGTGCGAGCTCGCGCGCGGTACGCGCCGCTCCCTCGCGTCCGTCGCCGGGCAAGCCGAGGATCGCGTGGCCGATCGTGTGCAGACCAGCCGCGTGCGCGCGCTCGACGGCGTCGTGGAAGTCCGCGAGCGTGTGGAAGCGGCGGATGCGCTCGAGCACGCCGTCATCGGCGGATTCGAGACCGAACTCGACCCACACGGGCACGCGGCGATTGAGCTCGGCGAGCAGCTCGACCGCCGCCGGCGGAAACGTGTCGGGACGCGTGGCGATGCTGACCGCGACGACGCGCGAGCCTTCGGGCTGGTCGAGCCACGGCTCGACGACGCTGAGGACTTCCTTCAGGCGCGAGAGCTCGACATACGTGTTCGAGTACGACTGGAAGTACGCGATGACGTCGATCTTCGTGCCTTGGTGCCGCGCGCGCGCGATGCCGTTCGCCAGCTGCGTCGCGAGCTCCTTGCCGCTCTTCATCGCACCCGTGCCCGAGCCCTCGACGTCGCAGTAGGTGCAACCGCCGAAGCCCTTCGTGCCGTCGCGATTCGGACACGTGGAGCCCGCGTCGAGCGAAACACGCCGAACGTCGCGCCCGAATTGCTCGAGCAGCCAGGGACGGAGCGTGCGGAAGCGCGGAGTCACGGCGCGGGATGGTACTCGCGCGCCCCACGCGCACGCGGCGTCGCCCCCTCCCACGAGCCCCGTCCATCCTATCCTCGAGGGATTCGTGCGCATGGGTGTACTCCGCGCCGAGGGATCCGGAGAGATTCCACTCGGTCCACGCGTCGCCGCGCGCGCCGCTCGGGCGACTCAGCCGGAGACCACGCGCAACTTCCAGATCTGGTATGGACATCCGCATGGCCCCGTGCAGGCGGCGCGGCGATACAATGAACGGTTATTCCCTGACTTCCCATTGGTCGCCGCCTCGCGCGCGCAGATACTTCGCTCTTCAGTTGACTTCCCAAGCAACGGTGACGCGCCGCCTCACTCGCGGTCGGCACCCTGCCCCGCCTCGCAAACCTGGGTGGTTCGGCACCCGCTCGCGCCAGCGCGCTGCAACGCGAGAACCCCTCCGGTCGACCCCATGAGACGAATCGCTCGCACCCTCGACACTCGCGTCCTGCTCCCGTTCGTGCTCGTTCTGGCGGTGATCGTTCCAGGCGCGAGCGCTCGGCTGTCGGCGCACGCGAATGTCGGCAGTGGAGCGAATCACTCGGGTGGCCCCAAGTTCCAGGGCGGCGCGCACTTCGTCGTTCCGTCTCCCGTGCTGGATGCGCACGCGACGCTCATCGCAGGTGATTCGATCGTGATCGCCGGCAGCGTGTGCGATGCCTCCCAGGTGGAGGTCGCTGGTCCGAACGGGATCGTCCTCGCGAGCGTCTCGAATGGTCGTTTCACGGCCACACTTCCCGTCGGCAGCGTGCTCGGAGCCAATCAAGTCAACGCGCTGGACTTCACTGCCATTGCGTCGACCTCGAACCGCCAACGCAGCGCGCCGGCGACGACGTTCGTAACGCACGACACCGTGCCCCCGAGCCTCCTCATCGACTTCCCCAAGGCCGACGCGCAGCTCACGAGCGCGACCGTCGACGTGATCGGCCGGGTCGGTGACCTGTTGAGCGGGT
Source organism: Planctomycetota bacterium (assembly GCA_044228975.1). Taxonomy (GTDB): domain Bacteria; phylum Planctomycetota; class UBA1135; order UBA1135; genus JADJNY01. The sequence continues at coordinate 66,934 of JBGATX010000001.1, read as the reverse complement.
TCGAAGGACTCACTGTGTTCGTGAACGGCGAGCCGGCCGAGGTGAGCATCGGAACCGACAACAACGGCACCTTCGCACGACTGGCGGTGGTGCTCGCGCCGGGCCGCAACACGATCGAAGCCGTTGCCAGCGACGGGCTGCGGAACACGACTCAGCGAACGATCCATGTGACGCGCATCGACACTCCAACGCACGCTTCAACGCCCGAGGCCGCTGCAGTCAGCGGCGAATCGATCCCGCAGACTTCCACACTCACGCAGCCGCCGAACGTGCGCGTGCACCGTCCCGGTGGCTCGCAGTTTCCAGCCGCACCGCTTCATCCCAATTGCCCCGACGCACACCTTCCCGGACTTCAGGTGCCGGTCGGCAGCGGCCCCCGATCCGTGACCAGCGCGGATTTCGACGGCGACGGCGACGCGGACCTCGCGGTCGCGAACTACAGCTCGAACACGGTCTCGGTGCTCCTCAGTCAGGGCAGCGGCGCCTTCGCGACACAGGTGCAGTACGGCGTGGGCGTCAATCCCTACTCCGTGACCAGCGCGGATCTCGACGGCGACGGCGACGCGGACCTCGCGGTCGCGAACTACGGCTCGAACACGGTCTCGGTGCTCCGCAACCAAGGCAGCGGCACCTTTGCGGCACAGGTTCAGTACGGCGTGGGTAGCGGCCCCATCTCCGTGACCAGCGCGGATGTCGACGGCGACGGCGACGCCGACCTCGCGGTCGCGAACATCAGCTCGAACACGGTCTCGGTGCTTCGCAACCAAGGCAGCGGCACTTTCGCGACACACGTGCAGTACAGCGTGGGATTCAATCCCCAATCCGTGACCAGCACGGATCTCGACGGCGACGGCGACGCTGACCTCGCGGTCGCGAACTACAGCTCGAACTCGGTCTCGGTGCTCCGCAACCAAGGCAGCGGCACCTTCGCGACACAGGTGCAGTACGGCGTTGAAATCAATCCCGACTGCGTGACCAGCGCGGATCTCGACGGCGACGGTGACGCCGACCTCGCGGTCGCGAACTACGGATCGAGCATGGTCTCAGTGCTCCGCAACCAAGGCAGCGGCACCTTCGCCACACAGGTTCCGTATGACGTGGGCTCGTTTCCCTACTCGGTGACCAGCGCGGATCTCGATGGCGACGGCGACGCTGACCTCGTGGTCGCGAACGGCAGCTCGAACACGGTCTCGGTGCTCCTCAACCAAGGCAACGGCACCTTCGCGACACAGGTTCCGTACGGCGTGGGAACCACTCCCTACTCCGTGACCAGCGCGGATCTCGACGGCGACGGCGACGCTGACCTCGCGGTCGCGAACTTCAACTCGAGCACGGTCTCGGTGCTCCTCAACCAAGGCGGTGGGACCTTCGCGACACAGGTTCCCTACGGTGTAAGCAGACCCATTTCCGTGACCAGCGCGGACCTCGACGGCGACGGCGACGCGGACCTCGTGGCCGTGAACTCCCTCTCGAGCACGATCTCGGTGCTCCTCAACCAAGGCAGCGGCACCTTCGCGACACAGGTTCCGTACAGCGTGGGCACTTCTCCCTGGTCCGTGACCAGCGCGGATCTCGATGGCGACGGCGACGCCGACCTCGCGATCGCGAACCACGGCTTGAACACGGTCTCGGTGCTTCGCAACCAAGGCAACGGCACCTTCGCGACGCAGGTTCAGTACGGCGTGGGCTCCCAGCCGAGTTCCGTGACCAGCGCAGATCTCGACGGTGACGGCGACGTTGACCTCGCGGTCGCGAACTACCTCTCGAGCACGGTCTCGGTGCTCCTCAACCAAGGCAGCGGCACCTTCGCGACACAGGTGCAGTACGGCGTGGGCAGCAGCCCCACCTCCGTGACCGGCGCGGATCTCGACGGCGACGGCGACGCTGACCTCGCGGTCGCGAGCGGCTACCTCACCTCCGCCTTGAACGTTTCGGTGCTCCTCAACCAAGGCAGCGGCACTTTCGCGACCCAGGTTCAGTACGGCGTGGGCAGCGAACCCTACTCCGTGACCAGCGCGGATCTCGACGGCGACGGCGACGCCGACCTCGCGGTCGCGAACTACGGCTCGAACACGGTCTCGGTGCTGCTGAATCAGTGCGACTGACCGGTCGCGGCTCCCCGACCGCCGGCCGCGCATGGAGTGGATTCCGAACGGACGCTCTGAATGCAGGGCGGTCGTGATCACTAACATGCGCGCGAAAAGGTCGACGCCGAGAGTCTCGATCGCGCGGCGCACGACGTCGACGAACAGCGAGCCCAATCCCCTCGTCGTCGGTGATCTACAGAGTGCCGCACGCCAGTCCCGACATCGTCACCGTTCCGCGCGCGACCAGCCCTGCAGGATCTTGAGGTAGTTGCCGCGTTCGTAGACCTCGGGGCGCGGCGTGTGGATCAGGTTCAAGCTGCCTTGCGCCTGGCGCAGCGAGCGATACTCGTGCTCCTCGAGCCACTGCGAAAGCTCGGTGCGCACCCGCGTCAATTGTTCGGGTCCGTGTTGCAGGAGCGCCGACACCATCTGCACCGAGTTCGCGCCCGCCATCACGGCCTTCAGCGCGTCGCGACCGGTGTGCACGCCGCCCGAGGCTGACAGCGACAGCTTCGTGCGGCCCGAGAGCAGCGCGAGCCAGCGCAGGCGCAACAGGAGCTCTCCGGGGTCCGAGTAGCGCAGCGAGAGCTTCACGTCGAGCAGCTCGGGATCGATGTCGGGCTGGTAGAAGCGGTTGAAGAGCACGAGGCCCTGCGCTCCCGCCTGCTCGATGCGGCGCGACAGGTGCGCGAGCGACGTCCAGAACGGCGAGAGCTTCACTGCGATCGGCAGCCGCGTCTCGCGCGCGACGTGCTGGACCATGTGCACGACACGGTCCTCCACCTCGGCGGCGGTCTCGCGCGGATCGTGGGAAACGGCGTAGACGTTCAGCTCGAGCGCGTCGGCGCCGGCCTGCTCGATCAGGCGCGCGTAGTGCAGCCAGCCGGAATCGGTGACGCCGTTCAACGACGCGATCACGGGCACGCCGACGAAGCGCTTGAGCTTGCGGATCTGCTCGAGGTACGCGTCGGGACCGAGGACGAACTCGCCCGGCTGCGGCAGATAGCTCGCGGCCTCGGCGAACGAGAGCCCGTGCGCCTCCACCGATTCATGCGTGATCGTCTCGAACTCGACCTGCTCCTCGAACAGCGAGTGCATCACGATCGCCGCCGCGCCCGCGTCGACCGCGCGGCGCACGAGGTCGAGGTCGTCGCAGATCGGCGACGCGCCGACGATGAGCGGATGCGGGAGCTCGAAACCCAGGTAGCTGGTGCGCAGATCCATGGTCAGGAGTCCTTCGCGGGCGTGAGAATCGCGGGCGTGCTCGCGGCGGTCGCAGGAGCGGGGTCCGAAACGCGCCCGACGCGCAGCTCGGCGAGCTGCCGGTAGATCTCCATGCGCCGGATCGCATCGCGCTGTGCGTCTTCCTGCAGCTGCGCGAAACGCTTGGGATCGAGTTTCTCGATCATGCGGAAGCGCGTCTCGTTCTGCGTGTACTCGCGCACCGAACGTTTGGGCGTCGCGCCCATGTCGATCTCGAGCGCCGGCTCGCCCGCCGCCGCGCGGCGCGGATCGACGCGATACAGCGGCCACATCCCGCACTCGGCGGCCAATCTCTGCTGTTCCAGACCGTGCGCCATGTCATAGCCGTGCGCGATGCAGTGGCTGTAGGCGATGACGAGGCTCGGGCCCGGATGCGCGTCGGCTTCGAGCAGCGCCTTCACCGTCTGCGCGTCCTTCGCCCCCATCGCGACCTGCGCGACGTACACGTGCCCGTAGCTCATCGCGATCAGGCCGAGGTCCTTCTTCGGCGTCGCCTTGCCCGCGCTCGCGAACTTCGCCGCGGCGCCGAGCGGCGTGGCCTTCGACTGTTGTCCACCGGTGTTCGAGTAGACACCCGTGTCGAGCACGAGCACGTTGACGTCCCAGCTCGACGAGAGCACGTGGTCGAGCCCGCCGAAGCCGATGTCGTAGGCCCAACCGTCGCCGCCGACGAGCCAGACCGACTTGCGCACGAGGAGATCGGCGAGAGCATCGAGCTCGCGCGCGGCCGGCGTCGCGAGCGTGCGCAGCTTCGTGCGCAAGAGCGCCACGCGCTCGCGTTGCGCGTTGCGCGCGGCCTCGTCGTGCGGCGGGCACGTGAGCAGCGCGCTCACGAGCTCGTCGCCGAGTTGCGGTGCGAGGCCCATCAAGCGCTCGCGCGCGAGCGCACGCTGCGCCTCGACGCCCATGCGCATCCCAAGGCCGAACTCCGCGTTGTCCTCGAAGAGCGAGTTGGCCCACGCGGGCCCGCGTCCGTCGCGGTTCTTCGAGTACGGCGTCGTCGGCAGATTGCCGCCGTAGATCGACGTGCAGCCGGTCGCGTTGGCGATCAGCAGGTGATCGCCGAAGAGCTGCGTCAACAGCTTGAGATAGGGCGTCTCGCCGCAGCCCGAGCACGCGCCGGAGAATTCGAACAACGGCTCGAGCAGCTGCGAGCCCTTCACGTCGAGCTTGACCTGCGTGCGATCGGCTTCGGGCAAGGTGAGGAAGAACTCGAAGCGCTGGCGCTCGACCTCGCGGCGGTCGCGCTGCGGCGTCATGTCGAGCGCCTTGTGGCGCGGATTCGATTTGTCCTTCGCCGGACAGACGACGGCGCACAACTGGCAACCCGTGCAATCCTCGGGCGCGACCTGGATCGTGTACGACTGCGCGCCGTGCTCCGCGGCCTTGTAGGGCGTGTGCTGGAAGCCGACGGGAGCGCTTGCGAGCTCGCACGGATCGTAGACCTTCGCGCGGATCGCCGCGTGCGGGCACACGAGCGCGCACTTGTTGCATTGGATGCACAGCTCGGCATCCCACTGCGGGATCTCCGCCGCGAGGTTGCGCTTCTCGAAGCGCGCCGTGCCCGTCGGCCACGTGCCGTCGGGCGGAAACGCGCTCACCGGGAGCAGATCGCCCTCTCCCGCGATCATGCGCGCCGTGATGCGCTGCACGAAATCGGGCGCGTCGGCGCGCACGGCGGGCGGTCGCGGTCGCGCGCTCGTGACGCGCGCGGGAACCGTGACGCGCTCGAGACGCTCGAGCGTGCGATCGATCGCCTCCTGGTTCTTGCGCACGACCTCAGCACCCTTCTTGCCGTAGGTCTTCTCGATCGAGTGCTTGATGTGCGCGATCGCTTCGTCGCGCGGCAAGACGCCCGAGATGCCGAAGAAGCACGTCTGCATCACGGTGTTGATGCGCCCGCCCATGCCCGCCGCGCGAGAGACGGCGAGCGCGTCGATGACCCACAGGTCGATCTTCTTCGCGATCAGCGACTCCTGCAGCTCGCGCGGCAAGCGCTCGAACACCTCGGACGCCCCGTACGGACTGTTCAAGAGCAGCACGGCGCCGTCGCGGGCCTTCTCGAGCACGTCGAAGCGCTCCACGAACTCGAACTGGTGACAGGCGACGAAATCCGCCGTCGCCACGAGGTACGGAGCGCGCAACGGCTGCGGCGCGAAGCGCAGGTGCGAGACGGTCATCGCGCCCGACTTCTTCGAGTCGTAGACGAAGTAGCCCTGCACGTGCTGGCCGGTCTCCTCGCCGATGATCTTGATCGTGTTCTTGTTCGCGCCGACGGTCCCGTCCGAGCCCAAACCGTAGAAAAGAGCCTGGAAAACGCCCTTCGGCAGCACATCCGGCTCCGCGCCGACCTCGAGCGAGAGCCGTGTCACGTCATCGATGATGCCCACGGTGAACCGGCGCCGCGGGCTCGGGCGCGCGAGCTCCTCGAACACCGCGCAGACCATCGCGGGCGTGAACTCCTTCGACGAGAGCCCGTAGCGGCCGCCGATGACGAGCGGCAGCGCGCGCGAGTCGCCGAGCGCCGGCGCTTCCCCGAGCGCGGCCACCACGTCGAGGAACAACGGCTCGCCGATCGACCCCGGCTCCTTCGTGCGATCGAGCACCGCGATGCGCTTCACCGACGCCGGCAATGCGGCGAGGAACCGCTCGACCGAGAACGGCCGGTACAGATGCACGACGAGCACGCCGACCTTCTCGCCGCGCTGGCGCAGCCAGTCGACGGTCGTGCGCGCCGTCTCCGCGCCCGAACCGAGGATCACGAGCGCGCGCTCCGCGTCGGGAGCGCCGTGCCATTCGAACAGCCCGTACGTGCGGCCCGTGAGCGCCGCGAAGCGCTCCATCTCCTCCTCGACGATCGTGGGACACGCGTCGTGGAACGGATTGCACGCCTCGCGCGCCTGGAAGAACGTGTCGGGATTCTGCGCCGAGCCGCGCAGCACGGGATGGTCGGGCGAGAGCGCACGTGCGCGTAAGGCGGCTATCGACGACTCGTCGAGGAGCTTGCGCAGCTCGTCGTCGCCGAGGAGCTCGACGCCCCCGAGCTCGTGCGACGTGCGGAACCCGTCGAAGAAGTGCAGGAACGGCACGCGCGCGCGCAACGTCGCCGCGTGCGCGATCGCCGCGAGGTCGTGCGCTTCCTGCGGCGAGCCCGAGCACAACATCGCGAAGCCGGTCGCGCGACACGCCATCACGTCGGAGTGGTCGCCGAAGATCGAGAGCGCGTGCGTCGCGAGCGTGCGCGCCGAGACGTGCAGCACGAAGGGCAGGAGCTCGCCCGCGATCTTGTAGAGGTTGGGGATGTAGAGCAGGAGCCCCTGCGACGCCGTGAAGCTCGTCGCGAGCGATCCCGCCTGCAACGCGCCGTGCACCGCTCCCGCCGCGCCGCCTTCCGATTGCATCTCTTGCACGGTCGGCACCGTGCTCCACAGGTTGCGATCGCCGCGCGCGGCCCATTCGTCGGCGAGCTCGCCCATCGCCGACGAGGGAGTGATCGGATAGATCGCGATCACCTCGCTCGCGCGGTAGGCGACGCTCGCCGCGGCCTCGTTGCCGTCGATGATCCGCATGCATCGGTCCATGAGCGCATCCCTGCCGCGAGGTCTCACGCGCGCGAACAGCGGCTTCGCGCGTCGCACCCCGCGTCCGGCGACCGGCGACGCCGTGTTCCGCCGCGGAGTCTTCGATTTCGTCCGCAGACGGCCTCCGCGACTATGCGCACGGCGTGGGGGTCGAGGGCGGACATGGTGCGTAGACGCGCGAGAGCTCGCGCCAACCGGTGCGCACGTCGCGAGCGCACGGACACGGACGCGCTCGGCACCGTGGCGTGCCCCGCGCGACACCCGCGGGTCGTCGCGAGGGCGATGCACGCGCTCCCGGCACCTTCTGGCGTGATTCCGGCACAGGATCGGACCCGCGCGGCATCCTGACTGCCGCCGATGCACGAAGGACCCGACTCCCCCACCTCCGCCGAGACGCTGCTCGAGCACCTCGATTGGATCCGCCGGCTGGCGCGGCAAATGGTCGCCGAGACGGACGCGGCCGACGATCTGGCGCAGGAAGCCTGCGTCGTCGCGCTCCATCGCCAGCCGCGCGACGCGACGCGCTTCCGCCAGTGGATCGCCGAAGTCATGCGCACCGCGCTGCGCGAACGCCGTCGCGGAGCGGCGCGACGCGACGCGCGCGAGGCCGATGTCGCGCGCGCGGAGGCGCAGGAATCGACCGGGCGCATCGTCGAGCGCGTCACGCTGCAGCGCGAGCTCGTGCAAGCCGTGCTCGAGCTCGAGGAGCCCTTCAAGAGCGCGATCCTGTTGCGCTTCTTCGAGAACCTGCCGCCGCGCGAGATCGCTTCTCGCCTCGGCACCACGGTGAACACGGTGAACAGCCGCATCGGGCGCGGACTCGAGCGCCTGCGCGAGCGCCTCGATCGCAGCGCGGGCGGACGTGAGCCGTGGCTGCTCGCGTTCGCGCCGTGGTTGCAGCTGAAACCGCTCGCGTCGAGCGCGGCCGCGATGCAAGCGGCGGGCGCGCACACGAGCACCGCCACGGCCACAGGCGCCGCCGCGAGCACGTCGCTCGGGACCGCAACGACCCTCGGAGGAATCGTCTTGAACGCCAAGCTCGCCGCTGTGCTCGTCTCCGCCATCGCCCTGGTCACCGCGGCGTTCTTCGTGCTGCGCTCGCCGGCGACGCACGAGCCGGGCGCGCTCGCCGCGAACCCGGTTGCGCCCGCGAGCGACGAGCGCACGCCGCTCGCGGGCGAAGCGCCGCTCAGCGGTGTCGCGAGCTCGCGCGCGAACGCGAACGAGGTCGCGCCGGCGAACGCGAGCACGACCCCGAAGAGCTCCGCTCCCGCGGCCGCGGCGCGCAAGGTCCGCGGTCGCGTGCTCGACGCCGAGGGAACTCCGCGCGCGGGCGTGAAGCTGCGACTGCACGGCGCGTCCGAGGCGCTCGAGCTCTCGAGCGGCGGCGGCGGCTGGTTCGAGCTCACGACGACGCTCGAGCGCGGCGAGATCGAGAGCGACGACGATTCCTGGCTGACGATCCGCTCCGGCGTGTTCCGTCCCGAGCCGGGCTCGAGCTCCATCGGCCCGCTGGTGCTCGTCGGCCCGTGGATCGAGCTCGAAGGCCGCGTGCTCGACGAGATGCGCACCGGCATCTCCGGCGCGCACATCGCGCTGCTCTTGCCCGAGGGTTTCGACGCGCGCTTCGACGAGACGCTCGAGGGCACGCACGTGCTCGGCTGGGACACGCGAGCCGGCGCGCAAGGCGCGTTCGCGCTCGGGCGCGTGCCGAACGTGCCCGGCGCGCAGCTGCGCGTCGTCGCGGACGGCTACGCGCGCCTGCTCATGGAGGCGCCGAGCGCGAGCGTGCGTGGCCTCGAGCTCACGCTCGCGCGCCCGAGCGTTCCGCTCGCCGGCGCGTTGCGCGGTCACGTCGTCGATCCGCGCGGCGCGCCGGTCGAAGGCGCGCGCGTCGCCGTGGGGCTCGCGTCGACGCTGAGCGATGCGCACGGCGAGTTCGCGATCGATCTCGCGCGCGCCGTGACCGCGGATGCGCTCGTCGCGCTCAAGCAGGGTTTCCTGCCGGCGCGTCTCGAGCGTCCGAAGGAAGCGCGCGAGGGCGACAGCGGCTGGCCGAGCGTGATCGAGCTCGTGCTCGGCGGTCCGCCGCTCTCGATCCGCGGACAAGTCGTCGATCCGAAAGGTCATCCGCTCCCGGGTCTGCGCGTGTGGATCGACGATCCGACGCCGTTCGGTCTCATCGGGCGCGCGGCGTTCTCGCAGGAAGGTCTGCTCTCGGGCATGAGCGTTCCGCCGCAAGCGCTCGCGACCGAGCCGCGCGCGGGAGCGAAGGACGGCGACAGCTTCTGGGATTGGACGGCGAGCAAGGCTCCTTCGACGGCGTTCTGGCCGTGGATCACGACCGACGACGAGGGCCGCTTCGAGATCGGCGGGCTCTCGGATCGGCGCTACAAGATCGCGGTCTTCGATCCCGAGACGCTCGCGCGCCACACGTCGAACGGGATCCAGGCCGGCGAGCGCGCGGCGCAGATCACGGTGCCACCCGCGCCGATGTGGCCGAAGGTCGCGGGCGTCGTGCGCAGCGACGCCGGGCTGCCGCTCGCGGGCGTGAACGTCGAGCTCTCGACCGAGGCCTTCGGCGTGCGCTCGCGCGTCTTCGGCGGACGGGCTGCGTTCCTGATGCTGCACGAGCGCGAGTCGGTCACCACGGATGAGCGCGGCCGCTTCGAGTTCACGAACGTGCCGAAGACCGGCATCAACCTGGAGCTGAGCTCCGACGACATCGTGCCGAGCTCGCACGCGTTGAAGCCGGACGAGGACGTGACCGCGCTCGACGTGCGCGTGTTCACGCGCTGCCGCGTGCAGGTCGAGCTGCGCCCGCCCGTCGCGCGTGCGGACTCGATCGCCTTCACCGACGCCGACGGCAAGCAGCTCGACGTGCTCGTGATCAGCACGGGCCACGTGAACGCGTATTCGAGCGTCGAGCTCACCGACGGCCGCTCGCAGGTCGCCGCCGTCAGCTCCGCGGCGCGCTTCCTCCTGCTCCAGCGTGGCGACGAGGTCGTCGAGCGCATCGCGATCCAGCTCGCGGCCGACGGCGTCAATCGATTGACACCGTGAGCGCGGGGCTCAGGGTTTCGGCGCGCCGCGCGAGCTCGCTTCGCGTTCGCTCTCGACGATGAGGCGCGCGCCGCGCTCGTGGAACGCCCAGGTCCACATCCATCCGAGCAGGACGTAGATGCGATTGCGGAACTGCACCAGGTAGGTCACGTGGACGAGCGCCCACAGCGTCCACGCGAGGAAACCCGACCAGTGCCCGAACGGCAGGTCGGCGACGGCTTTCTTGCGTCCGATCGTCGCGAGCTGGCCCTTGTCGCGGTAGCGGAAGGGAGTGCGCCGCGGCGCGGGCCCGCCATGCGCACGCGCGCTCGCTTCGCGCGCGATCAGGCGGCCGACGTGCGCTCCCATCTGGATCGCGGCCGGCGCGATGCCGGGGACGGGAACGTGCGTGCGCTCGTCGACGATGGAAGCGAGATCGCCGGCGACGAAGACCTCCGCGCGTCCGGGCAGGGACAGGTCCGAGTTGACGAGCACGCGCCCCGCGCGATCGAGCGGTGAGCTCAGCGCGGCGCCCAGCGGCGACGCCTGCACGCCCGCGGCCCACAGGATCGTGAGGCATTCGATGCGCTCGCCGCCCGCGACGAGCCCGCGCGCGTCGACCGCGGTCACGCGCGCATCGGTGCGGACGTCGACGCCGAGCTCGATCAGGTGCTCGCGCGCCTTGGCGCTGCTCGCCTCCGACATCGCCGGCAGGACGCGCGGCCCCGCCTCGAGCAGCACGACGCGCGACTTCGAGCTGTCGAAGCTGCGGAAATCCGGCGGCAGCACGTCGCGCGCGATCTCGACCATCGCTCCCGCGAGCTCGACGCCCGTCGGTCCGCCGCCGACGACGGCGAAGGTCAGCGCGGCCGCGCGCTCCGCGGGATCGTCGGTGCCTTCGGCGCGCTCGAAGGCGAGCAGGAAGCGCCGGCGGATCTCCGTCGCGTCGTCGATCGTCTTCAGGCCCGGCGCGTGCGGCGCCCACTGCGGATTGCCGAACCAGGAGTGCGTGACGCCGGGCGCGACGATCAGCCAGTCGTACTCGAGCTCGCGCGCGTCGACGCGCACGCGGCGCCGCTCGAGGTCGAACGCGGTCACGTTGCCGAGCAGGACGTGCGCATTCTCCTGCGCGCGCAGGATCTTGCGGATCGGCACGGCGATGTCCGCGGGGCTGAGCGCGGCCGTCGCGACTTGATACAGCAGAGGTTGGAAGACGTGGTGGTTGCTGCGATCGACGACGATCACGCGCACGGGAGCGCGCTCGAGCTCGCGCGCCGCGCGCAGGCCGGCGAATCCGGCGCCGACGATGACGACGGTCGGTCGGTTGGCATCCATCGATGCGCCATCATGCATTCAGCGCGCAGGTCGTGGCGCTGAGTCTTCACTTCGACGCGCGCGAGCGTGATCGCGTTCCGGCGGCGGAACCGCGATCGGCCGGTGCGAGCGCGCTGCGCGAGTTCGCCCCGGGATCAGAACTCGAACGCGCCCATGTCGACGATCGGCGCGACGCCGTTGCCGGTGTCGGGCACGCCCGGCTCGTCGCGGAAGCGCACCAGGCCGTCGAAGTCGAACGGCAACGGCTCCAGCCGGTTGCCGTCGAGGTCGAGGTCGAAGAGGTCGGCGCGCACGAGCGCGTTGTCGCCTGCGTCGACGCACGGCGAAGCGAGCGAGAGACGGTAGTCGTTGTCGTTGAAGGTCAGCGGCTGGTCGTCGGGCCCGTCCGCGTCGGCGAACTGCGGATCGAGATCGAGCATGAGCGGGCCCCACGCGAGGCTCGATGCTCCCAGGATCCCGACAGCGCTCGCGCCACCCTCGACATCGGACGCGTCGGCGTGCAGATCGGCATCCGCGAGCTCGATCTGCGCTCCGGTCGCCGCCGTGTTGGCCCACACGATCGTGTTCGCCATGGTCAGGCGCACGCGATCGGCGTAGATCCCGCCGCCCGCGTAGCCCGCAGGGTCGACGAGGTTCGCCACCAACGTCGAATTCAACACGCGCAGCCCGTGCAGTGCCGTCGAGGTGCCGTCGCAGTGCAGCGCACCCGCGAGCTGGGCGGCGTAGTTGCCCGCGAACAGGCTGTCTTCGACCACCACGTCGCTCGCACCGCCGAAGAACTGCGATCCGATCGCTCCGCCCACGTTCGTCGCGACGTTGCGCACGAAGCGCGAGCGCTGCACCACGAACGGCACGTTGCTCCAGATCGCGCCGCCGAACGCGGCCGTGTTGCGCAAGAACGTGCAGGCCGTGAAGCGCATGGAGCCGCCCGCCGCGACGTTGCGCAAGTACACGGCTCCGCCGGAACGACCGGGCGAGACGTCGTCTTCGAACCGGCAGTTCTCGCACACGAACACGGTCCCGGACACGTCGAGCGCGCCACCGCGATCGCTTGCACCGCACAGCCGGATGCGCGAGTTGCGCAAGATCAGGTTGCCCGCGACGAGCGCCAGCGCGCCTCCCCCCGGTTGAAGCGTCACTGCTGGCGCGAAACCATTCTGGATCGTCACGCCGTCGAGGATCGTCACCGCGGTCGGCGAGGTCGAGATGCGGAACGCGCGCCGCACTCCTTCGCCGTCGAGGATGCAGTTCGCCGAACCGTTCTCGCTGCGCAACGTGAGCGCGCCGAGATCGAGGCCGAGGTTCTGCGTGCCGACGTAGAGTCCGTCCTTCAGGATGAGCGTGTCACCGGCCGCGCTCGCCAGCTTGCCTTGCGCGATCGTCTGGAACGGCTGCGCCGCGCTCCCGTTGCCGCCGGGCGGCGCCGCGGGGTCGACGTAGCGCGCGAAGCTCGTCTGGCACTCGTCCGGCAGCCCGTCGGCGTTCGAGTCGAAGCTCGTGTGGCTCACGATGTCGGTCGTGTCCGGCACGCCGTTGCCGTTGCAATCGTTGTCGCAGGAGTCGGGGTTCAGGTTGTTGTCGACGTCGGGCGTTGCGCCTTCGAGCACGTCGAAGAGATCGAGCGCGCCGTTGCCGTTGCAATCGGGCAGCGCCTGGTGGTCGAGGACGAGCAGATGGAACGGGCTCGACTCGATCGGGTTGCCGAGCACGTCCACGACGCGCGCCTGCAAGAACGAGGAGCTCGCGAAGTTCACTCCGGCGAGATCCGGCAACGACACGCTCGTCGTGAACGTGCCGTCGACGGGGCAGACGAAGAACGGCGTCGGCTGCGCGAGCTGCGGATACGGCGGAGCGATCAGCCACGCGCCCTGCGTGCCGCTTCCGAAGTTCAGGCCCGCGCGCTCGCCCGCTTCGAGGAAGAACGCGTCACCGGCCTTGCCCGTGACCGAGATCGGAAGGCTCGTCGCATCGCGCGACAACGCCTGCACGTCGATCGAGCGCGCATCGAAGGGCAGCGTGACGATCGTGCCTGCGCCGCTCGAGGGCAATCCCGGAGGTCCGAACGGTGGAATGAGCATGCCGCCGAGCCCTCCAGCGAGCGTCGTCCCGCGCAGGCGCGCCAACGCGGTTGCGCCGACCACGAGCCCGTCGCCGCCGTGATCGCGCTCGTAGACGCCGTCACCTCCGTTGCCTCCGCGCAGAGTCGAGCCGCTGGCGAAGATGCGCCCGCTCGCGACGCGTGCTCCCGCGCCGCCGGGGCCCGCGTAGTCGGCCGAGTTGTAGTCGTGGGATCCGCCGGGGCCGGGGATGTTGCTCGGCCCGCCGTGACCGCCGACGACGGTGCAGTCGTAGAGGGCGAGCGTCGACGTCGCCGCATCGAGCGCGTCTCCGCCGGGACCGCCGTAGCAGGCGAACGTGTCGTCCGGACTGCTTCCCCATCCACCCGTTAGCGCGCAGCGCGTGAACGAGACGCGCGCCGAGTTGCGCACGAAGGCCGCGGGGCCGCCGCTGACGGCGCTGCAGGCGAAGTCATCCGTCGGTCCGTCGCGACCTTCACCGCCGACCACGTTGCAGTGCTGCAGGCGCACGCAACCGACGTTGTTCGAGATCACCAGCGCCTGCGCGCCGGGATCCGCAAACGCCGGTGCGACGATGTCGAGTCCGTCGAGCACGACCGTCTGCGCGCGCGCGAGGTTGCGGATCGTCACCGTGCCGTTCACGACCGCGGTCTGACCGGGCGCTTCGAGAATGCGCAGCGCGCGGCCGTCGATCGTGAACCCGGGATAGGCGCGGCCGCTGAGCACGAGCGTGTCACCCTCCTGCGCTGCCGCGATCGCCTCGGCGATCGTCGCGTGGCGTGCGAAGCCCTGAACGCCCAGGCGCAACACCTGCGCGTGGGCCGGGAACACCGACGCGAGCACCGCGAGGCAGCCGAGCGTTCGTGGAGCGAAGAGGGAGCGAGAGCGTCGAAGGTGCGACATGCGGTGACTCGTCTGGAGCGGTGGGCGCCGACCTGCGGGATCGATGAGCGCGGTGAGAACTCGAAAGCCCCCCGGCACGGCGATCGGTCGCGTTGCGGCCTTCATGGTGGCCGACGGGATCGTCTCCGTGGCGGCGACTTGCCCTTTTTTCGCTGCGACGCGATCCGCTACCGGCGCACAGCTCGTCGTGCCCGCTCGGCCGGTCTCCCGAGCTCGTGACGCTGGTCGCGGTGTCGCGCGATCCCGCTCCCGCGCTCAGCACGCGGAGCGTTCACGCGCGAGCCGCTCAGCACTTCATGTACTTCCAGTTGCGCGGCTTGCCCTGCGCCATCCATTCGATGGCCTGCTCGATGCGGCGCGCGCGCGTGTCGTCGCCCTTGGCTTCGCCGATCCACTCCAAGTACTCGCGTTGATGGCTGGGCGGGAAGCCTTCGTAGGTCGCAAGCGCCTTCTTGTTGCGCGCGAGCGCGGCTTTCAGCTCCGGGTGCATCGTGTAGGTCTTGCGCGGACCGGTCTTCGTGCGCTTGACCTTGACGCCCTCGTCGTTGAGCTTCATCGCGGTCTTCACGTAGCGCGCGAACTCGGCCTTGCCGGGCAGATCGGAGAGCTCCTTCAAGCAACCGAAACTGCCCATCGCCTCCTTCGCCTTGGGGTGCGCGCCGACGACGAGGTCGTGCTTCCAGAATCCGAAGGCGGCGTGCTGCTTGAACGACGCCATGCCGCACAGGATGCCCTTGTACTGGAACGAGGGATGGCTCCACTTCAGTGTCTCCTCGACCTCGGGACATGCGGCGTGCACTTGCTCGCGCAAGCGCGTGAGGATCGGCTGAGCGAAGGGAGCGGCCTTCTTGATGTAGGCGTCGATGCGCGGGTCGCGTGTGCCCATGGATGTTCCTCGAATTCGCGGAAGTAGACGCGTCGGAGAGTAACAGAACTGCACTCGACGTGTTGAGCGTCGCGAGCGCGCGTTGCACGCCCGCATGCAAGCTGCGCACGCGCGGAGAATCCACGTGAAAGTCGCGCTGTTTTCGCTACGGAGCGCTCGTTTCAGAGGTCGAGACAGTTAGGGTTCGGGTCGCTCTCCACCTTGCTGTTCGCGTCGCGTCCATCCCGAAGCGCCGCCGCGCACCCGATCGACGCCGATGTCCGACGCCCTGAGCCTCTCCACCACCCTCGTCGCGCCTTTTCTTCTGGTTGCCGCAGGTCCGCTGATGCGCTCCGCGGTTCGCGCGGGTGATGCCTCCGCGGTTCGCGCGGGTGATGCCTCCGCGGTTCGCGCGGGTGATGACGGTATCGCGGCGCCTCCCGCCAGCACCGAACCGCCGCAGACCGCCGGCCACGCGCGCATGCTGGCGTTGCTCGAGCAGGTCCGCGTCGATGCGCTGAAGCACAACCGCTACCTCGGCATGGACGCGGTCGAAGAGCTGCGCGCGCGTCTGGCCAAGCTGCCCGACGATCCGCGCGATCCGCGGCGCTGGCAGGCGCAGGTGCAACTCGGGACCGAGCTCCTGCGCGTCGGCCTGACCGACGAAGCGATCGCGACCTACCAGCGCGCGGCCGATCAGCTCGACGTCATCCCCGACAAGCTCACGATCAACGCGGCCGCGGACACGTGCTTCGGCCTCGCGACGGCGTGGATGCGCAAGGGCGAGACGCAGAACTGCTGCGCGAGGAACGACAAGGACAGCTGTCTCCTGCCGATCCAGGGGGGAGGACTGCACACCGACCTCGCTGGCTCGACGAACGCGATCCGCTGGTTCACGCGCGCGCTCGATTTCGCGCCCGCGAACTCGGCGATGCAGGTCAAGGCGCGCTGGCTGCTCAATGTCGCGTACATGACGCTCGGCCGCTGGCCGCAAGAGGTCCCGGAACGCTGGCGCATCGACCCCAAGGTGTTCGCTTCCGACGAGCCCTTCCCTCGCTTCGTCGACGTCGCGCCCAAGGTCGGGCTGACGCGCAGCGATCTCGCCGGCGGAGCGCTGGTCGACGATTTCGACGGCGATGGACGGCTCGACTTGATCATCTCGACCTCCGACACCGGCGGTCAGCTGCGCTTCTACAAGAACGACGGCTCGGGCAAGTTCGTCGATCGCACGATCGAAGCGAACCTGGTCGGCGAATTCGGCGGCTTGAACTTGACCGACGCCGACTACGACAACGACGGCGACATCGACGTGCTCGTCCTGCGCGGCGCGTGGTGGCAGAAGGAGGGTTGTCATCCGCAGTCGCTCCTCCAGAACGACGGCCGCGGCCGCTTCACCGACGTGAGCTTCGACGCGGGCCTCGGCGACAGCCAGTTCCCGACGCAGACCGCGGCCTTCGCCGACTACGACAACGACGGCGACCTGGATCTCTACATCGGCAACGAGTGCGATCCCTCGAACTCGCCGCCGTGCGAGCTCTTCCAGAACGACGGACACGGTCGTTTCGCCAACGTCGCGGTGAAGGCCGGCGTCACGAACGATCGCTACACGAAAGCCGTCGCGTGGGGCGACTACGACGGCGATCGCTTCCCCGATCTCTACGTGTCGAACATGGCCGGGCCCAACCGCCTGTACCACAACAACCAGGACGGCACGTTCACCGACGTCGCCGAGCGCGCCGGCGTCACGCTGCCGATCAGCAGCTTTCCCTGCTGGTTCTGGGATTTCGACAACGACGGCGAGCTCGACATCTGGGTCGGCGGCTTCGGCGGACCGAACGTGATGCCGAGCGTCGCCGACGTCGCCGCGAGCTACCTCGGCCTGCCGCACCAGGGCGAGACGATGAAGCTCTACAAGGGCGACGGCCACGGCGGCTTCAAGGACGTCGCGGCGCAGATGAAGCTCACGCGCTACACGCTGCCGATGGGCTCGAACTTCGGCGACCTCGACAACGACGGCTTCGCCGACATGTATCTCGGCACCGGTTATCCGTTCTACGAGGGCCTGATCCCCAACGTCATGTACCGCAACCAGCGCGGCAAGGGCTTCGCGGACGTGACGACGAACGGCGGCTTCGGCGAGCTGCAGAAGGGCCACGGCATCGTCTTCGCCGACGTCGACGACGACGGCGACCAGGATGTATTGGAGCGCGTCGGCGGCGCGTATCCGGGCGACGGTTATCGCTGCGTGCTCTTCGAGAACCCCGGCTTCGATCGCGCGGCGTCGCACTGGATCAAGATCAAGCTCGTCGGTGAGACGTCGAATCGTTGTGGGCTCGGCGTGCGCCTGCGGCTCGACATCGTCGAACGCGGCGAGAAGCGCTCGATCCATCGCATCGTCAACACCGGCGGCAGCTTCGGCTGCAATCCCTGGCGTCAGGAGCTCGGCCTCGGCGCCGCGGCGAAGATCGAAACGCTCGACGTCTACTGGCCCACGAGCGACACGCACCAGGTCTTCAAGGACGTCGCCGCCGATCAGGCCATCGAGATCCACGAAGGCCGCGAGAACTTCACGAAGATCGCGCTGCTGCCGTTCAAGCTCGGCGGTTGAGAGCGCGCCGCCGGCTCAAGTCGCGGCCGGGCGCCCGCCGACGGACGGACACGGCGTCGCCGCGCGCATCGTTCGATGCCCGATCGGCCGACGCGAACTCGAGCCATGCGCAACTGCAAGATCTCGTCGCTCCTTGCCGTCCTCGCGCTGCTCTCCGCCTGCGGGAGCGGCAGAGATCCGCGCCTCGCCCCGCTCGCGAACGCGGTGCTCGAGCCAGGGCGCGGACTCGGCGACGTGCGCGTCGGCGAGACGACGCTGGGAGAGTTCGTCGATCGCTTCGGGAGCGGCCGCACGGACTGCGTCGCGAGCGATCACGTCGGCCTCGAGCTCGTGTTCGAGCACGGCGAGCTCTCGTTCCTCTTCCTCTATGAAGAGAATCCGCGCTCCGACGAGGAGTGCCAGGCCCTGCGCCGCGCGACGCGCGACTTGCCGGCGTTCCTCGCTGGCGATCCGCACCGGCGCGAGCTGCGTCTCGCGAGCCTGAGCGTGCGCGCGGGCGACGAACTCGACTCGACCTTCTACCGCGGCCGTCTCGCGCCGGGCATCGCGCTCCTCGATCCGCTGCTCGAATCGATCGCGCGCATCGGCATCCCCGAGGACAGCCGTCCGCCGATGGTGGCCGGCATGTCGCCCGACCTGCCGAGCGAGAAGGCGTGTTATCCCGCGCGCGGCCTCGTGCTCTACGGCGAGCGCGAGCCGCGCCAGGATCGCCCGTCGCGCGTGACGCGCATCACGCTCTTCGCACCCGAGAATCCCTGACGCTCGTCAGGGCTGCGGCCGCGCCTGCAGCCGTGCGACCGGCGCACTGAGCCGCCAGCGGAGCACCGCTCGCACGAACGCGGCGCGCCACCGAACCGATTTCACGCGGGAGCTCCGTCAGGCAAGCTGGGCGCATGGAAGCGCGTTTCGTCGACCTCTCGCACACGATCGAGCACGGCCTGGTCACCTACCGCGGCCTGCCCGCGCCGCTGATCTGCGACTACCTCTCGCGCGAGGCGTCGCGCGCGATCTACGCGCCCGGCACGGAGTTCCACATCGGCCGCATCGACATGGTCGCGAACACGGGCACGTACGTCGACGCGCCGTTCCATCGCTTCGCGGACGGAGCGGACCTCGCGCAGCTCGCGCTCGAGTCGCTGGCGGAGCTCCCCGCGCTCGTCGTCGACGCGCGTGACGACGTGCGCGCGATCGACGCCGAGCTCTTCACGCGCCTCGACGTGCGCGATCGCGCCGTGCTCGTGCGCACGGGCTGGTCGCGCCACTTCGCGACCGGGCTCTACTTCGACGGCCATCCGTACCTGACGCGCGACGCCGCGCGCGTCCTGCGCGAGCGCGGAGCCCGTCTGGTCGGCATCGACTCGCTCAACATCGACGACACGGCCGACAAGGAGCGCCCGGTGCACACGCTGCTCCTCGGCGCGGGCATCCCGATCGTCGAGCACCTCACGAACCTCGCCTCGCTCCCCCACGAAGGCCTGCACTTCTCCGCCGTCCCGCCCAAGGTGCGCGCGTTCGGTACGTTTCCCGTGCGCGCCTACGCGCGCGTCGACGCGACCTGACGCGTCGCGGGGGCGACAGCGACATCTCGGTGCCGTTCCTGGTTACATTCGTCGCACGCCGCACCGCGATGAGGAACCGAACATGAGCAAGACCACGACCTCCCCCACCGTCGCGCAGCACTTCGAAGGCAAGGCGCCGAACGTGCGCGCGATCTACACGAAGCTCCTCGCCGCGGCAAGCAAGCTCGGGCCGGTCGAGGAGGACCCGAAGAAGACTTCGATCCACCTCGTGCGCGCGAGCGCGTTCGCGGGCGTCGCGACGCGCAAGGACGCCTTGATCCTCACGCTGAAATCGCAAGCGGACATCGCGAGCGAACGCATTCACAAGCGCGAGCAGGTGTCGGCGAAACGCTGGCACCTCGAAGTGCGCCTCGAAACGCCGGCGCAGGTCGACGCGGAGCTCGCGCGCTGGATGAAGCGCTCCTACGAGCTCTCGGCCTGAGCGTTGCGCGCGCTCACGACCGTTCCGCATCGTCGCGCGACAACCGCCCCATCCCCGCGGGCAGGATCGCGCGCGGCCCGACGAGCTCGAGCCCCGCAAGCACGGCCTGAGCGACGACGAGCAGGCCGATCTGTGCCGCGCGTCCGCTGAACAGGACGAGGACTGCGCTCAACCCGGCGATCAACGCCAGACGCAGGAGCTGGAATCCCGTTTCGCCCTGCACGAGCGGCTTGGCGCTCCTCGGCGTCTCGCTCGTGACGGTCTCGAGGAAGCGCGGCACTTGCGCGAGGACGAGGAACGCGAAGGCGATCCACAATTTCGAGTCGCTCGCGAGCGCGACGAGCTCGACGTGCGAACTCGCGAGCACGCGCGCCAGGATGAAACACGCCAGGATGCCGGCCGCGAACGTCAGGATCGCCGCGACGAAGAGGAACGCGACGATCGCGTTGAGCGTGCGCATGAAGTCGCCTTGCTCGTCGCCGATCTCCTCCTGCGTGACATAGACCGCCGCGATCGCCGCCACGCACCACAGCGAGCTCACGCCGTCGAGCACGATCACCGCCACGCTCTCGAGCGCCGACCAGCCCGCGAGCGCGACGCCAGCGATGGGCACCAGGTGCCGCGCGATCACGCTCCACGTGCGCGCGCTGCTCCAGTCGACGGGCCGCACGCGCGGCGCGAGAGGCTCGCGCGGCTCGGGAGGTCGGTGCGCGGACTTGCGCGAACGTCGTCGGCCCATGCGCGGACATCCTCTCGTCTTCGGCGGCGGCTGGGAATGCGTGCGCAGCGCCCTCGGACGCGAAACGGGGAGCTTCGAGTCGCCGGCCCGGCGGAGTCCGCGATGGATTTCGATGCGCCTCGCACGTGGATGCCGCGCGGCAGCGCGCTGTATCCTCTGCGCCTCCACTCCCGCATGAAGTTCCAGGACTACTACGAAGCTCTCGGTGTCGCGCGCACGGCGACGCCCGACGAAATCAAGAAGGCCTACCGCAAGCTGGCCTTGAAGTGGCATCCCGATCGCAACCTCGGTGCGAAGGACAAGAGCGCCGAGACGAACTTCAAGCGCATCAACGAGGCCTACGAGGTGCTCTCGGATCCCGAGAAGCGCAAGCGCTACGACCAGTTCGGCGAGAACTGGCAGCAGGGCCAGGACTTCGCTCCTCCGCCGGGCGCGCGCACGATGTCGCGCGAGGAGTTCGAGCGCATGTTCGGCGGCGCGCGCGCGCGTTCGGGCTCGGGAGCCGGAGCGCGCGCGCCGGGCGGCGACGAGGGCTTCTCCGACTTCTTCACCGGCATGTTCGGCGACATCTTCGAGCGCGAAGTGCGCGGCCGCCGCGAGCATGCGCGCTATCGCCATCGCGGCGCGGATGCGCGCGCGGAGCTCGAGATCCCGATCAGCCAGGCGATCCGCGGCGGGGCGAGCCGCATCGAGCTCCCGGTGTCGGTCTCGTGCCCGACGTGCGGAGGCGTGGGCTTCGTCGAGGATCACGTCTGCCCCACGTGCGTCGGCGTCGGCGCGGTGCACCAGCAGAAGACGGTCGAGCTCAAGATTCCCGCCGACGTGCGCGACGGACTCGTGTTGCGCCTCAAGGGGCTGGGCGAGCCCGGCGCGGAAGGTGGCGAGCCCGGTGATCTGCACATCACGCTGCGTCTCGCTTCCGACGACGTCTACACGCTGCGCGACGCGCACCGCGGCGATGTCGACGTCGAAGTGCCCATCGCGCCTTGGGAGGCCGCGTTCGGCGCCAAGGTCGACGTGCGCACGCCGCGCGGCGTCGTCGCGCTCACGATTCCCGAGCGCACGCGCGCCGGCGCGCGCTTGCGGTTGCGCGGGATGGGCCTCGCGGGCTCGCAAGGCGCCGCGGGAACGCGCGGCGACGTGCAGGTGATCGTGCGCTTCGCGCTGCCCGAGTCGATGAGCGAGAAACAACTCGAGCTGCTGCGCCAGCTGCGCGACGCGGGCGCGAGCCACGTGCAAGGCGGTGCGCGCGAGGTGAAGGCGTCATGAGCGAGCGACGCATCGTGATTCGCGGCGAATCGTTCCTGACGCTCGCGACCGTGGCCGAGTGCTTCCACGTGCAGGTCACCTGGGTGCGCGAGGTCTACGAGGCGGGCCTGCTCGGTCCGGGAGAACGCGTGGGCGACGAGTTCGCGATCCCCGCCGCGCACCTCGACCGCATGGCCGTGATCCAGCGCCTGCATCGCCACTACGGCCTCGATCTCGAACTGATCGAGATCGTGCTCGAGCGCGAGGCCGGTAGCCGGGACTGATCGACTCCGGCGACGAACCCGCGTCGTGGGTTCGCGGTACGCTCGAGGCGAGGTCCGACGCACCTGCGCTCGTGAATCAGAACCAGGCGTTCCGGCGCGAGATCGCCGGGAACTACCTTTGGTCGCCCAAGCGCTAGTCGAACCGCGCGCGCAGCCCGTTCTACGATTCGATGCGCGAGGTCGCGCCGGACGATCTCGTGTTCTCCTTCGCGGAGACGCGCATCCGGGCGTTCGGCATCGCGCGCTCGTACGCCTACGAATGTCCCAAGCCGGCGGAGTTCGGTTCTGCGGGCAGGAACTGGGAGGACGTGGGCTGGCGTGTCGACGTCGGATTCCAGGAGCTCGCCCACAGAATCCGCCCGTCGGAATGGATGGCGCTGCTCGGGCCGCTCCTGCCACACAGGTACGCGCCGCTGCAGCGCGACCGTCGCGGCGTGCAGAGCATCTACCTCACCGAGTTGCCGACTCCGAGCGTCGACACGTGGACGATCTGAGGTCCCGTCCGCGTGCCGCGCGTGCTTCGCCAGGGAGCCGATGACCCGAAGGGAGCTCGTTCCGCCGTGCTTGCGCGCAACTTCGGCGAACGACCGCGCTCACCGCGGCCTGCGCGTCGATGCGGTACACCGAGCACGCGAGTACACTCGCCACGTGAGCCCCCCCGACGACGAGCGCGAGCGCGCTCCACAGCCTTCCCTCGCCGCACGGTTGCGCGAACGCTACGGCACGGATGTCGATCCGCGCGTCGAGCTCGATTCGGAGAGCGCGAAGATCGAGGAGGCGCGCGCTCGCGCCGCGCCGTCCGCTCCGGCGAGTTCCGTCATCGGCCGCTTGAGCACGCGCGGCCCCGTCGCCACGCGCTACCGCATGCAAGGCGAGATCGCGCGCGGCGGCATGGGCGCGATCCTCGAGGTCTTCGACGAGGACCTGCGCCGGCGCCTGGCGATGAAGGTCATCCTCGATCGCGATTCCGGCTCGACGGCAACCGAGAGCCGCTCCGTCGATCCCGCGCTGCTCGCGCGCTTCCTCGAGGAGGCGCAGGTCACGGGGCAACTCGACCATCCCGGGATCGTTCCCGTGCACGAGCTCGGTCTCGATCCCGACGGTCGCGTGTACTTCACGATGCGCCTCGTGCACGGCCGCGATCTCGAAGCGATCTTCGATCTCGCCGCGAAGGGTGAGGAAGGCTGGACGACGACGCGCGCGCTCGGCGTGCTCCAGAAAGTCTGCGAGGCGATGGCCTACGCGCACGCCAAGGGCGTCGTGCACCGCGACCTGAAGCCGGCGAACGTCATGGTCGGGCGCTTCGGCGAGGTCTACGTGATGGACTGGGGTCTCGCGCGCGTGCGCGACCATGCGGACCTGCACGACGTGCGCGTGCGCGAGGCGACGCGCGCGACGCCGGCCGACGACGAGCAGCGGGCGCCGCGCCCCGCGCCCGCGACACCGAGCGACGCGGCTCCGCAGATTCGCGCGAGCGGCTCCTCGCCATCGACGGTCCTGCCTTCGCTGCACCGCGTGCAGACCGATCGTCGCGAGGCGTCGAACGCTCCGAGCGACGAGCCGCTGCACACGATGGACGGCGACGTCATCGGCACGCCGAGCTACATGGCGCCCGAGCAGGCGCGCGGCGAGCTCGCGGCGCTGGACGAACGCACGGACGTCTACGCGGTCGGCGCGATGCTCTATCGCCTGCTCTCGGGCACCGCGCCCTACCTCGCGCGCGGCGAGAAGATCAGCCAGTCCGAGATCTGGCGCCGCGTCGTCGAAGGTCCGCCTCGAGCGCTCGAGGAGCTCGCGCCGCTCGCACCCGCGGAGCTCGTGGCGATCTGCGCCAAGGCGATGGAGCGCGAGCCGTCACGCCGCTACGCCGACATGCTCGCCTTGTCCGAGGACCTGCGCGCGTTCCTCGAAGGCCGCGTCGTGCAGGCCTTCGAAGCGGGCGCTCTCGCCGAAGCGCGCAAATGGGTGCGTCGCAACAAGCCGCTCGCCGCGGCGCTCGCGGCCGCGGTGCTCATCCTGATCGCCGGTCTCGTCGCGAGCCTGCTCTTCGCCCGCGAGGCGAAGCAGAGCGCGACGCTCGCCGAGCAGCGCCGAGTCGATTCGGACGCGAACGCGGCGCTCGCCGAGCAGCGCCGGCTCGACGCGGACGCGAATGCGACCCTGGCCGAACAGCGCCGCCAGCAAGCCGACGCGAGCGCGACCGACGCGCGGCACCAGGCGAGCATCGCCAAGGAGGCCAACGCCTTCTTGAACGACGACCTGCTCGCCGCGATCGCGCCCGAGCACGAAGGCAAGGACGTGACCGTGCGCCAGGTGCTCGACCAGGCCTCGGCGCGACTCGACCTGAGTTTCGCGAGCGAGCCCGCGGTCGAAGCCGCGCTGCGCATGACGATCGGCACGAGCTACAGCCGGCTCGGCGAGTACGAGACCGCGCGCAAGCACCTCGAGCGCGCGCTCGAACTGCGCCGCGAGCACGAGGGCGCGCGCAGCGAGCCCGCGCTGCAAGCGATGCTGGGCCTCGCCTCGGTGCTCTCGGATCTCGATCGCAAGGAGGAATCGATCGCGCTCTACGAGCGCTGCATCGACCTCGCGACCGAGTTGTTCGGCGACGAGCATCGAAGCACGCTGTCGGCGACGAACAACCTCGCGATCGTGCTCCAGCACGCGGGGCGCGTGAGCGAAGCGCGCGAACTCTTCGAGCAGGTCCTGCCGCTCGAGCAGCGCGCCCTCGGAGAGGAGCATCACGACACGATCGCGACCGAGAACAACCTCGCGATCATCGACCAGCAGCAGGGAAAGCTCGCCGACGCGGAGCAGCGCATGCGCCGCGTGCTCGACTGGCGGCGCAAGGAGCTCGGCGAAAAGCACCCGGAGACCGCGGTCGCGACGAGCAACCTCGCCAACGTGCTCAAGGACCGAGGCCGGCTCGTCGAGGCCGAGGAGCTCTCGCGCTCCGCACTGGCCGCGATGCGCGAGATCCACGGCCCCGATCATCCCAGCGTCGGGCGCGCGTTCGGCACGCTCGGCTCCATCCTCTTCAGTCGCGGGCGCCTCGCGGAAGCCGAGGAGAACTTCCGCGAGTCGCTGCGCATCCTCGCCGCGCGCATGGGCGATGCACACGCGGAGACGCTGACCGCGCGCTTCAACCTCGCTTCGTCGATCGTCGCGCCGGCGCGACGCAACGAAGTCGAGCAGATGCACCGCGAGATCCTCGAGGGCCGCAAGAAGGCGCTCGGGCCCGAGCATCGCGACACCCTCGAGTCGATGAACGCGCTCGGCTGCGCCTACTGGCAGATGGGCCGGCTCGACGAAGGCGAGAAGCTGCTGCGCGAAACCGTCGCGTTGCAGCACAAGGTGCTCGGCGACGACCACCCGCTGAGCATCATCGGGCGCGAGAACCTCGCCGGCGTGCTCTTCAACGCCGATCGATTGTCGGAGAGCATGCCGATCCTGCGCGAGGTGCTCGAAACGCGCCGGCGCGTGCTGGGCGAGGACCATCCCGACGTCGCCAAGACGATGTTGAACCTGGCGACGGAGCTCAAGGCGCTGGACGAGCGGGAAGAGGGGCTCGCGATGGCGACGGAAGCGTGCGCGCGCAGTCGCAAGGCGCTGGGCGATCTGCATCCGCAAGTCGCGCAGTGCCTGCGGTTGATCGGCGACCTGCACGGAAGATCCAACGAGCGCGACGAGGCGCTCGTCGCCTATCGCGAGGCGCTGGAGCTCGTGCGGAAGCTGCACGACGCGGACTCCACCGGCTACTGCCTGCACCAGATCGGCGTGATGCTGCTCGGCAAGAACGACTTCGACGGCGCCGAGAAGGCGATCTCCGAGGCGTGCGAGCTGCGCGAGCGCGTGCTCGGACCCGATGCGCTCGGCACGTGCACGTCACTCGGAGTCCGCGCGCGCGTGCTCTTGAAGCTCGAGCGCTACGAGGACACGGAGAAGGTGGCGCTGCAGGTCGTGGAACGTGCGCAGCGCGTCGGACCGAAGCTCGCGGAACTTCTGCAGCGCACGAAGAAGCTGCTCGTGGAGCTCTACAAGGCCTGGGGCAAGCCCGACGAGGCGGAGAAGTGGCGCTGAGCTCGGCGCAGCGGCGCCGGCTTCGATCCGCGTCCATCCAGCGCGTCCGATCCAGCTTCAGGGCGGCAAAGCTTCCGCGCACCAGGCGTCGATGCGGCGCAACTCGATGCGGAATGGGCCGGCCTGCTTGTCGGCCAGGATCAGCCCCACCGACCGGATGCGCGCGGCGTCGACGGGGCGCGCAGCGCGCACCGGCCGCCCGCGAAAGGTCGGCTCGAGCTCGCTGAAGGGAACGCGCACGCGCGTCCAGGCACCGGCTGGAGCAACAAGGGCCCGCTGGTACACGACGCCGTCGAATTCGCCGTCCTGGCGCACGTTGAGCTTGTAGCACCGGCCGTCACCGCGGAGCTCGAGCTCGATCCCGGCGCAGTCCGCGAGGCCGCTCAACGTGTCCGGCGAGCGCAGCGACGCGAATCCGCCGTTGTTCTGCAAGGAGAGCGTGCCCGCGAAGACGCCCCGGCCGGGCTCCACGCGAGTGAACGTGCTGCGCGAGGCGCCGCCCATGACGACGTCGTCCAGCGTGCGCCATCCGCGCTCGGAGCCGGGCACCTCGAAGTCGAACAGGCAGCGTGCGGACATGCGGGGTTCCTCGCCGGATGGACGGGACGCGGCGACGAAACGTCGCCTTGCGTCAGATCCGCGCCGTCTCCGCGAGGACGCTTTTCGCACCGCCTCGCGCTCCCACGTCGCCAGCACCAGCGGAACCGTGCGCTGGTGCGAGCAGCTCGCTCAGCGTGCGAGAACGGTAGGCGAAGATCCTGCGCAGCTCCGGCGCGATCAGGAAGCGTTGCACCAGCGGTCCGCCTGGAGCGCAGTACTCGACCCGGTCGCGCGCGATTGTCGCCGCGCCTTCGCGCTCGAAGGAATGCTGGTGTCGCCACAGCTTGTACGGGCCGACGACTTGCTCGTCGACGAAACGAAACGGCGGCTCCCACACGCTGATCCGGCTGCGCCAACGCAGCGGGACGCCGCGCACACGCAAGCGGTAGTCGATCTCGGTGCCCTCGCCGATGCGCTCGGTGGTCATGCGCTCGATCGTGAAGTGCAGCCAAGGCGGCGTGATCGCCTCCAGGTTGCGCGGATCCGAGAAGAACGAGAAGACGTCCTCGACCGTCCGCTCGATCCTGAGTTCGACGTGTAGATGGTGGATCTTCATGGGTCGACTCGCGCCGCGGGGCGCAGCCGCTCGTGCGCGGCCGAGCCGAACCATCCGCGAGCGCCGGAGCTGGAGACGTCCAGCGGGATCATTCGCGATGCGCACTGCGAGTCTTGGGGTTCGCGTCAGTGGCTCCTGTGGATGCAGCCCGACCCGAACCATCCTGCTCGTCGCGATTCCCGACCCGTCGCGAACGCGCGAGGCGGGTTCGGACAGCGTTCGAAGTGCAGTCGGATCGCTTCTCCGATCGACTCGTTGAATCCAGTGCGGCGGCGCGCGCGAAGGTCCAGCCGTTCCATCAACTCCAAGGAAGTTCACCCATGCATATGCTCCTCTCTTGTGGCCTCGTGCTGTCGGCCATCACTTCGTTCAGCCTGATCCCGGGACCCGGCGACTCGCACTCGACTTGCGGCGCGACCAATGGTGCCGCCGCGGCACCGACGCAGGGCAAGACGATCGTCGAGACCGCGGTCGCCGCGGGCAGCTTCAAGACGCTGGCGAAGGCCCTCGAAGCGGCCAAGCTCGTCGACGCGCTCCAGGGTCCGGGCCCGTTCACCGTCTTCGCGCCGACCGACGAGGCTTTCGCCAAGTTGCCGGCGGGCACGCTGGAGAAGCTGCTCGAGCCCGGGAACGTCTCGACCTTGAAGACGATCCTGACCTACCACGTCGTGTCGGGTGACGTGCGGTCCGAGACGGTGGTCGGCCTGAAGTCCGCCGTTGCGCTCAACGGACAGCGCATCCCCGTGGCGACGGACAAGGCCGGCGTGCGCGTCGCCGGTGTGCGCGTCGTGAAGACCGACATCCCCTGCAGCAACGGCGTGATCCACGTCGTGGATCAGGTGCTGATGCCCGCCACGAAGGACATCGTCGGTACCGCGGTCGACGCCGGCCAGTTCACGATCCTGGCCAAGGCGCTGACCTCTGCCGGTCTGGTCGAGGTCCTGTCCTCCAAGGGACCGTTCACGGTCTTCGCTCCCACGGACGCAGCGTTCGCGAAGCTGCCGAAGGAGACGCTCGACAGCCTGCTCGAGCCTCGGAACAAGGAGATGCTGATCAAGATCCTCAAGAACCACGTGGTCGATTCGCGCGTGTATGCCGACCAGCTTTCGAACTCGGTGATCACGCCCTTGGGCGGCGGCAAGCTCAAGGTCGAAGTCGGCGAGCGCGGCGCGCACATCGACGGAGCCGGTGTCGTCCGCGCGGACGTGGAAGCGACGAATGGCGTCATCCATGCCATCGATCGCGTGTTGATCCCGGGAGTCTGACCCCATCTCCCCTCCCGCCGGCCCCGGCTTCCAGCGATGGAAGTCGGGGCCTTTGCATGCTCGCCCGACGAGCTCGGCGAGCTGTATGTCCGCGCCAGTCCGTGCGCAGCGTTGCGAGCAGCACCGCGCTTCAGTGCGAGTCGGTCACGAGCAGCCACGTCGCCACACCCGCGCGCAGCGACCAGGCGAACGTGCGGATCCAGGAGCTGATCACGAGCCTGCGGTGCGCGTCCGCGAGGAAACCGCGTTCGAGTCGCTCGTGCAACGGCACCTGCAGCAGGAACGTCGAAGCCCACACGACGGAGAGCAAGACCAGGCCGGTGACTGTCAGGCCGCGCGGCAGCGCCGGCGCGAGCACGAGCAGGCTCGCCACGAGCGCTTCGATCGTCATCACCGGTGCGACGATCCAAGACGTGCGCCTGACGTGGCGGCGTTCGTACTCGACCCAGCGCTCCTGGCCCACGAGCTCCAAGAGCGGGTAGTGGACGGCCTGCACGAACCAAGCGAGCCCGGTCATGAACCACGTGGCGCTGGCGTGCACGACGACGAGCGTCTCGAACGCGTTCATGCTGTCCAGGTCGGCTCGCAGCGCTCGCGCTCGAGTGGTCTCACGAACGCAGCTCTCGGTCGTGGATCGCGAGCGTCGCGAACAGCGCTGGAAGCCGCGCGCTCATGCCTTCACTTCGACGTCTCGGGCTTCGCCGAGCCGAGCTGCCGCTCGTCGCGCCGCCGACGTTCGGCTTGCTCGCCCAGCCGTCGCAGCTCGAGTCCCGAAAGCGTGAAGAACCCCGCCACCAACACAGCCGCGAACAGGCCGCAGAAGAAGATGATGGTCTCAGAGATCATCTCGGCCTCCGCGCGTGGCGAGTCGGATGTAGCCTCCGAAGGCCAGGATCGATGGGACCCAGATGCCGACGAACAACCCGGCGTCCTTCTGCCCGTTGAACCACAGGTAGACGGAGAGCAGGAAAGACAGGAACGCCGCGGAAAGCAGGCAGTAGTCACTGGTCTTGAGCATGGCGTGATGGACAGCGCGCTCAGCGCGTTGCGGCGCCTTTCTGCGCACTGCGGAAGTCGTGTCGAGGGCCAGGAGTCGTGCGCTCGGCACTGGAGCGCTCCGCCCTCGGATCGAGAGGGGCACTCGTGATCCTTCGTGATCGCCGAGCATCGACGCCCCGCGGTACGGATCGCCGTGGAACTGGCGGGCCGGACAACCGGCCTGCCGGCGAAGTGTCGTGCCGGACTGCGATCGCGGAGCCGTGGCGATCGGCGAGCGCACGGTGCGGCGCTCTGCGATGGTCGTGAGAGGCGCGCTTTCTTCCCGCGCGGTGCGCGTGTCGCAGCGGGACCCGGGCGCGCATCTCCGCGCGTTGAAGTGCCGGTCGCGTGCGAGCGCAAGTCGTCGCCGCGCGCGCGATGCCGGCGAGCATGCCGGCGAACACCATGCGGTGCAGCGGGTAGATCGAATACCAGTAGGCCAGGCCCGCGAGACCGACCGGATCGAAGAGCGCGGTCTGACGGATCACCGCTCCCGTTTCGCGCGGCTCGACCTCGAACTGGAGCCAGGCACGTCCAGGCAGCTTCATCTCGGCGCGCAGGCGCAGGAGCCGTCCGGGCTCGTAGGCTTCGACGCGCCAGAAGTCGAGCGCATCGCCGACGCGCAGCTCGTGCGGATCGGAGCGGCCGCGGCGCACACCGACGCCGCCGGCGAGAAGATCCAGGAACCCCCGCAACCGCCACAACCCACCGTACGCATACCAGCCGCACTCGCCGCCGATGCGCCGGATCGGCTCGAAGGCCTGCGCGGGTGTGACAGCGACGAGACACTCGCGCGAATCGACGAGACGATTGCCGAAACGCGCGTCAGCCAGGCTGCGGATTTCGCCCGCCGAAGACGCGGCGTCGTACCAGCGGCTCTCGGCGATTTCGCGCTCCTCGTTGCGCACGGCAGCCGCGATCGCCTCGCGCATGCTGCGTGGCCGCACGCTGAAGGCCTCGAGCGCCGAAGGGTCGCGCACGACCGTCGTATGTTTGATCGACTCGACCAGCTTGCGACCCACACGCGCATACAGCGGCGTGACCAGTCCCAGCCACAGACTCGAGAGGTGCGGGCTGAGGATCGGCACGCGGATCATCGTCCGGCGCAGTCCGCGCTGGAGCGCGTACTCGCGCATCAGGTCTCCGTACGAGACCCGGTCCGATCCGCCGATCTCGAAGACGCGGCTGGCAGCAAGCGGCAGGTCGAGGGCCTCGATCAGGTAGTCCAGCAGATCGTCGATGGCGATCGGCTGCGCCTCGACCGCCACCCAGCGCGGGGTGATCATCACGGGCAGGCGCTCGACGAGCGCGCGGATCATCTCGAAGGACAAGCTCCCCGAGCCGAGCACGATCGAAGCGCGCAGCTCGAGAACCGGCACGCCCGACTGGCGCAACACCTCGCCGACCTCGTGCCGGCTGCGCAGATGCGGCGACAGATCGTCTCCGTGCCCCAGTCCTCCGAGATAGACGATACGCCGCACGCCGGCGCGACGCGCGGCCTCGGCGAAGTGGCGCGCTGCGTCGCGATCCTGCGCTTCGAAATCAGCTTTCGATCCCATGGAGTGGATCAGGTAGTAGGCGCACTCCACACCAGCCAGCGCCTGCTCCAGGCTCGCTGGATCGAGCACGTCTCCGGCGACGACCTCGGTCGCGACGCCGGCGCGCGGCGCGAGCACTTCGGGCCGCCGCGCGAGACAACGCAATCGCCGGCCGCTCTTCTCGAGCCGTTTGAGCAGACGGCCGCCCACGTAGCCGGTCGCGCCCGTGATCAGGATGAGGCCGCTCTGGGAGTTCATTGCGTGGAAGACATCACGGGTGTCGAGGGCGCCCGTGGTCGCGCGACGCGCTGACGGCTGGACTTCCCGCAGTGCTTCGTCCCGGCGTGCGCGTTGGATGCAGAATCACCCCTTCTCGACCGACACGGCTCGCGTCGTACGACGGCCACAGGGGCGAAGCGAGGATCGCAGGCGTTGACGAACTCCCGCGGCGGCGGCACGGTAGGCGACCATGGTCGGCCCGGGATTCACCGCGTCCCTGCTGCGCGCGAGCCACAAGGGTTTCGCCGGCCTCGCCGCCGCGCGCATGTTCGAGGAAGCGCCGGAACTCGTGGAATCCGCCGGTTTCGATGCGTGGCAGAGCTACTTGAGCCGCCAGTTGCTGGCTCTCGCTTCGGCGGTCGAGGACCAGGCTCCCGAACGTTTCTCCGCCGGCGTCGCGTGGTCGCGCGATGCGTTCGTCGCGCGCGCCAAACACACCGAGAGCGTCGCCCTGTCGCTGCGTTGCCTCGAAGCCGTACTCGCGGAGTCGCTGCCGCTCGAGGCCCAGGCTGCGCTGCCCGAGCACTTTCTGCGCGCGCGCGCGGAGCTCGAGAGCGCTGCGACGCTGACGCGCACGCAGCTCGATGGCTCCGGTCCCTCCCACGCGCTCGTCGAGGCGTAC
Organism: Planctomycetota bacterium; assembly: GCA_044228975.1. Lineage (GTDB taxonomy): Bacteria > Planctomycetota > UBA1135 > UBA1135 > JADJNY01. The sequence continues at coordinate 34,922 of JBGATX010000001.1, read as the reverse complement.
CTCGAGGCCTTGCTCGCCGGCGACGAGCGCCGCGCGATGACGAGCGTCCGCGAGGCGCTCGACGCGGGCACGCTCACGGTGGCCACGCTCATCGACTCGGTCCTCGTGCCCGCGCAGCGCGAGCTCGGACGGCGCTGGCATCAAGGTGTCCTGGGCGCGGGTGAAGAGCACTTCGTCACCCAGGCGACGCGCAAGGTGCTGGCCTTGGCGCTCGCGCTCGCTCCGCCCGCCCGTCCGCGGCAGCGCACGGTGGTCGTCGCCGCGGTCGCCGGAAACGCGCACGACCTCGGATTGGCCTTCGTCGCAGCGCACTTCGAGCTCGACGGCTGGCGCACGTTGTTCCTGGGCGGCGACACTCCGGTCGCGGACCTCGTCAGCTTCGTCGTTCGGCACCAGGCCGATCTGGTCGCGCTCGGTGCCACGCTCGAGGAGCAGCGCACGAGGACGGCGGATGCGATCCGGGCCCTGCGCGCCGCGCGTCCCGCGCTGCGCATCCTCGTCGGTGGCGCCGCCTACGACGGCCGTTCGGATCTGTGGAGTCGTTCGGGAGCCGATGGATATGCCGCCAGCACGCTGGACGCGGTGAAGACGGCGCTCGAGCTGGTCGGATCCTGATCGGGTCCCGCGCTCCCCCGCTCCGACTGCAACGGCGCGATCGCGACGTTTCGATGGCCACGTTCAAGGCGTCGCGGTCGCGAGCAGATGCTCTCGCGCGGACACGACCACACCCCCGGGAGCCTCCAACGTGAGCGCGAACAGCGCGGCCTGGCGCACCGCGAGCTTGGCGTCGATCGGCACGATGACTTCGTCGCCCGGCCCCACGTCGAAGACGCCGCCGTCGACGGGCTTCGACTCCCATTCCTTCCGCGTCGCATCGAAGATCCAGAGCTGATACTGGCTGCGCGCGGGATCGTTGGGCGGCAAGGAGCGGAAGCTCATGTAGCCCTCTTGCCTGGCGCGGCTCCAGACGATCTCGCCGCGGAGTCCGCCGGCGAGCGGATCAGCGCTCGGTTTCCACTCGGCGCGCACGAGGTCCGCGGCGCTCGCCAAGAGTTGCTCGCGGCGTTCGGCGGGATCGCGAGGGCGCGCGCGGATGCGCTCGATCACGAACGCGGCAAGTACGAGCGCGGCCGCGATCCAGCCGAGTGCAGGCCACGCGAAAACGCGCCGACGCCGCTGCGCGGCGGCGAGCGGCTCCGATCTCGGGCGCGCCAGCCGGTCGCGCGCGTCGGACGAAATGCGCTGGAGGAGCTCGGCCGGTGGAGCTTCCAACTCACCCAAGGCCGCCACGTTCAGCTCGGCGACGGCGAGTTCGAACTCCTCCAACTGTCGCGCGTCGGCGCGCTCGAGCAGCTCCGCTCGGTCCTCGGGAGCGAGACCGAAGGTGAACTCGTCGCACGCGAGCGCGAGCGTGCGTTCGTCCCAGCTCGCGAAGCGCGGGCTCAAGGGAGCTCCTCCCGGCGCGGAGCGCGCAGCAGTTGCGCCGTCCGATCGAGACCACGGCGGATGTGGCTCTTGACCGTGCCGAGCGGAAGTCCCGTCGACTCGGCGATCTCCTGGTGCGTGAGTCCGTCGACCACGGCCATCAGGATCAGCCGGCGTTGCTCGGGCTTGAGGCTGTCGAGCGCGCGGGTGGCGCGCTGGGCTTCGTCGCGTTCGTCGACCGCGGCCAGGTCCGACTCGGACTCGTCGGCCGGCATGGCCGCTTCCGCGAGTTCGAGCGTGGGATTGCGCGACGCGCGCCGCTGGCGATCGATGATCCTGCGTCGCGTGATGGTCGCGATGAAGGTGCTCTCCGAGGCCAGGCCGGGATCGAAGCGGGCGGCGTTGCGCCAGATGTCGACGAAGACCTCCTGCACGAGCTCCTCGATGGTGCCGACGTCGCGCGTCATGCGTTTCGCCAGGGACCACACGAGCGGCGCGTAGCGCTGCATGCAGGCTTCCACCGCCGCGGGTTCACCCCGCGCGATGCGCGGGAGGAAGAGTTCGGAGGTGGACTCGGGCGGTTCCATCGGCGGCGTCGACGCGTCGAGCGGTTCCATCCTAGATGCGGCGATGCTCGCAGCGCCAAGCCCAGCGCACTTCGACACGCGGGACTCCGATCCGAACGCCAGGCGGGTCGGGCGTCGTTCTCTCGCGGAATCGAACGGCGTCGATCGCAAGAGTTCGCCTTTCCGTGCTCGTCCTGCCCGCTGCGCCGCCGGAGCTGGCGCCCCGTCGCTCGGGCAGCGATCGATCGCGGCGCGCCGTCGCGCTTCGCCGAGCGTGCCCGAGCGCGTGACTCGCGCCGCTCCGCGACTTGCGATCGAGCTCGCTGGCTGCATGGCGGGACGGATCAACGCGCACGGTGAGCGACCGACGGACCACCGTCCGGCGCCGGAACGGGCACGATTCAAGAGCGGGCACCTCGGACCAAGGCTCCCGGAGGTCTTCGCCCTCGCACCGCCGTTGGATGCAGTCGGCACTCTCGCGTTTGGAGAGGCATGGAGTCCGTGCCGCGCCCCGCAGCGCTCTGCCACGTCGAGCCGCTCGCCGGTCGGACGCTCCGGCGCACAAAGCCGCATCCAGCGCTGCATCCCGCGCGAAGGACCGGTCATGGTGATTTCGACCGCCGGCCGCCGCGCTCGCTTCGCATTGGTCCAGTGCGTCTGCGCCGCGAGCCTTCTGGGATGCAGCTCGACCGCTCCCAACCGCGACCCGACCGGGGAAACTCTGCCGGATCTTCCCGCACGGACGTTGGACGACAAGGCGCTGCGCCTGCCGCAGGACCTGCACGGGAACGTGTCGGTCCTGCTGGTGGGCTTCGAGCAGGAGGCCCAGTTCGACGCGGACCGTTGGCTCTTCGGGCTGCTGCAATCCAGGACTCCCGCGCGCGTGCTCGAAGTGCCGACCATTCCCGGCCGGATCGCGAGCGCCTTCGCGCGCTCGATCGACTCCGGCATGCGCGCCGGCATTCCGTCCGAGGACTGGGGCTCGGTGCTGACGCTCTACGGCGAAGGCGCGCGCAGCATGAGCGCGCTCACCGGGACCGAAGGCGGTTCCAACATGCGCGTGCTCCTGATCGACTCCGACGGCGTGATCCGTTGGTTCCACGACCGCGGCTTCTCCGCGGGCAAGCTGCTCGAGCTCGACCAGCGGGCACGTGAGCTCGCCGCAACACCGGATCCGCCGCGAGGCTGAGGTTCGCCGTCGCGCGAGGGGCTGCCGAACATTCGGGCTGCGCGGCCGTCTTGTGGCTCGAGCGAGCGTGGAGCAGGAGCGCCGGAGAAGGGACCCTGCGCGCCGCTCCGGCGCGCGAACGATCCCGCTCGCTCACGGCGCGAGGAACCACGGCGTCGACGTGGGGTCAGTCGTCATGAAGTCGAACAGCAGTCCGCCGTAGACATCGGCTCCGAAACCCGGCATGTATCCGGGGAAGCCGGGGCTCGCGGGGTGGTAGCCGTCGCTCGTTCGATAGTCCTCGCAGCGCGCTTCGAACGGCGTGGGGAGGTAGCGCCCGGGAATCGTGTTCGCGCCGTACACGCCGTCGGGCCCGAGTCCGTTCGTCCACAAGTACGGACCCCACGACAACCACGGAGCGGGCGGCGGAGTTCCATTGAATTGATAGCGCAGTGATGCATCGCCCTGGATCTGCGCCTGGATCACGAGCTTCGGCGCGAAGTTCGATTCGTATCCGTTGGGCTCGTTCGTGACGAAGGTGTAGCTCGGATCCGTGTAGCCCTGATACGGCAGGCCCGTCAGGTAGGTGATCTTGACGTTCGGATATTTCGACTTGAGGCTGAGCACCGTGAGCTTGATCCAGTCGCGCAGCGTCGTCGTCGCCGTGCGGAAGTCCGTGCCGAGGATCTGCTCGCGCTCCGAGAGCAGGATCCAGACCGCTTGGAGCTGCGGCCCCGCGATCCCCGCCGCAGCGAGCCTGCTCTGGAACGTCGCCCACACCGCATCGTTCGGATCCTTCCAGTGCGAAGCTCCGATGCCGTTGATGCCGCCGTTGACGATCACCACCTTCGGATTGACGACCCCAGGCGTCGCCGCGATCTGACGGATGAATCCGTCGGCGACGTAGTTCGTCGTCGACATACCCAGCGCCGCGAATCCGATCTTGCCGTTCGCCGGATCCGAAGCACCCGCGGCGTTGCGCGGGAAGATCGAGTGCGTCGCGAGGTAGACGCCATCGGCTTCGAAGGCCATTGGACGTGCGTTCTGACCGGAAGGATAGAGCCCGCCCTGCATCGTCGCGCCGTCGGCGCTGTAGGTGCCCGTGCCGAGATCGGTGATCGCCGTCAATCCCGGCACGTAGGTGTTCGCGCAATTCGGCGCGAGCACGATCGCAGGTGATGCGCTGGTCGCGTGCGCGAGATTCCAAAGCAGTGCGGCGCCCGCGAGTGCTGCCACCGAGAGAGTGCGAAGCGACGTGAACGAAAGGAATCGAGACATCGAGCTCCTCCTGAACGCGGCGGGTGTGGAACGGACTGGCTGCCGTGTGCGACGCAGCCTAACAATCGCCGCTCGAGCTTCGCTTCGTGATGCGAGCGCGGTGGAAGAACGCGCCGCTCCTTTCCCAATTCGAAGCCTGTCGGCGACCCGCGCAACCGCGCCGTCAGTCCGACGCAATCATGGCCGTGGCGTGCGCGATCGTCGGAGAGTTCGCGGATTCTCTTCCGCCGAGGCTCGAAGTCGGGCAGCGAGCACCGCCGCCGCGCGCGGCGTCTCGGGCGTGAATGAGCCGCTGCGCGTTCTGCGAGATGTCAGCGCGCGCGCGTGGTGGCCGGCGCCTCGGGTGTCGCGCGCGACGAGCAGCTCGTGTGGTGCCCGCAGCAGCCGCCAGCCGGAGCCGAGCCGTGCACCGTCGACGGCACGCCCATGCGTTCGCACAGTTCTCGCGCGCTCGCGAGGTAGCGCTCGTGGGTACCGGCGCCCATGTCGAGATGCTCGAAGCTCTCGACGGAGCGCAGCAGCGCTGTCTGCTGCTCGTCGGAGAGCATGCCGTCCCCCATCGGGAACAGGACGCCGTTCTCCTTGTCGATGTGATCGCGCAGCAACGTGACGTAGGCCTGCGCCGCGACGGCGAATTCGCTCGCCGCATTGGGCTTCGAGGCGTCGAGCGCGAGCGCATCGCCCATGCGCGCGATGAGCGCGCGGCCTTCGACGTGCTCGCCGAGCATGACCGCGAGCGGCCCGACCTCGCGCGGCAATCCGCGCGCGACGAGCGCCGGGAAGAAGTGCTGCTCCTCTTTGCCGTGATGGCAGCGGTCGGCGAAGTTGCGCAGGAAATCGAGCGCCTGCGCGGCCGACTCCCGATCGAGCCCGCGGCCCGAGCCCGCGCGCGCGGCGAGCTCCTCCAACGCTCCCAAGACGCCCAGGATGACTTCGTGTTCGCTACGCAGAATGTCGGTGACCTTCATCGGCTTCGTCCTCGCGGGCGCGATGCGCACCCGCCACGAGGACTATCGCCCGCGCGCGACGCGAACTCCTTGACCGATGTCAAGCCGCGACGGTTTTTCACGCGCCGCGAGCGCCGAAGCCGCGGGCGCGCTCGCCGCGCTCGAACGCCGTCGGTGATTACCCAACTGTGTCGACTTGTGCGCGCAGACGCGTGCAAGAGCCGCGCGATCGGTGCAGCGATTCGACGATCGCGCATGGCAACTTCACTCGCGCGGAACGACACTGAAGGCGTTCTCGTTCCATGCGTTCGCCACGCGTTCGGACTGCGGGCGAGCTCGGTCGCCTGCGCTCGCGCGCGAGGCGCCCTGGCGGGACGAGCGCATGACGACTCTCCCTCGAGCAGGACGATCGGCCGAGTCGGCGCCACAGCGCGGCGAGACGCTGAGCCTCGAGAGCCTCGAAGAGCGCGCCAAGACGCTGGCGGCGACGCTCACGCTGGCGCGCGACTCGCGCGTCGGGCAGCACGACGTGCTGGCGCAGCTCGATTCAAATCTCGCCGCGCTGCGCCGCGCGTACCGCGTGCTGGCGGAGGACGTGCGCAGGGGCGTCGTCGTCGATCCGGCCGTCGAGTGGCTGCTCGACAACTTCCATCTGCTCGATTCGCAGGCGCGCGCGCTGCGGCACGATCTGCCGCCGCGCTACTACCGCCGGCTGCCCAAGCTCGCCGCGCGCGAGTTCTCGGGACAGGCGCGCATCCATGCGATGGCGGTCGAGTTGATCCGTCACGGCGACGGGCGGCTCGACGTCGAGCGGCTCACGCGCTTCCTGCTCGCCTACCAGAGCGTCGCGCCGCTGACGCTGGGCGAGCTGTGGGCCTGGCCGATCATGCTCAAGCTCGCGCTGCTCGAGAACCTGCGCGGCCTGACCGAAGGCATTTTGCGCGCGCGCGTCGCGCGACATGCGGCGAACGCGGCGCTCGTCGCGCTGGACGGCGGAAGCTCCGTGCTGCCGCTCCCGGTATCGATCCACAGCGCGTTCGTGGCGCAGCTGCGCCAGCGCATGCTCGAGCACGATCCGCGCGTTTCCGCGTTGCACGTGCAGGTCGAAGCGGCGCTCGCGATCGGAGGCACGACCTCCGAGGACGTCGTGCGCTCCGAATACCAGCGCCAGGCGACGGATCAGGCGTCGATCGGCAACACGTTCTCGAGCTTGCGATTCTGCGCCAACCTCGACTGGAGCCGCTTCGTCGAGCACGTGAGCCAGGTCGAGCAGATCCTGCGCCGCGATCCGAGCGGCGACTACCCGCGCATGGACTTCGCGAGTCGCGACCGCTACCGCCACGCGGTCGAGGAGCTCGCCGACTCGACCGGCGACGCGCCGTTGCGCGTGAGCTTGCGCGCGATCGAGCGCGCGCGCGGCAGCGCGGTCCGCGACATGAGGAGTCCCGCGGCGCACGTCGGCTGGCACTTGATCGGAGCGGGCCGCACGGACCTCGAGACCGACGTCGCGTACCACCCGCCCTTCGTCGCGCGGCTCCACCGCTTCGGCTTCCGTCACGCGACCGCGGCGTACCTGGGGAGCATCGCAGCGATCACGGCGCTGCTCGCGTTCGCCGCGGTGCACTACTCGCGCGCGAGCGGCGCGCCGGAGCTCGCGACGCTCGCCGCACTGCTCGCGCTCATCCCCGCGAGCCAGCTCGCCGTGCTCGTCGTGCAACGGATCGTCGCCTGGCTCGTTCCGCCCAGGCGCCTGCCGCGCATCGACCTCGACGGAGGCGTGCCCGAGAACGCACGCACGATGGTCATCGTGCCGACGCTGCTCGGCAGCGTCGAGGGCGTCGGGCACCTGCTCGAACACCTCGAGGTGCAGGCGCTCGGCAACCTCGATCCGCACATCCAGTTCGCGATCCTGAGCGATTTTCGCGACGCGCCCGACGAGGAGCTCCCGGGCGACGCCGCGATCCTCGATGCCGCGCGCGCGGGCATCGAGGCGCTCGATCGCAAGCACGCGGCGAAGCGCTTCTATCTCTTCCACCGCGCCCGCCGCTGGAACCCCAAGGAGGGCGTGTGGATGGGCTGGGAGCGCAAGCGCGGCAAGATCGAGGAGTTCAATCGCCTCCTGCGGGGCGCGAGCGACACGAGCTTCACGCTGCAGGTCGGCGATCTCTCCGTGCTGCCGTCGGTGCGCTACGTGCTCACGCTGGACACCGATTCACGCCTGCCGCGCAACGTCGCGCGCTCGCTGATCGGGATCCTCTCGCATCCCTTGAACCGGCCGGTCTTCGATCCTGTCGTCGGGCGAGTGACGCAGGGCTACGGCATCCTGCAGCCGCGCATCAGCGTCACGCACTCGAGCGCCGCCGGCTCGCTGTTCGCGCGCGTGTACGCCGGCCACACCGGCGTCGATCCGTACACGACGGCGGTCTCGGACACGTACCAGGACCTGTTCGACGAAGGCGTGTTCACCGGCAAGGGTCTGTACGACGTCGACGCGTTCGCCGCTTCCGTCGAAGGCCGCGTGCCGGAGAACGCGCTGCTCTCCCACGATCTGTTCGAGGGCGTGCACGCGCGCACGGTGCTCGTCACCGATCTCGAGCTCGTCGACGACTATCCCTCGGACCTGCTCGCGCACTCGCGCCGCCAGCATCGCTGGGTGCGCGGCGATTGGCAGATCCTCGCCTGGCTCCTGCCGGTCGTGCCCGCGCGCCACGGCTTCGCGCGCAATCGCCTGCCGCTGATCAGCAAGTGGAAGATCTTCGACAATCTGCGTCGCAGCCTCGTCGCGCCGGCGCTGCTCGCGCTCTTCGCCGCGGCGTGGCTCTGCCTGCCCGGCCGGCCGCTCGTCTGGACGCTCGGCGGACTCGCGCTGGTCGCGTTTCCGCTGCTCACGTCGCTCTTCGATCTCGCGCTGCGCCATCCCGTGCGCAAGCCGGCGCGCGTCTACATCCGCGGCGCGCTCGAGGACCTGCTCGCGGCCTGCGCGCAAGCCTCGCTGCTGCTCGTCTTCCTCGCCTACCACGCGTGGGAGACGCTCGATGCGATCGCGCGCACGCTCGTACGCCTCGTGATCACGCAGCGCCGTCTGCTGGACTGGGAGACGGCGGCGGCGCGCCTCGCGCGCACGGCCGGATTGTCGGGCACCGGATTGAGCTCCTTCATCACCGCGATGGCGGCCAGCCCGCTCGCGGCGCTCGTCTTGGGCGTTTCGATCGCGGAGCTCCGGCCGAGCGCGCTCGGTCTCGCGTTGCCGTTCCTGATCCTGTGGGCCGCGGCGCCGGTGTTCGCGTACGTGCTCAGCCGCCCGGCGACGCCGTGCCGGCGCGATCTCGGCGCGAGCGATCGCGAGTTCCTGCTCGAGGTCGCGCGCAAGACCTGGAGCTACTTCACGTCGTTCAGCGGCGACGAAGACCACGGGTTGCCGCCCGACAACGTGCGCGAGGATCCAGAGGTCGTCGCGCACAGGACTTCGCCGACGAACATCGGCATGGGCCTGCTCGCCACGCTCGCGGCGCACGATCTGGGCTTGCTCGCGAGCGCGGAGCTCGTCGAGCGGCTCGAGCGCACGCTGACCACCGCCGAAGGCCTCGAGCGTCACGAGGGCCATCTCCTGAACTGGTACGACACGCGCACGCTCGCGCCGCTCGCGCCGCGCTATGTGTCGACCGTCGACAGCGGCAACCTCGCGTGCGCGCTGGTCGCGCTCGCGCAAGGATGCCGCGTGCTCGCTCCCGCGCATCCGCCGTTGCAGGAGCGACTGCTGGGTCTCGCGCGTCGCGCAGGCGCGCTCGCCGACGGGATGGATTTCCGCTTCCTGTTCGACGCCGAGCGACGTCTCTTCTCGATCGGCTTTCGACTCGCGGACGCGGGCGGTCCGGGCCGGCTCGACGGGTCGTACTACGACCTGCTCGCCTCCGAAGCGCGCCTCGCGAGCTTCTTCGCGATCGCCAAGGGCGACGTGCCGCAGAGCCACTGGTTCCAGCTCGGCCGGCTCGTCGTGAGCGTGGAAGGCATCCCCACGCTCGTCTCGTGGAGCGCGACGATGTTCGAGTACCTGATGCCGAACCTCTTGATGCGCACGTACCCGGGCACGTTGCTCGACCAGACCGGGCGCATGGTCGTGCGCCGGCAGATCGCGTATGCGCACGAACGCGACGTGCCCTGGGGCATCTCCGAGTCGGCGTACAACCTCGTCGATCGCCAGGGCAACCACCAATACAAGGCCTTCGGCGTTCCCGGTCTCGGATTGAAGCGCGGGCTCGCCGACGAGCTCGTCGTCGCGCCGTATGCGGCGGCGCTCGGCGCGCTGGTCGAGCCGGCGCGAGCCGTGCGCAATCTGCGGCGTCTCGCGGCGCGCGGCGCGGAAGGCGAGCACGGTTTCTACGACGCGATCGACTTCACGCCGCGCAAGCCCGACGAAAGCGACGAGCTGCAGGCCACCGCGCCGACCGCGGGCGCGGGGACCGTCGTGAAAGCGTACTTCGCGCACCACCAGGGCATGACGCTGGTCGCGATCGTCGACGTGCTGCTCGGCGATCGCATGGTCGAGCGCTTCCACGCCGATCGGCGCATCCAGGCCACCGAGTTGCTGCTGCAGGAGCGCATCCCGCGACACGCGCGCGTCATCGAGCCGAACCCGGCGGAGGAAACGCGCGTCTCGTTGGGCGTCGCGCCTCGCGCGCCGCGCCGCATCCGTTCGCCGCACACGCCGAACACGCACGCGCAGGTGCTCTCGAACGGCTCGTACGTCGCGATCCTGACGAACGCCGGCGGCGGCGCGAGCCTGTGCCGCGACCGCGCGGTGACGCGCTGGCGCAAGGACCGCACGCGCGATCCGGGGAGCCAGTTCCTCTACCTGCGCGACGTGCACAGCGGCGACGTGTGGTCGGCGACCCACCAGCCGATCGGCAAGGACGCCGACGTGTACCTCGTCGAGTTCCTCAGCGAGAAGGCGACCTTCGAGCGCCACGACCACGACATCGAAGCGCGCCTGGAGGTCGCCGTCTCGCCCGAGGACGACGCCGAGGTGCGCAGGATCTCGCTCACGAACCGCAGCGATCGTCCGCGCGAGATCGAGCTCACGAGCTACGTCGAGATCGCGCTCGCGTCGCAGGCCGAGGACGTCGCCCATCCGGCCTTCGGCAAGCTGTTCATCGAGACCGAGTGGCTGCCCGAGTGCGCCGCGTTGATCGCGCGCCGCCGTCCGCGCGCCGCCAGCGATCCCACGCTGATCGCGTTCCACGTGCTCTCGATCGACGGCGCCGCGCGCGCGCAGGTCGAGCACGAGACCGACCGCGTGCGTTTCCTCGGCCGCGGACGCGCGCCCGACGATCCGCAAGCGCTCGACGGTCGCGCGCTCTCGGGTACGACCGGCGCGGTGCTCGATCCGATCTTGAGCTTGCGCACGCGCGTGCGCCTCGCGCCGGGTGCGTTCGCGCGCCTGACGTTCACGACCGGTGTCTCGGAGGACGCGCTCCTGGCGCGCGCTCTCGCGCGCAAGTACCACGAGCCGGGCGTCGCCGCGCGCACGTTCGCGCTGGCCTACACGCACGCCGTCGTCTCGTTGCGGCACCTCGGCATCTCGGTCGAGGAAGCCCAGCTCTTCGAGCGGCTGGGTTCGCGCATCTTCTTCTCCGATCCCTCGCTGCGCGCGGACGAAACGACGCTTGCGAGGAGCACGCTGGGCCAGTCGGGTCTGTGGCGCCACGGCATCTCGGGCGACCTGCCGATCGTCATGGTGCGCGTCGTCGGACCGGAAAGTCTGCCGCTCGTGCGCCAGGTGTTGATGGCGCAGGAACACTGGCGCTTGAAGGGACTGAAGTCCGACGCGGTGATCTTGAACGAACAGCCCATCGGCTACCGCGACGAGATGCACGAGCAGCTGCGCCAGGTCGTCGACGGCGGACCGTGGGCCGGCTGGAAGGATCGGCCGGGCGGCGTGTTCCTGTTGCGCGCGGACGGCATGCCCGAAGCCGAGCAGCTCCTGCTCGCGGCGGTCGCGCGCGCGGTGCTCTCGGGAGACGAAGGCGATCTCACGCGCCTGCTCGATCGCGAACAAGCGAATGCGCCGCGCTGTCTCGAGCTCCCGCTCTCGGACGAGGCGGTGCAGGACGACGACGTGCTCGAGACGCCGCCGCTCCTGATGCACAACGGCCTGGGTGGCTTCAGCCGCGACGGCCGCGAGTACGTGATCGCGCTCTCCGGCGACCGCGAGACGCCGCTGCCTTGGTGCAACGTGCTCGCGAATCCGCAGTTCGGCACGATCGTGACCGAGCGCGGCGCGGCGCACACCTGGTGCATCAACAGTCGCGAGAACCGCCTGACGCCGTTCGCGAACGATCCGATCAGCGATCCGACCGCCGAAGCCATCTTCCTGCGCGACGAGGAGAACGGCGTCGTGTGGGCCGCGACACCCGGACCGCTGCGCCGCACGCCGCGCACTCCGCGCTGGTTGGTGCGTCACGCGGCGGGCGTGACGCGCTTCCAGCGCTTCGCGAGCGGCATCGAGCAGGAGCTCGCGGTCTTCGTCGCGCGCGAGGAACCGGTCAAGCTCTCGATCCTGCGGCTGACGAACCGCTCGTCGCGCCCGCGGCGCATCACGCTCTTCTCGTACAACGAATGGTCGCTCGCGGCGCCCAGTCCGTTCGACACGCCTTTCGTCGCCACCGAGCGCGATGAGCCGAGCGACGCGCTGTTCGCGCGCAACCCCTACAACGATTCGTTCCGCGAGCGCGTCGCGTTCGCGGCCACGAGCGAGCCCGTGCTCTCCGCCACCGGCGATCGCACGGAGTTCCTGGGCCGCAACGGTTCCCTGCAACGCGCGGCCGCGCTCGCGCTGCCCCGGCTCTCGAATCGCTTCGGAGCCGGCGCCGATCCGTGCGCGGCCATGCACGCGTGCGTCGAGCTCGCTCCGGGCGAGACGCGGCGAGTCGTCTTCCTGCTCGGACAAGGGCGCGACGCGGACGAGGCGCGCGCGCTCGTGCAGCGCTTCCGCGATCCGAACGCGGCGCAGGCGGAGCTCGCGCTCGTCGAGGCCTTCTGGGAGGAGACGCTCGGCGCGCTGCGCGTCTCGACGCCGGACGACTCGTTCGACCTGCTCGTGAATCGCTGGCTGCTCTACCAGGACCTCGCCTGCCGCATCTGGGCCCGTTCGGGTTTCTACCAGGCGAGCGGCGCCTACGGATACCGCGATCAACTCCAGGACGTGCTCGCGCTCGTGCTCACGCGGCCCGAGCTCGTGCGCGAGCACCTCCTGCGCGCGGCCGCGCGGCAGTTCGTCGAAGGCGACGTGCAGCATTGGTGGGATGCGTCGACCGGTCGCGGATTGCGCACGCACTGCTCGGACGACTTGTTGTGGCTGCCGTACGCGCTCGCGCACTACGCGCAGGCGAGCGGCGACCGCGGCGTGTTCGACGAGCGGGCTCCCTACCTCGAAAGTCCGCCGATTCCGGCCGGCGAAGCCGAGGCGTACGGACTGCCGGCGGTCTCCAGCGAATCGGGCACGCTCTTCGAGCACGCGCTGCGCGCGATCGACCGCTCGATCACCGCCGGCGCGCACGGCTTGCCTCGCATCGGCAGCTGCGATTGGAACGACGGCTACAACCGCGTCGGGCGCGAAGGGCGCGGCGAGAGCGTGTTCGTGGGCTGGTTCCTGCACTCGATCCTCGGCACGTTCGCGCCGTTGTGCGAGGAGCGCGGAGATTCACAGCGCGCGAGCCGTTATCGCTTCGAACGCGAGCGCCTGGGCGCCGTGCTCGAGCAGAGCTGGGACGGCGAGTGGTACCGCCGCGCGTACTTCGACGACGGCACGCCGCTCGGTTCGGCGGAGAACGACGAAGGCCGCATCGATTCGGTCGCGCAGACGTGGGCCGTGCTCTCGGGCGCCGCGCCGCCGCTGCGAGCCGAGCGCGCGATGGACGCGGTGCGCTCGCATCTCGTGCGCCGCTCCTCGCGCGTCATCCTGCTGCTCACTCCCCCGTTCGATCGCACGGCGCTCGACCCGGGCTACATCAAGGGTTATCTGCCGGGCGTGCGCGAGAACGGCGGGCAGTACACGCACGCGGCGCAGTGGGTCGTGCTCGCCTTGACGCGCCTGGGCAGCGGAGACGAAGCGGTCGAGCTCTTCCACATGCTCAACCCGATCAACCATTCGCGCACGCCGGCCGACGTGCAACGCTACAAGACCGAGCCGTACGTCGTCGCCGGCGACGTGTACGACCATCCCGCGCACCGCGGACGCGGCGGATGGACGTGGTACACCGGCTCGGCGGGTTGGATGCACCGCGTCGCGCTCGAAGGCATCGTCGGACTGCATCGCCAGGGTGCGACATTCAGCGTGCAGCCGTGCATCCCGTCGTCCTGGCCGGCGTTCTCGATCGAATGGCGCTTGCGCACGAGCCACTACTCGATCGAGGTCGAGAATCCAGAGCGCCGTTGCCGTGGCGTCGTGAGCGTCACGCTGGACGACGTGCCCATCGATCCGAACGCGATCCCCTGCGTCGACGACGGGCGCCGCCACAAGGTGCGCGTGCGACTGGGAGCGGCGCGAGTCGCGACTCCATTCGCGCACACGGGCACGGCGTCGTCGACGAGCGCGTCGTAGGTTCGGGCGCGCGGCGAGAGCGCGTGTCGAGGCCGTGAACTCACACGTGCGGCGCCGGCGAGGCGTCAAGTACTCTGAGGCCTCCCATGGGCACACTCGGCCGCGGACTCTACGAGACGCTCATCACCGAGGCTCTCGAGCTCGAGCTTCAAAGGCTGCCGAACCATCTGCTCGGCGAACGGCGCAGTCTCGAACTCGGCGAAGCAGCGGATCGTCTGGCGTTGCACGTCGGCAGCGTCCTGCGGCGGGCGCTCGAGGACCTCGCGGACGAAGAGCGCGTCGAAGTGGGCGCCCGCCTGGCGCGCCGGCTCATCGGTCAGATCGCCGCCGAGCTCTCGACCGCGGCGCCCGACGTCCTCCCATGCGAACCCGCCGCGCTGCTCGCGGCCATCGTCGCGCGCCGACCTGATGGCTCGGTCGAACCGATCAGCGCTCCGCTGATTCCGTTGTTGGACACGACGCTGCTGACGAATGCTCCAGACGAGCCTCGCGTCGGCCGCCAGATCAGCGCGGAGCTCGATTCGGCCGATCGCGTCGACGTCGTGATGGCCTTCATTCGCCGCAGCGGCCTGCGCCCGCTCCTCGAAACGCTGCGTCGCGTAACGAAGAGCGGTCGGACGTTGCGCGTCCTGACGACCACGTACACGGGCTCGACGGAGTTGGAAGCGCTCGAGGAGCTGCAGGACCTCGGCGCGCAGGTGCGCGTGTCGTACGACGCGACCTCGACGCGGCTGCACGCCAAGGCGTGGCTCTTCCATCGCGACTCGGGGTTCTCGACTGCCTACATCGGCTCGTCGAACCTTACCCACTCGGCGCAGGTCACCGGGTTGGAGTGGAACGTCCGCGTCTCGGCGGCGCGCAATCCCGACGTCATCCACAAGGTCGCGGCCGTGTTCGACAGCTATTGGGAGAGCGGCGAGTTCGCTCCCTATGACCGCGCCACCTTCGAGGCGCACGTGCTGACGCCGGAGCGGCCCGTTCTCGCGCTCAGCCCGATCGAAGTCCGGCCGGAGCCATTCCAGGTCCGCTTGCTGGAGCAGATCGCGCTCGCACGCTCGCAGGGTCACCATCGCAACCTGCTCGTCGCCGCGACCGGAACCGGCAAGACCGTGATGGCGGCCATCGACTACGCCGGTTTGCAGCGCACGCTGCCGCGCTCGCGGCTGCTGTTCGTCGCGCAACGGCGTGAAATCCTGGAGCAGAGTCTGGCCACGTTTCGTCACGCGCTGCGCGATCACGGCTTCGGCGAGTTGTGGGTCGCGGGTCATCGGCCGACCCGCTTCGAGCACGTCTTTGCCTCGATTCAGAGCCTGCACCGGGCGGAGCTGCAGCACCTGGTCGCGGATCGCTTCGACGTGGTGATCGTCGACGAGTTCCACCACGCCAAGGCGAGGTCCTACGAGCGCCTGCTCGCCCATGTTCGACCGCGAGAGCTGCTCGGATTGACGGCAACGCCCGAGCGCAGTGACGGCCTTTCGATCCTCGAGCACTTCGACGGCCGGATTGCGGCCGAGCTGCGCCTCTGGGATGCGATCGACCAGCAGCGTCTGGTTCCGTTCCTCTACTACGGCGTGCACGACGGGTTGGACCTGACCGAACTGCCGTGGCGCCGCGGGCGTGGATACGACGTCGAGGCGCTGAGCGGCGTGCTGACGGGCAACGAGACCTGGGCGCGCCTCGTGCTCGGTCAACTCGCGCGGCACGTCGACGACATCTCGCGCATTCGCTGCCTGGGCTTCTGCGTCAGCGTCGATCACGCGCGCTTCATGCAACGGGTCTTCGAAGCTGCCGGCGTGCGTGCGACGGCGGTTTGGGGCGACAGCTCGGAGCTCGATCGCAAGCAAGCGCTGCGCGAGCTCGGGAACGGCACGATCCAAGTGCTTTTCACCGTCGATCTCTTCAACGAAGGCGTCGACCTTCCGACCGTCGACACGCTGCTGCTGCTCCGACCGACCGACAGTCCGACTTTGTTCCTGCAGCAGCTCGGTCGCGGGCTGAGGAAGTCTCCGGGCAAGCTCGCGTGCACGGTGCTCGACTTCGTCGGTCTGCATCGGCGCGAGTTTCGAATGGACCGCCGCTTCCAGGCGTTGCTCGGCGGGTCGCGCGAAGACGTGAGCCGCGCCATCGCTGGCGGATTTCCGTTCCTGCCGGCGGGTTGTCACATGGAGCTCGATCCGGTGGCGCGCGAGCTCGTGCTGAACAACATCAAGGCCGCGCTGCCGGCGCACTGGCAGCAGAAGGTATCGGAGCTCGTTCGGCTCGCGGCCTCGGAGCATGAGATCACGCTAGCTTCGTTCCTCGCGAAGTCGGGGTTGGAGCTCGAGGACGTCTACCGTTCCTCGCGCAGCTGGTCGGACCTTCGACAGGACGCCGGTCTCGCGATCGCGAACACCGGAACCCACGAGAAGGCGATGCGGCGAGCGTGTGGACGAATGATCCACGTCGACGATCCGACGCGCATCGAGGGCTATCGCCGCCTGCTCTCGGCCGGGATCCCGCCAGCGTCGCGCGAACTCGATGCACGCACTCGACGGTTGCTCCACATGCTCGTCGCTTCGATGGCGGACCAGGTCGCCACCCGCGACGACGACTTGGATGCCGGCACGCGACTCCTGTGGGACCATCCCCAGGTTCGCCGGGAGCTGCTCGAACTCCTCGACGTGCTCGAGACGCGTTTCACGCATCTGACTCTCCCGCTGACGAAGCTCGCCGACGTGCCTCTGCAGGTTCACGGCAGCTACACGCGCTTGGAGATCCTGGCGGCGTTGGGCGTGCGCGCCGACAAGGCCCTCGTCCCGAGCTGGCAGTCGGGCGTGCAGTGGGTCGACGAGTCACGCTGCGACGTCTTCGCGTTCACCCTCGACAAGGCGAACGGAAACTTCTCGCCGACGACGCGCTACCGCGACTACGCGCTCAATCGAGACCTGATCCACTGGGAGAG
The DNA here is from genome assembly GCA_044228975.1 of Planctomycetota bacterium. Taxonomy (GTDB): domain Bacteria; phylum Planctomycetota; class UBA1135; order UBA1135; genus JADJNY01. Next base: position 17,998 of record JBGATX010000001.1, on the reverse strand, counting down.
CCAGTCGGTCACGCGCGCGGACTCGGAGACCGGACGCCGATACCAGGAGCACGTGTCGCGCGGGTCGCACGTGCTGTTGTTCGCGCGCCACCGCCAGTCGGATCGTGCGTTCCATTTCCTGGGCCCCGCGCGCTATGTGTCGCACCGATCCGAGCGGCCGATGGCCGTGACGTGGAGGCTCGAGCATCCGTTGCCGGGCGACCTGTTCGCATCGTTCGCGGCAGCCGTCGCGTAGCGGGCGCGCGAAGGAACCGCGAGTCACACAGTTGATTTCGCGCGGAGCCGCGCAAGCTCCCGCGCGCCGCGATCACTTCTTGACCACCAGAGGCACACCGCAGCGCGGGCACACGCCGGCGGTGCTCGTCACCACGTCCGCGTGCGTCAGGCAGGTGTAGCGAGCTGCCGCGGGTGCGACGCTCGATTCGTACTCCGAATGGAACGGATAGAGGGTCGGTCGCCAGCCGGAGGACGTGCACGCTGCGCTGGAGATCGAGAGCGCCAAGAGCATCAGGAGAACGTGCTGTCTGTGCCGTTTCATGTCGTCGTCGTTCCTCGAAGCTCCCCGCCCGCACGCGCGGCCTGCGCGCTCGCGCTTCGAGAAGCTTCCACCGAATCCGGTGTGAACTGACGCTAGCCCGTTCTCCGTGCTTCACCCATCCACGCAAGCACCGAGCTCGAGCGGGCGATTCCCGTAGTGGAAGGCGCGCGCATGGCCGCTCGCCCTCGCGCTGCTCGCTCGCGCCCTGCGGCCGATCGGTGACGACGTGGTGCGCCTTTGAGGGTCCGACGCGAGGCCCAGGCCGTCGGTCGAGCGGTCGTCACCGGCCCGTCGGCGGGCCCTGCGGCTTCGCTCTCGTGCGATTGCGTTCGACCTGGAGCAGCTCGCAAGTCGCCGGGTGTCGCGGGTGTTCGAGCACCTCGCGCGGATCGCCCTGCTCGACGACCTCGCCGTTGGCGAGCACGAGCACGCGCGTCGCGTAGTCGTGCACGAAGTCGTCGTCGTGCGAGGTGAGCAGCAGCGCGCGACCCGTGGCGGCCAGCGCGCGCAACGCATCGCCGAGATCGTTCTTGCGCGCCGGATCGAGCGAGGCCGTGGGCTCGTCGAGCAGGAGCAGCGGCGGATCCATCGCCAGCGCGCGCGCGATCGAGACGCGCTGCGCTTCGCCTCCCGACATCTCGCGCGGCAAGGCGTCGGCGCGGTGGCCGACGCCGAGCTGCTCCAGCAGCTGTCGCGCGCGCAACTCCGCATCGCCGCGCGCGACGCGCTGCACGTGGACGGGCGCGAGCATCACGTTGTGCAGCGCGGAGAGGTGCTCGAACAGGTAGTGGAACTGGAACACCATGCCCGCGCGCTGCGCGATCACGTCGCCGGCATCGCGCTTCTCCAATCCCGCCACGACGCGCAGGATGGTCGTCTTGCCCGAGCCCGAAAGCCCCATCAGCGCCACGATCTCGCCCGCGCCGATGTCGAGATCGACGCCGCGCAGGATCTCGCGCTTGCCGCGGCTCAATCGCAAACCCGTGACGCGCAAGACGCTGCTCATGACGTGCTCAACTTCCAGCGCGCTTCGAGCCGCCGCGCGAGGTGTCCGAGCGGCAGTGACATCGCGAGGTAGAGCGCGGCGCAGAGCGCTCCGGGGATCACCCAGCTCCCGAGGTTCGTGGCGAAGATCTGCGTCTGCTTCGTGAGCTCCACGACGGTGAGCACCGAGACGAGCGAGGAGTCCTTGAGCAGCGCGACGAAGTCGTTCGTCATCGGCGCGAGAGCCAATCGAAAGGCCTGCGGCCCGCGAATCAGCCACAACGTCTGCGCGCGCGTGAATCCAAGGCTGAAGGCCGCGTCCAACTGCCCGCGCGGCACGGCTTCGAGCGCGCTGCGATAGATCTCGCTCTCGTAGGCCGCATAGTTGAGGCCCAATCCGAGCAACGCCGCGAGGAACGCCGGCAGCTTCACGACCGACGCGAGCCCGTAGTAGATGACGAAGAGCTGGAGCAACACCGGCGTGCCGCGCATGACCTCGACATAGATCGTGCAGCACGCGCGTAAGACGGCCCCGCCGTACACGCGACCGATCGCGATGGCGCAGCCGAGAGCCACCGCGAGCACCATCGCGGCGCACGAGAGTCCGAGCGTGATCGCAGCGGCGCTCAACAACGACGGCAGGTACTTCCACGCGGCGCCTTGCGGGGCCGTGTGTATCGGTACGACGCCCGTCTGCGCCGGCTGCGCGAGCGTGCGTGCGAAGAGCGCCGGTTGATCGTCGTTCCAGACCTTCCACTTGCGGAAGATCGCCTCCAGCGTGCCGTCGCGCATCGCCTGGCGCAGCGTCTCGTTCACCTGCTCGATCAGCGCGCCGTTCTCCGGTGCCGAGATGACGATGTAGTGGCCCGTCGCCACGGACTCGGGCTGCGTGACGAGCCCGTCGTTGCGCCGCATCGCGCGCTCGGCGAGCACGTTGTCGAGCAGCACCGCGTCGACGCGGCCGATCAGGAGATCGGAGTACGGGTGCACGTCGTCGTCGTACGAGACGGCGTGGATGCCGTGCGTGCGCTCCGCGTCGAGCAGGAGGTCGTACGCCATCGTGCCGCCGAGCGTCGCCACCGACCGCCCGCGCAGGTCCGCGAGCGTGCGAAGCGTCTCCCGATCGGCCGCGCGCACGGTGAGCACCTCGCGGAACTCGTAATAAGGAAGGCTCGCCGCGAGCTCCGCGCGCCGCGCGGGGATGTCCTCGATGCCGCTGAGGCCGATGTCGAAGTCGCCGCGCTTGGCGGACTGGTCGAGGCTGTTGAACGCGATCTGGAGGAACTGTGCCGGTCGATGCAGGCGCGCCGCGACGAGCTCCGCGATCTCGACGTCGAAGCCGACGACCTTCGTCGGATCCGCGGCATCGGCCTCGACGTACGGAGCTCCACCTTCCGCGTCGCCGCCCCAGCGCAATGCACCAGGAGCCGGCGTCGACTGCGCCGCCGTCGCGCAGAGCGCCAAGATCGAGCTGGCCAGCGACACGAGCGGCGCATGTTACGGACTCCGCTCGACTCGAGCTGCAACTCGCTGCACGGCTCGCACGTGAATCGCGCGCGCCGTCGACGGCCGGTCGCGGTGCCTCCTGCCAGCCGAAGCGTGCGAGCGGAACGGATGCGATCGCTCCCCGCGTGGAGCGATCGAGCACCTGTCCTGCCGCCCGTGCCCGCTGCCAGCGCGCGACGACGGGGCGACTGCGAGAGTTCGCGTGGGGCTCGAGCTCGCCCCGCCAGTCGCCCGATGTGCTCTCGGCTGCTCGGGGAGTCGGTGACGAGCTCGGCGCAGCTCTCGCGCCCCGGTAAGCGTCGAGGACCCGGACAAGGAAGTTCGACGGCTGCGGCGAGTGGGTCGTTGCAACCGGCGCATGCAGGAACGCGCGTCTACGAGGCCTCTCCGTCTCGAATGGGCTTGAGCGCCGCCATGCGCTCGACGTACGTCCGCGTCACCTGCTTGCGGGAGATCAGTCCGATCACGAGGCGCCGATGTGAATCCCAGACCGGCAACTCTTCCAGGTCCGTGCTGGAAAGCGCCCGCAGCGCTCGCGCCAGGTCGTCCGCTGGTGACAGGCGCGGGAAGTCGGTCAGCATCAAGTCGTGCGCGATGATCTGCTCCGGCACGCTCTCGTTCATCACGCTTCGCAGCGCTTCGAGCGAAATGACGCCGACCAGTTCGCCACCGGAGTCGATGACCGGCAGCGTGCTCTGCTCCGTCGAGCCGGCCAATCGGAGCACCTGCTTCATCGTGTCGCTCGTGCGCAACGTCTCGACCTGCCTCGCCGACGAGAATCCTGCTCCGACGCGGATCCCCTGGAGCACGTCGATCGCGAAACGTCCCTGGTGTGCCGGCGAATCGATGCGCGACGGGACCTGTTTCGAGTAGAGGCTCCAACCGCGTGACATGGCGAACGTCAGCACGCAAACCCACATCGACGGGATGAGCAACGAGTAGCTCCCCGTGATCTCGCTCACCATCACGAGGGACGAGATCGGCGTCTTGGCGATGCCGGCGAAGAAACCCGCCATGCCGACGACCACGAACGCAGCGGGTTGCGGCGCGACGTTCGGGAAGAGCTCGTTCAGCACGAGCCCGACAGCACCCCCTGCGCAGCCCCCGATCACCATCGATGGGCCGAACACGCCGGCGCTGCCTCCGGACCCGATGGTCGTCGACGTCGTCACGATCTTGCCGACGGCGATCAGGGCGAGGAGACCGGCGCCCATGGAGACGGAGGCCGGAGCGTCGAGCGCATGTTGAACCACTCCGTAACCGAAGCCGAGCACGGAGAGAGACTCTTCGGTGCTCGTCCATTGAAAGAGCGCGACGCCGAGGACACCCGTGACGAGTCCGCCGATGGCCGGCTTCAGTGCCGACGGAATGCGCCAGCGCTGGAACACTCCGTGGGTGCTGTAGAGGGCGCGCACATAGAGCAGGCCGTACCCGACGAGCACCAGGGCCAGCACGGAGTAGCCGACGAGCTCGAGCGGTGAACCGAACGCAAGCGCGGGTGTCTCGAAGAGCGTGCCCGATCCATGCACGAGCGTGAACAGTGCGTAGGCGATGATCGAGGAAACGCAGGCTGGGATCAGGACCGAGGCTTCGAACTCGGCCGAACTGTAGAGGATCTCCGCTGCGAACAGCGCTCCGGCGAGCGGCGCTCGGAATACGCTGCCGATTCCCGCGCCCATGCCGGCCGCCAGCAACACCCTTCGGTCGGCGCTCGACAGACGCAGACGCGTCGCGATGAAGGAGCCGAAGCCTGCGCCGACCTGGGCAATCGGCCCTTCGCGTCCGCCCGACCCGCCCGAACCCAAGGTGATCGCCGACGCGACGATCTTCACGAGCGGCACGACGGGACGGATGACGCCGCTCCGGCGGTGATACGCGTCGATGGCTGCGTCCGTGCCGTGCCCGGAGGCTTCCGGGGCGAGCCACGCGACGATCGCTCCCGAGATCAACCCGCCGAGTGCGGGAACCAGCGCGAGCAACCAGAGGTTCCGTTGGCCGTCAAGCGTCACGGACAGCGGGTGCTCGCCCCCCGGACGGGCCGGACTCCAGCCCACGAGCTGCTCCATGAAGAAATGGACGCTTGCGTTCGACAACGCGTCGAATCCGAGGGCCGCGGCTCCGGCGACGACGCCGACGATGGCGCAGTAGAAGAGCCAGCGCGCGCCGTGTCCGACCTGGGCTCTGCGAAGCGCGACGACCGCGGTGCGCACGGACTTGTCGATCGTCCCGGAATGACGGGGTCGTCGCGTGTCCATGCGACTAGGTCTTCCCGAGCCGGCTCGCGCGCCCATTCTCGAAGGAAGAGCGGGAGGCAGCGCCGCGCGTGTTGAGCGCATCCGTCATGGCACGCAGCACGCCGCGCGCGACTGCTCGATTCTGCGCGCCGCTCTGCTCGAGTACCCGCTGAACCGCGGCCTCGATCGTCCCCTCCGCCTCGACATCGAGCCTCCTCCCGTTCTCCGTGAGGCCGAGCAACGAACGCCGACGATCACGCGGGTCGGAGCGCCTGCTGAGCAGTCCGTTGCGTTCGAGACGGCCGAGAACTCCAGTCAGCGTGCTTGGATGAACATGCAGGAGCCCCGCGAGACGTCCGGCGGAAATGCTCGGAAAGCGTCCCACGACGCGGATGACGAGGCGCTGGAGCCCTGTGACCCCGAACTCCTTCTCCATCCGCTTGGAGACGCGCTGCATGGCGTGATCGAGAGCCCAAATGACGCGCATGAAGTCGAGCGTTTCCCCCAGAGCCTGATCGACGACAGGTTCTCGTGCCTGCTCCTTCCTGTCCGTCATGAACGGCGTGTCCTTCGGTATCTCGCACTGGATCGGATGCTGATCAGCAGGTTCAGCAGTTCGTCGATGTCGCGCTGACTGCGGATGAAATACGAAGCCTGTGACGAGCGGTTTGCTCCCACTCGAATGGCGAGCAACCGCCCCGGCTGCTCGAGTCCAAAAACGTCCTCGTCCGTGTCGTCGTCACCGACGTAGAGGGCTGTATCGCAGCCGAGGGCCTTGCGCTCGCGCTCCAGCGCGAGGCCCTTGTGCGGAGCTCCTCGCGGCAGGAGGTTGACGACCTGCTTGCCTCCGATGACACGGACGTCCCCGAGCTCCGCCGCGGTCTCGAGGATGGCCGCGCGAACCCGCTTCTTCTCGCGCGACTGGCGGTAGTGGATCGCCACGGAGAACCCCTTGTCTTCGATCCAGACGCCGTGCAACGCGGAGAGGCGCAAGCGCAGCACGGGCTGCCATCCGCGTACGTCCTGCTCGAGTCGGACCGTCGCCTTCCAAGGTTCGATGCCATGATTCCCGACCACGTCGCGTACACCCGTGCGCTTCAGCCTGCGCGCGACGTCCGCTCGAGCCCGACCCGAGATCACGGCGATCGGATACAGCTTCGAGAGCTCCGCCAGGAGTGCCCGCGTCGCCGGGCGCAGTGCGGCGAGATCACGATCGGCGACGATCGGAGCGAGCGTGCCGTCGAAGTCGAACGCGAGCAGCACGTTCGACCAGGCGAATTGTTCGAGGACCTCCCGATTGGCGCGCGAAAGGACGCTCTTCACGGCCGCAGCCCCGCCGCGACCATCAGGTGGTTCGTCAGGCGGCCCGAGAGCCGGTCTCGCGTCCTCAACCTCGAAGCGTCGACGAGCATGCGCCCGGCCCAGCGGTAGACGTTGAACTCCGCGAGGAACGCACGCATCGAGTGCATGCGCTCACGCTGCTCGTCCGCGGACATGTTCAAGGCGGCGGCCAGCGCGGAGCTCGCTTCTTCCAAGTCGTACGGGTTGACGATCAGCGCCTCCGGCATCTCCCGCGCCGCACCGGTGAATTGGCTCAGGACGAGCACGCCCCGCTCGTCCTCGCGAGCCGCGACGAATTCCTTGGCGACCAGGTTCATCCCATCGTGAAGGCTGCTCACGTAGCAGACGTCCGCGGCCCTGTAGAACCGGAAGACCGTGGGCGGCTCGTGATGGGCGCGCAACAGCACGACCGGCCTGTACTTCCCCGTTCCGAAGCGCTCGTTGATGCGCGCAGCCACCGATTCCACGCGCTCGTTGAGCTCCCGGTACTGCTCGATGATCGTCCGGCTGGGAGCTGCGAGCTGCACGAACGTGAATTGGCCTCGCAGCCCCGGAAACCGCTCCAGCAGGCGCTCGACGGCGAGCATGCGCTCTTCAATGCCCTTCGTGTAGTCGAGACGATCCACACCCAGTCCGATCCGAGTGTCGGGAGCAAGGCCCAGTTCCTCGATCACGCTCGCTCGACAATCCTCGATCGACTGCGCGCCCTTCAACCATCTCGCTGGCCACTCGAGTGAAATCGGATACGGCCGCACGAGGGTGCTGCGACCGTGCTGCACGATCGCACTCTGCTCCCGGTCGGTGCGGGCCTCGAGGAAGCGTTCGACGCATTCGATGAAGTTGTTGCAGTCCGCTTGAGTGTGGAAGCCGAGGATGCTCGCACCGAGCATTCCCTCCAGGAGCTCCTTGCGCCACGGACAGATGCCGAAGCGCTGGGAGTTGGGCCACGGAACGTGCCAGAACATGATGATCGTGGCGCGAGGCAGTCGTTCGCGAATCAGTCGGGACGCGAGCGCGAAATGATAGTCCTGCACGAGCACGATGGGGTCGTCGATGTCGACCTCCGCACACACGGCATCGGCGAACTTCTCGTTGACTGCCTGGTAATGCCGCCAGTCGTCGCTGCGGAAGACCGGACGCACGTGCGCGATGTGGCAGAGCGGCCAGAGACCCTCGTTCGAGAATCCGTAGTAGTAGCCCTGCTCTTCCTCCGCAGTGAGCCACACCCTCCGCAGCGCATACGACCCCTCTCCCGGCGGCACGCGCAGCCGACCCTCCGAGTCCGCCGTCTCGCGGTCGGCGGATCCACTCCCGTGCGCGATCCAGGTTCCCGAGCACGCGCGCATCACCGGCTCGAGCGCGGTCACCAGTCCGCTCGCGGGGTGCCTCACGACGACGCCTCCGTCCGCGGTCCGCTCGTGAAGATACGGCTCGCGGTTGGCGATGATCACCACCGTCTCGCCGTGCAGGTGGCGATGGAGGGCTTGCTTGAGCCGCTCAGGAGTCCAGGCCCCGCCTTCGCGCTCGGCCTCTCCCTCCGCAGCAATGCGCTCGACGAGTTCGCGCACGTCGCGCAGGATCGGTTGGAACTCGGGTCGATGACCACCGCTGCGCAGAATCCGGCTCAGTTCATTGCTCCAGCCTCGCCACGAAACGCGCGCGGCCACGACGGTGACGGCGGACGCCGCCAGGGCGAGGAACCCGAACGAGAGGAGCAGGAACCGCTGGCTCTGGGCTTCTCGGCGTTCGACGAAGCTCAAGTCGTGCACGAGCACCACGTATCCGAGCGCCAGCTCCGCCTCGATCAGCGGGAGCGCGCTCACGTGGACGTTGCCACCCGGCAACTCCACGATGCTGTTCCACGTCCTCCAGCTGGACGCTGGGGATTCGGGTCGCGCGCGCACATGCGTGCCCAGGCTCTCGCAGGAAAGCTCCAGCGGAAAGTCGCGCGTTCGAGCGAGGAGCCTGCCGTCTCCCGCGCAAGCCGCCGCCGCCATGATGCGTTCGTCGTGGGTGAGTTCGGCGAGCAGGTTCGTCAGCTCCGCTCGACGCTGCGGGTCCCAATTGGCCGCGAGCTCGCGGCGAGCGCCATTCACGACGAGCTCGGCCCTCAGGCTCACGTCCTTCTCGAACCACTCTCGCGTCGTCCGGCGCACGATGACCGAGGCAGCCCACGTGAGCAGGCCAAGGCCCAACACGAGCGCAAAGGCGAAACGGACGGCCCGCTGCATGCGACGTGAAGGTAGCAGACGATCGTTTGACGTCAAAGCATTTACTGCTAGCTTGGCCGCGTGTGCCGCAACCCCATTCACGATGAAGGCGAGCCGCGCGTGACATGTCCGCTGCGGACGACCGGGCCCGGTGTCGAGGCCGGACCGGCCGAATCGACGAGAATCTCGCGACTCGAGTGATGCAACTTGCAGACTTCGCGCTCGTCGGAAACAGCCCGTTCTGCACGCGGGGCGCGTGCACGGGCTTGGGTTCCGAAAGTGCGGACCGCGAGGTCAGCATCGCTCCCTGGCTCGTCCCGACGCAGCTCGGCGCGACGTCGGACGGCGATCTCGCGACTCCGACCGCACGGCCGGCCGGCCCCGGTGAGCGGTTCGTCCGCGCCATGCTCGGGCGCCAGGCACCGAGCCAGCTCCGTGGATTCGAGCGCGGCGAAGCAGGACCGTTCACTGGCGTGTTCGGATCGATCTCCAGCGTGGTCGCGACGCAGGTCGTGGCGACGACCACGGAACATCCGACATTGCGAAGAGACGCTGGACGAGCGGTGACTCGGCGGGAACGCGCGGCTTCCGGGGGCAGGTCATGACCTCCTCCTTCGAGAACCTCTCACCCGAGCTCCAATACGTCGGGCTCTTGTTCCTGATCTTCATCGTGCCGCGATTGCTGCAGCGTTTCGGCCTGCCGACGGCCGTGTCGAGCGTCGCGTTGGGCGCGGTTGCGGGGATTGGATTCGGTCTCTTCCAGCAGGACCACACGGTGGAGCTGCTCTCGACGCTGGGCATCGTGTCGCTGTTTCTTTTCGCCGGGCTCGAGGTGAATCCCAGCGAGCTTCGTCGAGAAATTCCCGTGCTGTCACAGCACATCGCAGTGCAGCTGGCCGCGTTCGTGGGCGTCGCCTTCCTGGTCCAGAGCGTGTTCACGCTCGATTTCCGCCCTTCGGCGTTGATCTCGCTCGCACTCGTGACGCCTTCCACGGGATTCATCCTCGATTCCCTCGCCTCGCTGGGTGTCACGGATCGCGAGCGGTTCTGGATCAAATCGAAGGCCATCGCAACGGAGCTTGTCGCGCTCGTCGCGCTCTTCGTGACGCTCCAGTCGTCCACGCTCGAGGAACTGGCGGTGTCCAGTCTCGTGCTGGCGACGCTCATCGCCGGCCTTCCGCTCGTGTTCCGGTCGTTCGCACGCGTGGTAGCCCCTTACGCGCCGAAATCGGAATTCGCTTTCCTTCTCATGACCGCGCTCTTGTGCGCCTTCGCCACCCGCAAGCTCGGCGTCTACTACCTCGTCGGAGCGTTCGTGGTCGGGCTCACCGCACAGCGGTTCCGCGAACGCCTCCCCACGATCACATCCGAGCAGATGATCCACGCCGTCGAGATGTTCGCGTCGTTCTTCGTTCCCTTCTATTTCTTCCGTGCAGGACTGCATCTTCGACGAAGCGACTTCGGCTGGCCGGCTCTTGGTATCGGCCTCGCTCTGCTCGCGTCGATGATCGTGCTGCGCGTGGCGAGCGTGGCACTGCATCGCCGAGTGGCGCTCGGGGAGCCCATACGCACGGGAATGCGCATCGGGATCTCGATGCTGCCGACACTCGTATTCACGCTCGTCATTGCGGACATCCTGCGCGAGCGGTTCGGCATCTCCCCGGCAGTGTTCGGGGCGCTGATCGTGTACACGTTGTTGAACACGCTCGTGCCGAGTCTTGTGTTGAGGCTGCCACCACAGGGTTTCGAAACCCTGCGGGCGCCGGAGTTGAACCTGGATGCAGCGTCGCCGGCATCCGTGGACCAGGACGATTCGCATGCGGAGCGGAGTTCATGATGACCTTCTTCTCGGACAATCTCGCTGCCATCGCTGCCCTTCTCGTCGTCGTGGCCTCCGTCCCGATCGGATTCCTCGCCCGCGCGGTCGTGATCGCCAGGCTGACCGCTCTCGCGGAACGGACGAAGTGGAGAGGCGACGACGCCGTCGTGGCGTCATTGAGGCGTCCGCTGCCGTTCTGGTTCTTCGTGCTCGGCGTCTACGCCGCGGCCCGGATCTTCCGGCTGCCGGCTGACTGGGCGTCGATCGTCGACAAGACGATCGCCTCGACGCTCATCATCTCGGTCACGCTCTGGATCGCCGATCTCGGCGCCCGACTGCTCCAGGTCGGGCTCGAGAGAGGGAGGCAGGGCAACGCTCCCGTCACTGGCGTGCTGCGTAATGTCGTGCACGTGTCTGTCTTGGCTGTCGGGGGTCTGGTGTTGCTCGACAACCTCGGCATCTCGATCACGCCGATCCTCACGACGTTGGGCGTGGGTGGCCTGGCCGTGGCACTCGCGCTGCAGGACACGCTGGCCAACCTGTTTGCCGGGCTTCACGTGACGATGGCCGGAAACATCCGTGTGGGCGATTTCGTCAAGTTGGAATCGGGCGAGGACGGGTTCGTCGAGGACATCCAATGGAGAGCGACTCGCGTCCGTACCCTGCCCAACAACTTCGTGTTGATTCCGAACAGCCGGCTGTCCCAGAGCGTCGTGACGAACTACCACCGCCCATCGAAGGATCTCGCCGTCCTGGTCCAGTTGGGGGTCCATTACGCGAGCGATCTGGAGCACGTCGAGCGGGTGGCTTGCAGGGTGGCGCGGGACGTCATGAGGACGGTTGCCGGCGGTGTGCCCGAATTCGAACCGTTCATTCGCTTCCACACGTTCGGTGACTCGAGCATCAACTTCACGGTGATCCTGCGTGCACGTGAGTACACCGACAATTTCCTCGTCAAGCACGAGTTCATCAAGGCCGTCGCGCGCGCATTCGCCGCTGAGAAGATCGTGATTCCCTTCCCGATTCGCGCGATCAATCTGGAGCAGGAGGGAGTGCGGCTCGAGCGTGCACCCGGGTAGGCGGGTGCACACCGGAACGCGATCGGGCGTGAAAGCCTGGGCCTGACGGGCCCCGCCCGAGGGGTGGTGCGCTGCAACCTGCTCGTCGTGGAGTCGAGCCGCGGCACGCCGAGAGCGACGGCGGACGTCGCCGCGGCGTGAGCCCGTTCGTCGGACGCGGGTCCGCGAGCCCACGCTGATCCGCTGGAGATCGAGCGGCATGCCGCAGCCGGCGCGTTCGCCACCGCGCGCTCGGCCGACGCGCGATTTCGCGACACCCTGACGCAGTCGCCGGATCCTCCACCACCCGCCGCGCGAACCGAATCCACGGACCCCAAGGCGCAACGCGCCGCCGAGTCCTGCGCGGTGCTGGCGCGCCCGGGCAGGTTCGAACTGCCGACCTGTCGGTTAGGAACCGACTGCTCTATCCAACTGAGCTACGGGCGCGGGGGGCGGAGAGGATACCCCAGGCGTGGGAGAGTTCGACGCTGGCTCCCGCGCGTGATGGCCGCCGCCTTGCGCTTCCGCTCCCGTCGCTTGGCCCATACGCTCTGCCCCGCGCCGCAGTCGCGGCTGCGAAGGAAGACTCACCGTCGGCGTCATCGACGCGGATTCGGGGTCGATGATGAGCGCGGCTGCACGCTGTGCGATCCGTGCGACGTGCGAGGCCGTGACGTCCTCGTTCGGGCGGAGCCGGAGCGGGGAGCGAGTCGCCTTTCAGCGCGGGTTGTCGAACCGATTCGCGATGCCGCCCGCGCCATTCGGTTGCCTTCGACCGATGAGCTATGCGCCCAGGTCGGCGTCGAACGACGATCTCTCCGGAACGTTCGCGGACGCAGAACGAAGTCGCGACAGTTCGCATCGGAACGAGTTCACTGATCTTCGGTGACGCGGCGGCCGTCCATGCAGAACGAGCAGCCTGCAGCCAGTCCGACTGGCGCGCGGTGAACGCCACGGACCTTCGTGGGCCCGCGACCACGCTCGGCTCGCGCATCGAAGCGGTGATCGAGCTCGTGGACCGGACGCTCGCCGGCGCTTCGAGCCTCGAAATGCACAACTCGGCGCCCGCGCGGGACACGCGACTTACCCGCTGCACTCCAATCTCGATTCAGTGCAGTCGTAACGTGGCGCCCATGAACGTCGAAGCCCCCACGGCGACGCGTGACCTGATCCTCGACGCGGCCAATCGGCTGCTCGGGCGGCAGGGGTTCAAGAAGACGACGCTCGACGATCTCGCGCGCGAGGCCGGCGTCGGGCGGCGCACGATCTACTTGCACTTCGAGGGCAAGGAAGAGGTCGCGCTCGCTTCGATCGATCGCGTCGTCGAGCGCTTGTGCGTGCGCCTGGAGACGATCGCCGACGGCTCGGGCTCCGCGGCGGCGCGGTTGCGTTCGATGCTGGCCGAGCGCGTGCTCTTCCGCGTCGACGCGGTGCGCGACTACTACCTCGGGCTCGACGAGCTCTTCGCCGTGCTGCGACCCGCGTACATGCGCCGGCGCGAGCGGTATCTGGCACTCGAAGCGGAACTCTTCGCGCGCGTGCTCGCGGAAGGCAAGGCGACGGGTGAGCTCGCGCTCGTCGATCCCAAGCGCAGCGCGCGCGTGCTCCTGGTCGCGACGAACTCGCTGCTGCCCTACTCGCTCTCGCCGCGCGAGCTCGGTGCGCGCGCGGCACTCGCTCGCGACGTCGACGAGCTCGCCGAACAACTGCTCCACGGTCTGGTCGCGCGTGTCGTCGGGCGCAGGAAGTCCGCGCCGCGCGCGCGCCACGTCTCCAAGAGGTGATCTCGATGCTGTATGGACTGCTGCTTCTCTGCCTGCAAATCCCCGCCCTCGGCGGCCGGCCTGAACCGAAGGACATCCCGATCGATGCCGCCGTGCGTTCGGCGGTGATCGCGGAGGCGGCGAAGGATCTCGACGAGAACTACGTCCTGCCCGACGTCGGCAAGCGCATGGCGGCGATGCTGCGCGAGAAGGAGAAGACGAAGGCCTACGACAAGCTCGAGAGCGCCAAGGCGTTCGCCAAGCAGCTCACCGAGGATCTGCAAGCGATCTCGCACGACAAGCACCTGCGCGTGCGCTTCGAGGAGGAGGCGTTGCCGGTCGAGGATCACGCGGACGATCACGAGGAGCGCGAGCCTTCGCCCGAGGAGATCGAGGAGTTCCGCCGCAAGGCAGCGCGCGACAACTTCGGCTTCGTCAAGGTGGAGCGTCTGCCGGGCAATGTCGGCTACATCGATTTCCGCCAGTTCGTCCCGTCGCGCATCGCCGGCGAGAAGGCGACGCAGGTGATGAACTTCGTCGCCGACACCGACGCGCTGATCTTCGATCTGCGCAAGAACGGCGGTGGATCGCCGGACCAGGTCGCGTGGATCTGCTCGTACCTGTTCGGCGACGAGAAGGTGCACCTGAACGATCTCTATTTCCGTCCCGGCGATCACACCGACGAGTTCTGGACGACGCCGTCGGTGCCCGGGCGCAAATACCTGGGCAAGGACGTGTACGTGCTGACGAGCTCGCGCACGTTCAGCGGCGCGGAGGAGTTCGCCTACAACCTGCAGACGCAGAAGCGCGCGACGCTCGTCGGCGAGACGACCGGCGGTGGAGCGAATCCCGGCGGCATGTCGCGCCTGCACGATCACTTCGCGATGTTCCTGCCCATGGGGCGCGCGATCAATCCGATCACGAAGACGAACTGGGAAGGCGTCGGCGTCGTGCCCGAGGTCAAGATCGAGGCGGACAAGGCGCTGGCGAAGGCACAAGTGCTCGCGCTCGAGTCGCTGCTCGCCAAGCAGCCCAAGGTGCTGCCCTTCGAGCGCAAGGAAGCGTTGAGCGCCTGCCAGGCGGAGCTCGACGGCAAGGTGGCGAAGAACTGACGGAACGAAGCGCGGGCCCGCGCGGTCGTTCGCTCTGGAACCTAGGGGCGAGCGGTTGGCGCGGGCCTTTTCGTTCGCCTGCGCGCAGCGAGCGAGCACGGCGTGGCAGACTGCGCGCTCGAGAACTCCACGAGGCGATCCCATGCATGCACCGCTCCTGTTCACCGCCTGTGCGTTCGGTCTGTGCGTCCTGCTCGCGAGCTGCGAGAGCCAGCCGGAGCACGCGCGTTCGAAAGCGCCGGTCGTCCAAGCCAACGCGCGATGGCCCGGGTTCGTCGACGAGTTCCTGACGGCGCATTTCCAGGCGAACCCGAGCTTCGCGGTGAATCAAGGCCGGCACGAGTTCGACGGCCGATTGCCCGACTGGTCGCGCGCCGGCATCGAGCGCGAGATCGCGCGCCTCGCGTCGATGCGCAAGCGCGCGCTGGCGTTCGATCCGGCGTCGCTCGACGAAGCGCAGCGTTTCGAGCGCGACTACCTCGTCGCGCGCCTCGACAACGACACGTTCTGGCTGGCGGTCGCCGAGCAGCCGTTCCACAACCCCGCGTACTACATCGACGGGCTGAACCCGAGCGTCTACGTCGTGCGGCCGTACGCGGCGCCCGACGTGCGTCTGCGCGCATTCGTCGAGTACGCGCGCTCCGTCGTGCGCGTCGCGCCGGACATACGGCGCAACCTGCGGCTCCCGATGCCGCTCACGTACCTCAAGTACGGCGTCGCGGGCTTCTCGGGTCTCGCGGACTTCTTCTGCAAGGACGTGCGGCTCGCATTCGCCGGTGCGGGCGATGCGGCGGCGCAGAAGCAACTCGCGGAGACGAGTGAAGCGGCGGCGCAGGCGCTCGCGTCGCTCGCGAGCTGGCTCGAAGGCGAGCTCGCACACGGCACGGGACCGGATCCGCTCGGGCCGGAACGCTACGCGAAGATGCTCGCGATGACCGAGGGTGTCGAGCTCCCCCTGCCCGTGATCGAAGCCGCATGTCGCGCCGACCTCGAGCGCAACACCGCCGCGCTGCGCGAAGCGTGCGCGAAGCTCGCGCCCGGCGAGTCGTTGAGCGCGTGCGTCGAGCGCGTCTCGGCCAAGAAGCCCAAGGGCGGTCCAGTCGAGGGCGCGCGCACGCAGCTCGGCGAGCTGCGCCAATTCGTCGTCGATCACGACCTCGTGACGATCCCCGGCCGCGAGGAAGCGCAAGTCGACGAGGCGCCCGCGTTCAACCGCCAGAACTTCGCCTACATCGAGATCCCTGGTCCCTACGAGCACGACTTGCCGTCGGTCTACTACATCGCTCCGCCGGATCCCGCGTGGCCCAAGGCCGAGCAGGAGGCGTACCTGCCGGGCGAGGCCGATCTCCTCTTCACGTCGGTGCACGAAGTGTGGCCCGGTCACTTCCTCCAGTTCCTGCACGCCAATCGCGTGGCGTCGAAGCTCGGGCGCGTGTTCGTCGGTTACGCCTTTGCCGAGGGTTGGGCGCACTACTCCGAAGAGATGATGTGGGAGAGCGGACTGCGCGGCGACGCGGAGACGCACATCGGACAGCTCACGAACGCGCTCTTGCGCGATGTGCGCATGCTCTCGTCGATCGGTCTGCACACGCAAGGCATGAGCGTCGAGCAGTCCGAGGCAATGTTCCGCGAGCTCGCGTTCCAGGACGCGGGCAACGCGCGCCAGCAGGCGGCGCGCGGCACGTACGATCCGGCGTATCTCAACTACACGCTCGGCAAGCTCATGATCCGCAAGCTGCGCGCGGATTGGAGCGCGACTCGCGGCGGATTGAAGTCGTGGAAGGAGTTCCACGACCGGCTGTTGTCGTTCGGAGGTCCGCCCCTGCCGCTCGTGCGGCGTGCGATGTTGCCGGGGGACACGCGGCCGGTGCTGTAGCGGCGCGCCGCGCGTTCTCGCTCGACGTCAGCGACGCAAGAGCAGCGTCGCCGTTTCGCCGGAGAATTCCAGCGTCAGCTTGCCGAGCGCGAGCGGCGCGTGTTCGACCTTGCGCCGCAGCGCGAGCTCGATGGACGTGATGCCGCCGGCCGTTTTCGCGGGCTTCAAGGTGATCCTCGAGCGCGCTCCGACGCCTTTCGTCGCGAGCGGCGTGTCCTCGATCGTGAAGCGCGCCGCGGTGAGGACGCGGCGCAGGCTCGCGAGCTGCGCTTCGTCCGCGTCGATCGTGAGCGCGCGCACGTCGGCGAAGAGGCCGGTGGCGCGCAGCTCCGAACGCTTCAGTGCGGCCGCGTAGCGTTCGAGGATCGCCGCGCGATCGACGCGCGAGCCGCGCGGTGCCAGGTCGGGGTGCCAGCTCGCGAGGAAGCGCGCGTCGTACTCCATCGCGAACACGCTCAACGCAGCTCCGGGCACTTCGAGGCCGAGGATCTGGAACCACGGCACCGGCTTGCCCTCGAGTTCGCGCGTCCGCGGACCGCCTTGCGTGGCGATCTTCTGCTCCGCGAGTCGTCTCGCGAACGCATCGAGTTCGCCGCCCGCATCGACGCCGAACGCCAGGCCCGACGAATCGACGGCGAGCTCCGCGGCGCCTTCCGGCAGGAACTCGACGTAGGTGTTGCGCCCGTAGAGATAGAACCCGCTGTACGAAACGTCGGCGCGAGTCGTCGTGCGCTCCTCGCTGACCGCGAAGGTCTCGCGCAAGAAGCTCGAATGCACGAGCGCGTCGTACGTCCCGCGATCGACGACCGCATAGACGTGGTTCAAGCCCACCTGCGCCGGCCGTTTCACGCGCCACGACTTCGCGAGCGCGCGGAGCTCGCCCCACACCGCCGCGTCTCTCGCTTGCGGCGACGCCAGCCCGAGCACTTCAGTCGTCCCCGGCGCCTCGTGCACCGCGAGCTCGATCGTCAACGACAGCGCGCGCCCATCCGTGAAGGCATCGAAGGTCGAAACACGACCGACAAACCCGCCCTCGACGCGCTCCACGCTCGCGCGCGTCTTCGCTTCGTCGTTCCCAAACGCCTTCCCCTCCGCCACCGCGTGGTACAGCCCGCGGTAATACGCTTCGAGAAAACGCGTGAGGAACCCTTCGTCGACCTCGAGCTCCGCATCGAAGCGCAATGCGAGCGCATACGAGAAGTACGAGGGCGACTCCGGCTTGAACATCCCCGGAGCGAAGCTGAGGTCCTCGATCCCACGCTCCTCGAGCTCCGGCGCGAACGAAGGCGGCAACTCCAACCGCTCGTGCTTCCACCCCTGCGGCACCTCCACCAACGGCGCCTCTTCCACCTGCACCCCGAACGAACCAACGAGCAGCCAGACGAGAGCGATCATCGCGGAACCTCCTGGGCCACCCGCATTCTCGCGCCACCCCACCGAACATCCACCACGAGCGCGCACCACCACACCCCTTCGACACACCCCAATTCACGTCGCGCCACGCATTCACCCACCCACGCCCCCATCCCTCCGCCCCCGAGCCCCGCGCAGCGTTGG
>JBGATX010000079.1:0-23602 GCA_044228975.1 Planctomycetota bacterium | reverse complement strand
GTGGACAAACTCAGGGCCGTCGAGACTAACCATCATGGCGACGTCATTGGACGCAAAAAACTTTGCGGACTCTTCCGTCAAGCACGTCCCATTCGTTGTTACTGCGATGTGGAGTTGGGCTCCCGGCCGTTGTATGCGAGCATACTCGATAGACCTCCGCAACAAAGGCCATTGTAGCAGTGGCTCACCTCCGTAGAATCCAAGCGCAGGGAGGTCCGTCTTGCTCGAATTGTCCAGCAGAAGATCGATGCCGGCTTTTGCAGTGTTCCACTCCATTGTTGTTGAGGAGTGGGGTCTTCTAGATGTATCGAGGGACGAGTATGGACAGTATATGCATCGGTGGTTGCATTCTTGGGTTACTTCAAGAACCACGTGGCGGATCTTCGCCTTGATATCCTTCGAAAAGCACTCGACACACTGACTCTGTGCTGACTTGGGACGATGGGAGGACAGGAAGCCAGATCTGCGCAGCACGGCCAAGTCACCCTCGTCAAGCAGGTGTGACGATCGTTGCGGGTTCTGAAGTAAGTCAACCAGATTGTCGAACAGCGCAGGCTCAACCATCAGAATGGCATTGAGGTTTACATCGTATACGAGACAGACATTGTCGGCCTTGAAGCATCCGACAAAATGTAAGTTTGTGTCGTTTTGCTCTTTGAGCGAGTCCATCATGACGATCCCAGAGTGCATCACATCCAACCAAACTAGACACCCACGACCCATCCGTCTGTATCTTGCTCGCCGGTGGTGGGCGCTGCGCTTCTCGCGGTCATTTGGTTTATTGTCTGGTTGCGCGTAGCTAGCTGAGATTCGGAAGCCACTCCATTTTGAACAGTCGTGACGAGCGAATTCGCAGTTCCGGCCTTGGCGTCGGCCTTCGCGACAAACATTGCACCTGCGGCATCGTCGGCAGAGTCGCAGCCGGCCTGCCCAGGATCTTCGGGACATACACACGTGCCACACGTCCCACAAGTACAACCACTGCATCCGCCGCAACCACATGCCGTACACGGGCAGGTAAGTTTGACGCTACCTGCATCGCGCGCTTGCAGGTGTTGTGCGTCCGCAGAACCGTCGGCAGCTCGTGCTGCCATCCAGCTCGACGTCACAGCGACGATCCCTGCGGATGCAGAACCCCGAAGCACGTCTCTCCTGCTCAGCGCGTATTCTTCCACCGAGGTCGAGTGTTCTGTGCGTTGGTTTTTCATGGTCACGCTCTCGAGAAGACACGCGACAATGCGGGGGGATCCGCCGCGAGTTGCCCACCGTCGCGTACTAGTGGACGCCAGATCTTGCAGGCCAGGTGCCGGGCGGCATCTTAGGCAGTACGGTGTCGCGTGCGGCAGCGGCAACAGTACGCACAGCGTGCTGGGCTTGGTTCGTATGCCCGCAACTGTCAATCTCGGGCGACCGGCGGCACCTTCACAATTGGTCGCTGGTGGCTCGTGACGAGGCAAGACCCACTACTCCGCCCTCTTCCTCGCCAACTCCGCAAGACTCCACGACACCCCGCGCATTTCGATTCCCGACGCGCGCGCCTTGCCCGCATCGAGACACACATCCCCAGGCCGAACCCGCTCCACGCCGACCTCCTTCCTCGTCCCGCCGCGAATCATCCCCCTCGCGCGCGCCGGCTCGATCCCGCTCGCGATCAGGAGCGAGAGCCCAAGGTCGAAACGGGTGATGCGCTCCGCCCCCGCGACGTGCAACCACCCGACCTCCCGCCCACGCGCCGCCGCAACCACTCCGCGCGCCGCCTCCTCCACGTGCAACGGCGTGCGCCATTCATCCGTGAACAACAACGGCCGCTCTCCCTTGCGCACCGACTCCAACAACGGAGCTCCCGCACCGCATCCGCGCCCGCTCTCGTCCCAGCACAACGGCAACCTCACCACCAACGCCCGCGCGCACGCCTGCAACACCGCGACCTCGCCCTCCGCCTTCGTCCTGCCGTACGCGGACATCGGCCCCACCGGATCCCCCTCGCGAAATCCGCCCTCCGCCGGCGGCGTCGCGCCGAACACGAGGTCCGTCGACACGTGCACCAACCTCACCCCGCGCCGCTCGCACAACACCGCGATGCGCCGCGGGAATTCGACGTTGAGCGCCTGCGCCAACCCAGGATACGTGTCGCACTCGCCGATGCTCGCGAGCGCCGTCAACACGATCACCCGCGTCGGCATGAGATCGTCGAAGAGCCGCTCGACCCCCGGATCCGCGATCACGTCGTGTTCGGCCGTGAGCAGTCCCTGCTCCGTCCCATCCAGCGCGCGCTGCGGCTCGCGGCTGACCGACACCACCCATCCGCGCCGGCGCTTGCGACGCCGCGCCTCGTCGCGATCGGCCTCGAGCGCCGCGCGCACGACGTGCGCGCCGACGAAACCCGAGCCGCCGAAGATCAGGGTCACGTCGCGTTGCGAACCGGGCATGCGCTGAAGAGACGCAACGCGCGCGCGCCGGTCAAGCGCGTCGTCGCGCGTCGGGGGCGCCTGCTATCCTGCGCGCGATGCAGGCCGACGCTCGCACGAGCCCCTTCCGCCGTGCGTTGATCGTCGCCAACCCGATCGCGGGCAGCGGACGAGCGCGACCTGCCGCGGAGACGCTGCGCGCGGAGCTCGCGCGGCTCTCGATCGCGCCCGAGCTCTTCTTCACCGGCGCTCGCGGCGACGCGCGTGCCGAGGTCGCGCGCCGCGCGGGGAACTACGACGTCGTCGTCGCCGTCGGAGGCGACGGCACCGCCGGCGAAGTGCTCTCCGGTCTCGTCGATCCGTCGATTCCGGTCGCGATCCTCCCGCTCGGAACGGCCAACGTGATGAGCCTCGACCTCGGGCTCTCGCGCGAGCCCGCGAACTGCGCGCGCATGCTCGCCGCCGGACGTACGCAGGCGATCGATGTTGCGCGCGTCGACCGCGGGGACGCGCGCGTCGACGGCGGGCGGCTGTCGTTCCTCGTCACCGGCGCAGGACACGACGCCGCGATCGTGCGCCAGCTCGAGGTGCTGCGCCGCGGGCCGATCACGAAACGCACCTGGGTGCGCGCCGGAGCGAACGCGCTGCTGCGCGCCCCGCCGCCGCATCTCTCCGTGACGCTCGACGACCGCGAGCTGCCCGGCGAGTACTGCCAGGTGCTCTTCTCGAACATCGTGCACTACGGCGGATTCCGCGTTCTCGCCGGCGATCGCCGGCTCGACGACGGCGAGTGGGAGCTCTACCTCTTCCCGGCGACGTCGATCCTGGGCGTGCTGGGTTACGGCGCGCGCGCGCTGCTGCGCGGGTTCCCCAGCGGTCGCGTGCAGCGGTTGCGCGGCAGGAAGCTCGAGGTGCGCTCGGCGACGCCGGCTCCGTTCCAGGTCGACGGCGATCTCGGCGGCACGACGCCGTTCACGATCGAGGTCGAACGCGTGCAGCGCCACCTCGTGGTCCCCTGACGCGGCGTGTGCGTGCGTCCAACTCCGGGTTGCGTGCACGCGCGCGCTGCCCCAGACTCGCGGCCGCGGAGCGCGTGTCGCCCGCCGATTGCGAGGCTGCACGATGACGAACACGAACAGCGCAACGGTCACGGTCCCGCGGCGGCTCCTCTGCGGCGTCGATCTCGAAGGTCGCGCCGCTCCGGCGGTGCTCGCCGCGTCGTGGCTCGCCGAACGGCTCGACGCCGAGCTCGAGCTCGTGCACGCCTTCCCGCCGCGGCCGATCCTGTGGGGCAAGGAAGAGCGCATGCCCGAATGGACGGCTGGACCCGAAGCGGCCGGGCGCGCGCTGCGCGAGAAGCTGCGCGAGATCGTCGCGCAGGCGCCGGCCGAGCTCGCGCTGCGCACGCGCGCGGAAGAGCTGCGCTTCCACGTCAGCCCGGGGCATTCCGCCCACGTGATCCTCGAGCGCGCGCGACTCTCGCGCGCGGATTGGATCGTCCTGGGACCGCATCACAAGCGCGGGCTGCTCGACCTCTCGAACACGGCTCGCGGCGTGCTCGCCTACGCGAGCGGCGGCGTCTGGGTGCAACCGCGCGCGCCGGCGATCGTGCGGCGCATCCTCGTGCCGCTCGATCTCTCGCCCGCGAGCCTGCACGCGCTCGAGGTCGCGCGCGAGCTCGCGCGACGCCTGTCGGCGCGCGTGACCGCGATCCAGGCCTTCGTCGCGCCCGAATTCGGCGCGAGCAGCGTGCCCAAGGACGTCAGCGGCGTGAACTACGTCGTCGAGCACCTGCAAGTCTCCGAGCGCGACGCCTTCGAGGCGGCCATGCGCTCCTTCGACTGGCGCGGCGTCGACCACGAACTGCGTTTCGAGCGCGGCGATCCAGCGCCGACGGTGCTCGCGCACCAGGACGATCACGATCTGGTCGTCATGGGCACGCACGGGCGCACGGGGCTCGCCGCGGCGTTGCTCGGCTCCGTGGCGAACACGGTGCTGCGCGAGGCGCGCATCCCGGTGCTCGCCTTGCGCCACGCGCACGGGACGTACCTGATCTGAGTTCGACGCGCGGTGCGCGCGCGATGGCGGCGGAGCCGAGGCGCGGAATGCGCGCTGCTCACGCCAGGCGACGCGCGTGCGCGCGTGCTAGGCTGCGCGCCGCATGAGCACGAAAGTCCGACCCACGCTCGACGTGCGCGGCCGAAGAATCGGCGGCGGCGAGCTCTTCCTGATCGCGGGGCCGTGCGTGCTCGAGACGCGCGAGCTGACCTTCTCGATCGCCGAGCGCCTGGCCGAGATCGCAGCGGCGCGCAAGCTCGCGCTGATCTTCAAGGCGAGCTTCGACAAGGCCAATCGATCGAGCGGCGGCTCGGTGCGCGGGCCCGGAATGGAGTCGCTCGAGTGGCTCGCGCAGGTCCGCGAGCGCTTCGGGCTGCCGGTCATCACCGACGTGCACCTGCCCGAGCATTGCGCGCCCGCGGCGGAGCTCGTCGACGTGCTCCAGATCCCCGCGTTCCTCTGCCGTCAGACGGATCTGCTCGTCGCCGCGTCGCAGACCGGCAAGGCGTTGAACATCAAGAAGGGGCAGTTCCTCGCGCCCTGGGACATGCAGAACGTGGCGAAGAAGTGCATCGCGGCCGGCAATCGCAACTTGATGTTGTGCGAGCGCGGCGTGACGCACGGCTACGGGCGCCTGGTCGTCGACATGACGAGCTTCGAGTACCTCTCGGACACGGGCCACATCGTCGTCTTCGACGCGACGCACTCGGTGCAGCAACCGGGAGCCCTGGGCGAGAAGACCGGCGGCGAGCGGCGCTTCGTGCCCGCGCTCGCGCGCGCCGCGGTCGCGACGGGCAACGTCGACGGGCTCTTCTTCGAGGTCCATCCCGATCCCGACAGCTCGCCGAGCGACGGCCCGAACATGGTCAAACTCGACGAGTTCCCCGCGATCCTCGACGGCGTGCTCGCGGTGCATCGCGCGGTGCGCGCTGCGATGGAACAGCGCTGATGGAAGGAACGCGGGACGCCGAGGTGTTCTCCTCGACGTCCCGTGCTGCGCGCCTTCGCTCTTCAGGCCTTGCGGCCGACGACGCGCAGCTTGCGACGCGTCCCGTTCGGCCGGCCCGCGGCCACGGCCGCCCCGTGGCGCCGTGCGAGCGCGCCGCCACGCTTCTTCGCCGTGCGCGGCGCGGGCTGAACGGCTCGATCGGGATGCGCGAACGCGAGAGTGAGCGCGAAGGACACGAGCGTGCCCGAGTCCTGCGCCGCGGCGTCGCGGATGCGCAGCTTCCACGTGCCGTTGCAGGCCTTGCCCGAGAAGTTCGCGAGCGCGGGCGTGCTCGCCTTGTCGTAGACGGCCTTGAGATCGCGGCGGTTGCCGCCGGCGCGATTGTGCAGCACGACCGGAGCGACTCCCACGCCGGCCGGAGACTCGAGCGTGATCACGAGGTCGCCGATGTAGGTGTGCTTCAAGTCGACGCTGACGCGCAGCGACTCGACCGGTGCGTTCTCGGTCACGCTCAGCGCGAAGCTCACGGTGGCGAGGTCGGGGATCGCGCCGTCGAAGCGCCGCTCGACGGTGATCTCGCTTTGGGGTTGCGGCTGCGCGAGCTCGACGGCGTGGCGCGCGTTCAACCGGCCGTAGCCGTATTTCGCGCTGTGTCCGTTGGCGGCGTACTGACCGCCTTGCGGATCGATCTTGTCGGCCGAGAAGCGCAAGACGTCGCGCACCTCGGTCCACTTCAGCGCGGGGTTGACCGCGAGCACGAGCGCCGCGACGCCCGCCGCGCCGGGTGCGGCGCTGGACGTGCCGCCGAAGCTGTTGGTGAACATGCCGAGCGCATCGCCGTCGCCGTTGCTGCCGGTGTTGTAGCCCTTGCCACCGCTGCGGTCGGTGGTCCAGATGCCGCTGGTCAGCGGCTCCGGCTGCTGGAACGGCGCGTAGCCGAAGTCGCTGCTCGGGAAGCAGCACCACACGGCGTTGCCGAAGTCGCTGTAGACGCTGCGCCGGCCCGTGTCGTTGCACGCGGCGACGGCGATGACCTTCGCGTAGCTCGCGTAGCCGTCGTTGTCGACGGATTCGTTGCCGTTGCCGGCCGCGAAGAGCACGACGCAGCCCTTGCCGCCACGGCCGTGCGACGTGACGTAGTCGAGCGCGAGGCGCGTGCTCGCCGGCAGCGCGACGAACTGCGTGTGCTTGGGATCGCTGGCGCTCCACCAACGGCCGTCGGCGGGCCCCCAACTGCACGAGATCACATCGGCGCCGTGGTCCGCGGCCCAGACGAAGGCGTCGGCTTCTCGTTGCGAGCCCAGGCCCGAAGCGAGCCGGATCGGCATCAGGCGCGCGCCCGGAGCGACGCCCGACGCACCGCTGATGCCGTTGCCCGTAGCCACCCCCGCGCACGAAGTGCCGTGGTTCTCGCCATCATCCGGACCGGTTCCGAAGGCGTCTTTCGGCCGCGGATCGCTCGTCTGCAGCGTCGCATCGCGCGGCGCGACGACCTTGCCCGCGCCGCTGAACTCGATGTGATCGATGTCGACGCCGTCGTCGATGATCGCGATCGTCACGCCTTCGCCGCGCGTGAGCTGGTGCGCGGCCTCGACGTTGGCGTGCGCATCGACGAGCACGCCGTTGATGCTGGTGGGCTTCAGATGCCACTGCGCGGCGAAGATCGCCTTGCGCTCGCGCGGACGGATGAGCTCGGGATGGCAGTACTCGACGTCGGGCCGCGCGAGCAGCCCCTGCGCGATGTCGAAGACCTTGCGGCCGATGCCCTCCTCGGCACCGACGAAGAACGCGTTGGTCGCGTACTTGACCTCTTCCTTGATCGTGAGACCGGCGGCGCGCAAGACCTCGCGACATTCGTCGACGTCGGCGCCGTCCTGGAACTTGACGAACAGGTTCTCGGTGTAGAGCACGGGCTCCTTCGTGCCCGGATCGACGAGCACGCCGCCGGCGAAGCGCACGTCGGGCGCGCTGCGCAGCGCGGTCTTGCGGGACTCGAGCGAACGCTGTCCCTTGCCCACGGGCACGCGGTAGACCTCGACGCCGGCCTCGGGATAGGCCGCGACCAGCGTGCCGTCGTCGAGCGACTCGACCTCCGGCGAGGGGACCGGGCTCGCGCTGCGCGAGAGCGAGCGCTTGCTGCGTGTGCGCACGACGATGAGGTCGGGGCTGAGCTGGAGCTGGAACCCGGGTTCGTTCTTGCGGCCGAATTGGACTTTGAGCATGTGTTCTCCTCGTGGTGTTGCGCCTCGGAATCAGGCGTCGGAAGGAGAATAAGGACCTGTCGATGGAGGCGAGGAAGCGCTCGCGGCAGTTTTCTGCAAGAGAGAATGCGCGCGTCGACGACAGCACGCTGACGTGACAGACGAGTGCGCCACGCGCAGTTCATGCGCGACGAAATGCGCTGCGATTCGAGAGCCGCTGCCCCTGTTGGGCGCCGCCATCCGCTGCGCTGCATCAGCGGACGAGCACGTCGATTCGACGCCCGCCCAGCGCGACGTCAGTGCCCGCCGCCCGGCTTCGGGCGCGCGTTCCAGACGCGCGTGCACAAGATCAGCCCGACGAAGGCCACGGGCAGCATCCACAGCGGCCACACGCTCCAGTTCGCCGGGTTCTTCGCGGCGTCACCGGTCGGCAGCGACGTGGCGTACACGGCCGCTTGCGTCGCGCTCCCGAGGTACACGAAGCCGTCGATCACGCCCGTGACGATGCCCGCGTTCTTCGAGCCGCCGAAATCCGCCGACGCCGTGCCCGAGAGCATGCCGTGCACGCCGATGACGCACAGCGAGAGGAACACGATCGACCAGCCGACACCGCTCGTGCCGAGCAGGGCCCAGCAACCGATCGCCGCGAGCAGCATCCCGACGTACAGGATCGAAGCGACCGGCCCGCGTCGCGAGCCGAAGACGTGATCGGAGATCGTGCCGGCGAAGACGCCGCCGAGGATGCCGGCGACGCACAGGAGCATGCCCCAGTTCTTGTAGACGAACGAGCCGCTCTCGCCGACCGCGTTCGCGTACGGACGGAACTGCTTCATCGCCGATTGGCGCAGGAAACCCGAGCAGAACTCGATCGCGACGAGCAGCAGCACGATGCGCTGCGAGAGCAGGCGGCGCACCGTCGCGCCGAGCGTCTCGACGCGCTGATCGCCGCTCGTCGCGTCGCCGGTGTCGAAGTCCGTCCAGCCCGCGCGTCCCGGCGAATCGCGCACGACGAGCCACGATGCGACGAACGTCGCCGCGAGCACGACGGCGGGAACCCAGAACGACGCGACGAAGCCCAGCGCGTTCGTCAGCGCGAGAGACCAGTCGTACGAGAAGTAGAGCCCGAGCGAGATCAGGATCCCGAACAGGCCGCCGAGCACGCCGCGCTCGCGCACATGGAACCAATGCGCGTTGACCTTGACGATCGACACCGCGCCGAAGGACTGGAAGTACATGTTCGCGGCGTTGAACAGGAGCAACGAGAGGCGCAGCGATTCACCGGCGGCCGGATCGCTGCCCCACATCTGCATCGAGAACGCCATGCCGGCGTTCATCAGCGCGGAGCCGCCCGCCGCGATCAGGATCGTCGCGCGTCCGCCCCAGCGATCGGTGAGCGGGCCGTTGAGCAGGAACGCGATGCCGTAGACCGCGAGGCCGACGGCGTCGAGCTCGTTGAACTGCTCCTTCGTCAGGACGTGCGCCTTCTCGAGCTCGCCGACGATCGCCGAGAGGTTGTAGCGCCCGAAGTAGAGGAACGCGTACGTGAGCCCGAGCACGATCCAGTTCCCGCGACGGCGGCGCAGGAAGCCCGGAGCGTGGCCGAGGTCGACTTTCGGCAGGCGCGAGACCACCACCGACACGGCGACGAGCAGCAGAACGATCGGGAGCAGCTTCTCGAGCCAGGTCGGCATGGGGCGCGGAGGCTATCCGCGGCAGCGGCGCAGCGGCAAGGACGAGGTCGAGCGGCCGGCTCGCGATCGCGCGTGCGCCGCAACGAAGCGCTTGGAACGTGCGTCACGGCGATGGCGCGCCGCCGGAGGAGCCCGCACCGTGCCGCCGCGCACGAGCACGCTGGCTCACGCTCCGTCGAAGGGCTCGAGCACGCTCGCGAGCGCGCGCCGCGACTCGCGCAGGAGCGCCACATCGCCTTCGCGCAGTCCGAAGAGCGCCGTGGACGTCGCGTGATCGAGCGCGCGCAGCCGCGCGAGCGCGATCTCCGCCGGATCGACCGCTCCGTACGCGTCCCGGAAGGTCGCTCGACCGCGACCCCCGAGGAACGACCAAGCGAGAGCGAGATCCGTCGCCGGCGATCCGACGTGCACGTCGCCCCAATCGATCACGCCGCTCAACGAGCCACGCTCGTCGATCAGGAGGTGACGCACGTACAGATCGCCGTGCAGCACGACCTCGCGCGCGGGCGGCGCGAGCCCGCGGCATTCGTCGAGCACGCCGTCGAACGCGCGCGCGGACGCGATCACGTTCGCGAGCGCGAGCTCCTCGAGGCGCGCGCGCAACCGCGGCTCGCGCGCTTCGACGACGAGGCGCTGCAGCGGATCGGACGGCGCTCCGCGTCTCCGCGCTTCGCCAGCGTCGAGCGCGTGCAGCGTGCGCAGGAACTCGCCGAGCGGCGTAGCGAGCCGCTCACGCGCCGCGTCGTCGAGATCGAGCTGGCACGCGCTGCGCCCGCTCAAGTACCCGTACCCGAGGAACGGCCAGCCATCGCCGCGCTCGCAGCGCCCGCGCCAGCACGGACACGGAATCGGCACGGGCACGAGCGGCGCGATCCAAGGCAAGAGCTGCGCTTCACGCTCGAAGAGCGGCACCGCGATCGCGCGCCGCGGGAAACGAAACACGAGCTCCCCGCGCACGCGGAATACCGTCGCGTCCCAACCCGCTCCCAGGGGCTCGCCCGTCGCGGGCGCGAGCTCCGGGAACTGCCGCTCGATCCAAGCGCGCGCTTCACCCGCGTCGACGACGAGCTCGGGTACCCACGGTGAGTTCATGCGCCCGGTCCACGCCAAGGCGCGGCGAGCGAAGTGTCGTGCCCGAAGCCGACGAGGAAGAGCCCATGAGCCGAGGTGAATCGCCATCGGCGCGGGCGTGTGCGGAGGGAGGCGTTCTTGCGGTCCATCGAACTGGGCGACGTGGGTCGGCGATTGTACGCGTCCCCGGCGTTCGGTCCGTCGCGCTGGATACCGCGAGCCGCGTGCACGCGGTATCGTTCGCGCGCCATGGGCTCCCCCCGACTGCGCGAGGTCCTGACGAACATCGAGCGCGTGCTCGCGCTCGGCCGCTTGCCGGTGTGCGTGTTCGACCTCGATTCGACGCTCTTCACCACCGCGCCGCGCAACCTCGCGATCCTGCGCGAGTTCGCCGGTGCGAACGCGAGCGCGCATCCCGAGCTCGTGGGCATCGCCGCGCGCATGCGCGACGAGGACATGGGCTGGAACGTGCACGACGACTTGAAGCGCGCGGGCGTGACCGATCCCGCGCTGCTCGAGGCGATCAAGCAGTTCTGGAAGGAGCGCTTCTTCCGCGACGAGTACCTGCTGCTCGATCACGAGGTCCCGGGCGCCGCGGCGTTCGTCGAGGCCTGCCACGCGCGCGGTGCGCTGATCTACTACCTCACGGGCCGCCACGTCGGCGGAATGGAGATCGGCACGGTGCAGTCGCTGCGCCCGCGCGGTTTCCCCGTCGGGCGCGGACGCTGCGGGCTGCACCTGAAGGCCGACTTCGACATGAACGACCGCGCGTTCAAGGACGACGCGATCGCCGACGTGCGCTCCTACCGCGGCGAGGTCGTGGCGACCTTCGAGAACGAGCCGGGGAACGCGAACCTGTTCCTGCAGGCCTTTCCGGGCGGCCTGCACTTCCTGATGGAGACGATCCACTCGCCCGGGGCCGAGCCCGGCGACCCGCGCCTCGCGCTCAGCAAGGACTTCCTGCTGCCTGCGGCGAAGGGCTGATTTCAGCCTCGAGAGCCCGATCCAGAAGGCCTTTCCGAGTTCGGCATCCTGTGATCGATCGCTCGGTCAAGGCACTGTGCCACTTGGCTTTGCGTCGATACACCGCGAAGCGGACCGAAAACTCCCCGAGCCGGTTTGCCATAATGCAAAATCGTATGTATCCTACGCCGCCTTTCGATGACGTGACAAGGGCAAACCGGCTGAGAGGCCGGGGCGCAAAGTCACGGGCCCTCCCCGCTCCGGCGGAAGGGTGGCCGGACTGCCGCAGTCGTCGGTCCGATCCTGGACGTCACCGAGGGGCAGACGAGTTTCGGCTCGCCTCGGGCTTGGACGTGTAGGAACGGAGCTCCGCTCCCGCCCTGACACACCGCCTCGGTGCGCACGGGCGCATCGGGGCGGGCCCTCTCCCGCGGCTTCGCCGTGCTCGACGCGAAGGCCATGACGAACGGGACGAAGAAGCACGAAGCTCGAGTGACGCGCGCCGCGCGGCGGGGAAACGCCGCGAGCCTGGCATGCGTCTGCGTCCTGATGGGCGTTCGCGGCTCGATCAGCGCTGTCGCGGCTCGCACCGCGCGGCGCCAGGGAACCGCAGGGGGACGCGGAGGAATCGGCAGGGGTGGACTGGCCAGGGAGAGAGCTTCCGATGCCGCTCGCGCGGCGTTGGAGCGCGTGATCTCCGATCGGGGTTGGGGAACCGTGATCGGAGTCCGTGGAGGAGATGTGTCGGCGGCCTCGTGGGGACAAGGTCCGTCGTCACTCGAAGGAGGAGATGCGCAGTGCTTGGGCCCGTGGGGACAGGCCCAGGTGCTTGCGTCATCCGGCGAAGGCGTCGCTCGCGACGCTCGCATGCCGCCATGGGGAGTGTCTCGGTTCTTCCGAGGCACGGCGGTGATCCGATCGGGCTGAGGCCACGCATCGGCGCCGGATCTGCGGGAGCTCGGGGTCGCGCCTCGGGCTCTCGCTTTTTTTCTCGCCCATGTCGCGCGGGTCGCGCGACGTGCTCGCGGGAATTCAGGAGTCCGAGTCTTCGCCGAGCCGGTCCTTGAGACGCTCGATCAGCTTCTGGTGCATCTTGCACACGCGCGACTCCGAGAGGCTCATCAACTCGCCGATCTCGCGCATCGAGAGTTCCTCCCAGTACTTCAGGTAGACGAGCCGGTACTCCTGAACGCTCAACCGTTGCGCGACGAGGCGCAGGATGTCCTCGTGCGAGAGTCGGTCCTCCGCCGCGGCGCTGCTGCGATCGGGCACGACCTCGAGACCCGGCGGAGCATCCTCGTCATCCTGCCCGCCCGGCGCGGACAACGGGGTGGCGAGCATGCCACCCCCGAAGAGCTGGCAATATTCGTCGAGCGGCAGGCGCATCGCGGCAGCCACGTCGGCGTCGTCCGGCTCGCGCGAGTGCAGCGAGCGCAGGTTTTCGACGACGCGCTTCTGCAGCTCGATGCGCGCGCGCCAGGGCCGCGGGAGCCAATCCTGGTTGCGCAGCTCGTCGAGCAGCGCGCCCTTGACGCGTCGTTCGCCGTAGGATTCGAAGCGCACGCCGCGCGCCGGATCGAAGCTCTCGATGGCCGCCATCAGGCCGAAATTGGCCGCGGTCGAGAGGTCGCCGCGATCGACGCTGCGCGGCAGGCGCAGCGCGAAATGGTGCACGATCTGCGCGACCAGGGGCTGATAGCGCTCCACCAGCAGGTTGCGCGTCGCGTCGTCGTGCTTGCGTCCGTACGCGCGCCAGAGGTCGGCCAGTTTGCGCTCGCGAACACGCGCGGGAGCCTTCGCGCCGCGCCGACGCGGCGAGCTTCGCCGCTCGCGTGCTCGTGCGCGGCGCGACCGTGGCTGCGGTCTGCGCCCTCTCGCCCGGCGCGCGGCGGACACGGGCGACGACGCGCTTTGGCGAACGATCGGTCGAGGTCTTCACGCCTGTCGATCGTCGCGCGAGCCGACGTTGGGGGTGGGTTGCACGCGGTTGGGCTCGTGCATGAACGTGATGGCTTACACCATTCACGGCTCAGATCAAGTTTCTCTCGCGCGTTCTGCGGCACGCGCGCGACGCGGTCGGTCGTCGCGTGCGCGTGCGCGACGCCGCTCCAGCGAAGTTCTCGACACCGTTCTCCACACGGCTGCGCGTTGCACGACGAACATCAGCGAGCCGATGACGATGACGGCACCGCGATGCACACCCAAGGGCTCCCTGTCGGGCAGAACTCGTTGTTCAGCGGCGGTGCGCGCCGTCGATCCGCGCGAGCACGGCCCGTTCGGCGGCGCGCATGCGCGCACGCTCGCGCGGTGCGTGATCGTCGAAGCCGCACAGGTGCAGCGCACCGTGCACGACGTACAGAAGGAGCTCGCGGCGCGCGTCGATCCCGCGGCGACGGGCGACCGCGCGTGCGCGCTCCATGCTCACGTAGAGCTCGGCCGCCGCGCCGCCGAACGCGTCGTCGAGGTCGAAGGTGATCACGTCGGTCGGCGTCGGATCGTCGAGGAAGCGCTCGTGCAGCTCCGCCAGTGCCCGGTCTCCCACCAGGATCACGTCGACGTCGATTCCGACCCGTCTTCCGTGCTCGAGGGCCGCGCGAACGGCGGCTTGGATGCTCGCGTCGCTCGGCACGCGGCCCGGAAAGTCGCGCAGCACGCGCACCGTGCCGTGGACGGGAGCTTTCGCGCGCGCGGCCGCTGCGCGCAGCTCGCGCGCGGCGGGCGGGCGCGGCCGGGCAGCGATCGGCCGCTCGCGCCGCGGCCGGCGCTTCACCGCCGATCGCCTTCGCGCGGCTCGCCCTGGCGATCGCCGCGGCGCTGCTCGTCCCGGCGCTGTTCGTCGCGCCGCTCGCGCGCCGGCGCTTCGTAGGCGCGCACGATGCGCTCGACCAACGGGTGGCGCACGATGTCGCGGTGGTCGAATTCGACGATGCCGATGCCGTCGAAGCCGCGCAGGCGCGAGACGGCGTCCATGAATCCGCTCTTCTGATCCCACTCGAGATCGTTCTGCGTCGGGTCGCCCGTGACGACCATGCGCGAGCCCTCGCCCAGGCGCGTCAGGAACATCTTCATCTGCGCGATGCTCGTGTTCTGGCCCTCGTCGAGGATCGCGAACGAGTGCGCCAGCGTGCGCCCGCGCATGAAGGCCAGCGGCGCGATCTCGATCACGCCGGTCTCTTCGAGGCGTTGCACCTCCTCGAAGTCGACGAGATCGAAGAGCGCATCGTAGATCGGCCGCATGTAGGGATTGAGCTTCGCCTGCACGTCGCCTGGAAGGAAGCCCAGGCGCTCGCCGGCTTCGACCACGGGACGCGTGATCACGAGGCGCCGGCAGCGGCCTTGACGGAGCGCCTGCACGGCCATCGTCACGGCGAGATACGTCTTGCCCGTGCCCGCGGGGCCGACGCCGAAGACGAGCGGGTGCTTGTCGATCAGCTCGACGTAGCGGCGCTGGTTCTCGGTGCGCGGCGTCACGATCGGCACGCGCGAGATGCGCGCCGGTCCCGTGGGCGGAGCCTCGGGTCGCGGTCGCGGCGAGCTCGACGCGCCTTCGCCGTCGTCGCGCGGGCGATCGTCGCGCGCTTGTCCGGGGCGCAGGACGCGGTACGCCGGCGCCGTGCGGTGGTTGCCCGGACGCGGAGTCGACGCGCTCGCCGGCGGCTTGTGCTCGAGGCCGAGCAGGATCTCCTCGATCTCCGCCACCGCGAGCTCGCGCCCCTTGCGCGCCTTGCCGAGCAGGTGCTCCACGCGCCGGCGCGCTTCCTGCACGCTCTCGTCCTCGCCGGAGATGCGCAGGTTCCCCCGGCGCGTGCTGATGTCGATGTTCAGGTCCTGGCGCAGGAGCTTCGCGTAGCGATCGTACGGACCGAGGACGAGGATCGCTTCGTCATGCGAACGCAGGGGGATGGTGATTTCAGTCAATGGCTTGGTCGCCGCGGGGTGCGGCTAAGGATCGGCCGCTCGAACGCCGCTGTCAACGCGGCGCCGCGAGCCTTCACTCGGGAAAGAGCCACGGCCACGCGACGAGCGCGGCCGGGATCGAGAAGAGGACGCTGTCGAGTTGATCGAGCAGACCGCCCGACGGACCGAACCACGTCGAGGAATCTTTCACGCCGGCGCGGCGCTTGATCCAGCTCTCGAAGAGGTCGCCCGCCTGCGCCGCGAGGTTGAGCGCGGCTCCCGCGCACGCGCCGCCGACGAGACCCAGGCGTCCGGCCGGGAGGACTCCCGTCGCGGAGAGCAGCACGCCGATCGACGTGGCCGCGACGAGCGATGCGACGCAACCCGCGGTCGTCTTGCCCGGGCTGATCGAGGGGAACGGATGCGAGCGTCCGATCGCGCCGCCGACGTAGTAACCGGCCGTGTCGCCGATCTTCGAGAGCACGAGCAGCGCGACCAATCCGCGCGTGCCCCACGCGTGCCAGACGCGCCACAGGCACGGGAGCGGCGGCAGGAGCCACAGCGACAATCCGACGAGCGCGAGGGCGTCGGTCATCTTCCCCGAGAGCCAGATCCTCGGCGCCGCGCCGAGCGCGAGCACGCACAAGACGACGAAGGCGATTCGAATGCGCGGCGCGGCCTCGGCCGGATCGCTCGCGAGCAGGAACACGAAGTACGCCAGCGTCGCCGCGAGCAGGACGAACGGCAGGCGCAACGCCTCGGCGCGGCGTGGCAGCGCCCACCCGCCGCGCCACGCGGCGCTGCCGGCGAACGTGAGCAGCGCGACCCACGCGTACTCGAAGAGCAGATTGCCGCTCCACGCACCTGCGAAGAGTCCGGGCACGAAGTCGGCGACGCGCGACTCCATCGACACGCGCACCGCGACCCAGTGCAACGCGATCAAGCCGAGCGCTGTGAGCTCGAGCACCGGCCGCACGCCGAGCTCCTTGCAGCGCCCCATGCGCGAGAGCTCGAACACCGCCGCGAGCAGCACCGCGATGCTCACGTAGAGGATCGGCTCGCCGCCGGCCGAGCGCGACGTCCACCACAGGATCGCCGCGAGCACCGTCACGAGCCGCGCGCCGGACAAGGTCCGCCTCAGGATCTTGCGCCCCTTCGAAGGAGCGCCGGCGGGCGGCGCGCTCATGCGCGGCTCACGCTCCGCTGTCGCCGGCACGGCGCGTCGGCGGCGTCTCGGGCGCGCAGTCGGCGATCAAGCCGCCGAACTTGCGCCGTCGCCCGGCATACGCGCGCAACGCTTCGACGAGCTGCGGACGGCGGAACTCGGGCCAGCAGACGTCGGTGACGTAGAGCTCGGTGTAGGAGATCTGCCACAGGAGGAAGTTCGAGAGGCGCATCTCGCCCGCGGTGCGGATGAGGAGATCCGGGTCGCTCGTCGTCGTGTCGTAGAGGTAGTCGCGCAGCGTCTCCTCGTCGACCTGGTCCACGTCGATCAAGCCGTCCTTCGCGTCCTGCACGACGTGCCGCAGCGCGTCGGCGATCTCCGTGCGACTGCCGTAGGAGAGCGCGAGCCGCAGTAGCATCCCCGTGTTGTCCTTCGTGAGCTCCTCGGTGCGCCGCAGCTCCTCGATCACGCTCGCGGGCAAGTCCGACACGCGTCCGATCGCGCGCAGGCGCACGTCGTTCTCCATCAGCGTGCGCCGCTCCTGGATCAGGAACTTGCGCAGCAGGGACATCAGGAAACGCACCTCGGGACCGGGACGCTTCCAGTTCTCGACCGAGAAGGCGTAGAGCGTCAGGCTGCTCACGCCCATGCGCGCGCTCTCGGTCGTGATCTCGCGCACGGACTCGATGCCCGAGCGGTGGCCGAACACGCGCCGCATGCCGCGCTGCTGCGCCCAGCGTCCGTTGCCGTCCATGATGATGGCGATGTTCTCGGGGAACGGACCCCCGAGGTCGGGACGGATGACGGGTTGCTTCGCCATGGCATCAGCGCCGGATCGCGACGACCCGGAACGCGACGACGATGAGGCGTGCGGCGCGCATGCGAAGGCTAGAAGGCACGCAGCCCGCGCGGGATCACTTGCTGCCGTTCGGGGCCGACCGAGAGCATCACGATCGGCACGGCGAGCTCGGTCTCGAGCCACTGCACGTACTCGCGCGCTTCACGCGGCAGGTCCTCGAAGCGCCTCACGGCCGTGATGTCCTGCGACCAGCCGGGGAAGCTCCTGTACTGCGCCTGCACACGCTCGACGTTGGCGAGATGCGCGGGCCACTGGCGGCAGGCGAGTCCGTCGAGCGTGTACTCGACCGCCACGCGCACCTCGTCGAAGCCCGTGAGCACGTCGAGGTTGGTCACGATCAGGCCGTCGGCGCCCGAGAGCTCGAGCGCATACCGCGCGGCGACGACGTCGAACCATCCGCAGCGCCGCGGACGCCCGGTG
Organism: Planctomycetota bacterium; assembly: GCA_044228975.1. Classification (GTDB taxonomy): domain Bacteria; phylum Planctomycetota; class UBA1135; order UBA1135; genus JADJNY01. Next base: position 5,920 of record JBGATX010000079.1, on the reverse strand, counting down.
GTCGAGCCGTATTCGTGACCGAGCTCGCGGATGCGATCGCCGGTGGCGTTCTTCTGCTCGCTCGGGAACGGTCCTTCGCCGACGCGCGTGCAGTAGGCCTTGGCGATGCCGACGGAGCGTTCGATCCAGCGCGGCGGGACCTGCGCGCCGGCGGAAATGCCGCTGGTGCCCGTATTCGACGAGGTCACGAACGGGTACGTGCCCGCGTCGATGTCGAGCATCGCGCCCTGCGCGCCCTCGAAGAGGATGCGCTTCTTCGCACGATAGGCGGCGCGCACTTCGGCGCCCGTGTCGCCCACGAAGGGACGCAAGCGTTCGGCGAGCGCCGTGTAGCGGTCGAGCTGCCCCACGAGATCGAGCGGGCGCTCGTTGTGCACGCGCTGGATGAGCGCGTTCTTCTCCGCCAGCGCGGCCTTCAAGCGCGTGCGGCAGTGACCCGGCTCGAGCAGATCGCACACGCGCAGTCCGACGCGCGCCGCCTTGTCGGCGTAGGCCGGACCGATGCCGCGCCCCGTGGTTCCGATCCGGCCTTCGCCGCGCCAGCGTTCGGAGAGCTGGTCGATGAGCCGGTGGTGCTCGAAGATCACGTGCGCGCCGGCCGAGAGGCGCAGATTCGCGCCGCTCACGGCGACGCCGCGCGCGCGCAGGCCTTCGAGCTCCTCGAGCAGCTTCAACGGATCGACGGCGACGCCGTTGCCGATCACGTTCACCTTGCCCGGGTGCAGGATGCCCGACGGCACGAGGTGCAGGATGTACTTCTCGCCGTTGACCACGACCGTGTGGCCGGCGTTCGCGCCTCCCTGGTAGCGCACGACCACGTCGGCGTCGGCCGACAGGAGGTCGATGATCTTGCCCTTGCCCTCATCGCCCCATTGGGCTCCAAAAACGCTCAGGGAGGGCATGCAGGGAACTCGGGGCGTGAAGGGGCGCGTGCATGAGAATTCTTGCGCTGCGCTCCGTGAGCGACAAGCGAAAACCGGCTCGTCGGGCAGGCGCGCAGTTCGTACTGCGCGCGCCCCGCATCCGGCGGCCGATCCCGACGGCGCGAGCCCGCGCGGCGCGACTCAGCGCTTCTCGTCGGGATAGTCGAGCACTTCGTGCGGGTAGTAGTCGAGCACTTCCCAGCGCACGATCGGCATGACGACGAGCTCGTCGCCCTTCTTCGCGCGCCACACGACCGAACGCACGACGCGCATCAGGCTGTCGCCGCGCTCTTCCTCCGCGCGCTTTTCCTCGGAGCTGCGCGGCACGTCGCTCAAGTCGCCTTCGACCGACGTCGCCTTGCGCGCGACGATGTAGATCGAGAAGACGTGGCTCTGCGTCGTGCACAGCTGCGTGACCTTGTCCTGGATCGCGGGCACGAGGCGATCCCAGCCGTCGACCTTCTGCAGCTCGGAAACCTGCTCGAAGATGCGGCGCTTCAGGATCGGTTCGCCGTACTCGTCGAGCGGCGCGTCGTCGGGGTCCTGCTCTTCCTCGTCCGCGCTCGACTGGCCCTCTTCCTTCTCTTCCTCGAGGTTGCGGTACTCGATGACGTGGTCCCAGAAGGCGGGGTGGAGCTCGCGATCGTCGAAGAGCGCCTTCAACACCGCCGCGGGCGCCGTGTTGATGTTCACGCCGTAGCCGTTCGTGTCGCTCTTGATCGACGCGCCGGCATTCGGATTGGCCGCGGGTGCGTTCGCCGCGGGCGTCTTCGAGTTCGCCGGCGTCTGCGACTTCTGCGAATTGCTGCCCTGCGCCTGCTGACCCGCCGGGGCGGCCTTGCCGTTCTGCAGCTCCGCCGAAGACTGCAGCGAGCTCCACACGGTCAGGAACGTCTCGATCGAGTGCACGACCTTGCCGTCCTCGTCGCGGAAATCGCGGAAGTCGCTCTCCTCGAACGGACTGATCGCGACGAACTCGCGCAACGATGTCGGGATGGCGTTGTCCTCGTCTCGTTCGACGTCCGTGAGCAGCTTGGGCCGCGGAAACGGCGACAGACGCCGCTTGGTCATGTGATCGCGCATCGCGCGCGCCATCTCCTCGGCACGCGACGAGGAGATGTCGGCCAACGTCCCGTCTCGACATCCGTCGAGGATCCGCACGACGCGCCCGAAGGCCGCTTCGGCCTCGCGCTCGTCGGGATTGACCATGTTGAGCACGTTGTACTTGCTGTCTTCATCCTGGATGAAGATGCGCAGCTTGATCTCGTTGATCTCCGTGCGCTGCGGCATGGCCCACTCGTCCCGCCGCGAGTCGACCGCCTGCTGCTCTTGAGCCGGCGCGCCGCCCGTCGTCGCCGCGGGAGCGGCTGCCTTGCTCGGGTCCTTCGCCGCGGCCGAAGGATCCGCCGCCGCACCCGCACCGGCATCGCCCCCGCCGGATTCCGCATCCGTCTTGAGCTTGTCCGAGATCTCGAGCAACGCCGACTCGCACACGAGATCCATCTGCGTCAACGTCACGTCGTTGCGCGCCACGCGCGCATCCGTCTGCGTCGAGATCGCGATCTGGAAGACCAGCGCCGCGAGCACCAGCAGCACGAGCATCGACATCAGCAACGCCGCACCACGCCGCGAGGAAACCGACGAACGAAGAAAGACCTTCATGGATGGCCGCGCTCGGACGCTCCGCACCGCACGACCTTCCCTGCATCGTACGCAATCCCCGACGAAGCCAAGGCAAGCCGAAGCCAACCCGAGCCCAGGGCCAACGCCAGCCCACGCCCGATGCGAGCCCGACGCCCACGCGAGTCCGAGACGAAGGCACGCACGCAGCCAAGCCCCTCCTCACTCCCTCGACCACGCGCGCACTCGATCAACAATCACCCAACGCCAACACATCTCCGCCCTCTGCCTTCCGGCCCAGCACCCCGCGTCGTGCGCGCGCGCCGGTTGAGCGGAGCCGCGCGCGCAGCGCGCGTTCGCGACCCGGCGCGTGCGGATGACGCGGGGTCCGCGATGCGGAAGCACGCGTGTGTGGCGCGTTGCTCCGGCAACGCCTTCGTCCAGTTCCGGCATTCGCGCCCCGACCGACACTTCTCCCGAGCACCGCTCCCCCGCAATACTCCCCCCTCCCGTGGATCCGCACGCCAACGCCGACCACGACCACGCTCACGCCGCCGATCCCTTCCCGCGCCACGAAACCGCCGACCTGATCGCTCGCGAGCTCGCCGCGCGCACGGCGCGCGAGCGCTGGCAACCGTGGCTGATCGCGCTCGGCATCACGCTCGTCGCGCTCGCGTTCCCCACGCACTGGTTGATCGGCGATGTGCGCGAGCTCGTCACCGCGACGGAGAGCGGCCACTGGCTCGGGCTCGACCTCGTTCCGTGCGCGCTCGCCACGCTGCTGACCCACCTCGGCCTCCCGGCCGAGCAAGCCTGGTACCTCCTCTCCGCCGTCTTCCTCGGCCTGACCTTCATCGCGCTCGTCTCGATCGCCGACGACCGCGGCTGGGAGCGCGCGCCCGGCCTCCTCGTCGCGCTCGTCATCATCACTTCACCGCTCGCCTGGTTCGCCGGCACGCTGCCCGGCACGTACGCGGCGCAACTCTGCGGCGCGTGTCTCCTCGGCGCGGCCCTAGCTCGCCGGAACTCCACGACGGCCGCGCGCATGCGCGCGTGGTACATCGCCTGCCTGCTGAGCGCAGCGAATCTGATTCTGTTCCTGCCGCTCGTTGTGTCGCTCTGGCGCGACCGGATGCGTCTAAAGCAGGAGCACAAGAACGAACACCCCGTCGAAGCCGCGCTCGCCTGCGTCATCGTTTTCGGACTGGCCCTCGGCGTGTGGAGCGTCCTCTCGAATCCGCTCGGCCGCTTCGACGTCCGCACCGAAGTCGGCGGATTCGATGCACTGCAGCTCTTGCCAGGCACAGCGACGTTCGCGGTGGGCGTCGGGATGCTCGTCGTGTTGCGCCGCGGACGGACGGAGCGCTGGCCTTGGGCGTTCGTCGTCAGCAGCCTCTTCGAATTCGGCGCCTTGTTCGTCCCCGGCGCGCAGCTCGTCGCGATTGCACTCGCGCCGGTCGCCATGTTGGGCTGGTTGGAATTCGTGCAACGCGCCGACGAGCGCTCCCGTGGCGCCGCCGCCAGGCTCGTCGCAGCGCTGTTCATCGTGCTCGGAGTGCTGGGAACGCGTTGGCTCGCGGGCCAGGATCCGCGCCGAGCGTGGCGCGACACGACTGCGGAGGCTCTCGAACCCGGCGACATCGTGCTGAGCGGTTCCGCGGAGCATCTCTACCTGCTCGAGCACCGGTTTCGCGTCGAGACCGTCGACCTGAGATCGCTTTCGCATCGGGACGACGATCAACGAAGATCGTTCTGGAGCGCGCAGCGCGAGCACGCTCACGCCCTTCAGCAGACGCAACGGCGCCTGGTCATCGACGCGACCCCGATCAAAGCCTGGGGTTGGCGCAGCACGAGCGACTCCAATGGCCCACCGGACATCGACGGCGAACTGGAACGCTTCGCGAGTGAGAACGCGCTCCCGATCTTGCCGCTCGATCGCGCGTCGAGCGGCACGGGCAAGTAGTCGCTCGGCTCACCAGCTCGGCGTGAGCACGGGCTCACCGCCGCCGATCGGCCACGTCACGAGCAAGGCGTAGCGATCGCGGCCGTCGCCGGGGGACCAGTCGATCGGAAACGTCTGTCCCGTGTCTTCCAACGTCGCTCGGTCTCCGGCGAAGACCCAGTCGGCGAACAGGTAGACCTGCGGGTATCGCACGCCTCGCGTGCCCCATTCGCGCAGGAGCTCGTGCAACGCCGCGAGATCGAACTCTCGAGGCGCGTCGAGATTGGCCCAGTAGATCGCGCCGTACTTCCAATCCGAATGCCCGACGGCTGCGCCGAGGAGTCTTGCGAGCGCCGCGTCGAATCCTCTCGGTTCCAGCCCGTCGACGCGACTGGCGTGGATCTCGACGTGCGCGAACGAAGCCTCGCTCCAGCCCTTCCACTCTTCCGGTGTCCGCAGGCAGTAGCCGTACGGCCACGCGCACGCGCTGGCGAGCGCGGCCGAGGCCAGCCCGACGAGCAGGTGCCGCATGGCGCGGCGAACTTCCCCGTCTCGCCGCCGTCGACACACGCTCGCGCGTTTGCTTGAATCGGGTAGTTTGTCGCCGCCCGACCGACGCTCCGGACACCCCGCGCCGCTCACGGCCGGTCGACCGGACGCCCGAGCGCGCGGACGCGGACTCCCCACCGCGCCCGACACTCCTCCCGACCCCACGTCCACCACGCTCCCTCCACGGAATCGATGCCCCGTCGCGACGACCTCGAATCGATCCTGATCATCGGCAGCGGGCCGATCATCATCGGCCAGGCTTGTGAGTTCGATTACTCCGGCACGCAGGCCTGCAAGGCGCTGCGCGAGGAGGGCTACCGCGTGATCCTGGTCAACTCGAACCCGGCCACGATCATGACCGACCCGGAGACGGCCGATGCGACGTACATCGAACCGATCACGGTCGAGGCGGTGACGAAGATCCTCGAGAAGGAACGGCCTTGCGCCGTGCTGCCGACGCTCGGCGGGCAGACCGGGTTGAACACCGCGCTCGCGCTCTACGACTCCGGCGTGCTCGATCGCCTGGGTGTCGAGATGATCGGCGCGCGCGCGGAGGTCATCCGCAAGGCGGAGGATCGCAACCTGTTCCGCACGGCGATGCAGAACTGCGGCCTCGAGTGCGCGCGTTCGGGCTCCGCGCACAACATGGACGACGCGCGGCGCGTGCTCAGCGACATCGGCCTGCCGTGCGTCATCCGTCCCGGCTTCACGCTCGGCGGCACGGGCGGCGGCATCGCCTACAACGTCGACGAGTTCGAGGAGATCGTCGCGCGCGGCTTGGCGGCGTCGATGAACAGCGAGGTGCTCATCGAGGAGTGCCTGCTGGGCTGGAAGGAGTTCGAGATGGAGGTGATGCGCGACGTCGCGGACAACGTCGTCATCATCT
>JBGATX010000292.1:0-2899 GCA_044228975.1 Planctomycetota bacterium | reverse complement strand
GCGGCTTCCTCGTGCTCGAGGAGGACGGCGAACTCTCTTCGACACAGCGCCCGATTCGCGTCGCGGCGACATCACCGCGCCTGACCTCGAGATCTCGAAGAGCATCGTGCACGAGGACGCTGCGCGAGGGCGCGTGCTGCGCCCGAACGTCCTCGACGATCCGTTGTCGGCTCCGCGCATCGGCGCGCTCGAGCTGCGCTCGATCCTGTGCGCGCCCTTCGTCGTCGACGAGCACCTGCGCGGCGTGATCTACCTCGATCATCGACTGCAGCAGAGCGCGTTCGCCGAGCGCGCCGAGCGCCTGCTCGCGCTGCTCGCCGACCAGGCGGCGCTGGCGATCCGCCAGGTGCGCCGTCTCGAGGAGATCAAGCGCCCGGGAACCGTATTCAAGAGCCAGGTCGTGCGCCGCGAGTCGGAGCTGCGCACGGCGCAAGCGGTGTTGCGCGACGCGCACCTCTCGCTGCCCGCGGGCGGCATGGTGGGGAGCTCGCCGCCGATGCGCGCCGTGCACCGTCTCATCGAGCGCGCGGCGCCGAGCAAGCTCGCGGTGCTCGTCACGGGCGAGAGCGGCACGGGCAAGGAGCTCGTGGCGCAGGCGCTGCACGCTCTGGCGCCGCGGCGCAGTGGACCGTTCGTCTCCGAGAACTGCGCCGCGTTGCCGGCGTCGCTGATCGAGTCGGAGATCTTCGGTATCGCAAAGGCGCGTTCACCGGCGCCGACAGCGACCGCGCCGGCATGTTCGAACGCGCCGAGGGCGGCACGATGTTCCTCGACGAGATCGGCGAGCTCGCGCTCGAGTTGCAGGCGAAGCTTCTGCGCGCTGGAGACGAGCGAGGTGCGCCGCGTGGGCGACCTGGAAGGTGCGACCGGTCGATTTCCGGCTATCGCGGCCACGAATCGCGACCTCGAGTCCGAGCGCCGGCGCTTCCGCGCCGACCTCTTCTACCGTCTTCGACGGCCTGCGCATCACGCTCCCGACGCCTGCGCAGCGCGTCGAGGACATTCCCGAGCTCGTCGACCATTTCCTGCGCCTGGAGAGCGCGCGCAGCGGCGCGAAGAAATCGATCGCGCCCGCGGTCGTGACGCGCCTGTGCCGGCGCGAGTGGGCGGGCAACGTGCGCGAGCTCGCGAACGAGATCTCGCGCCTGTGGGTGCTCTCCGAGGGCGACATCGTCGATCCCGAGCTCGTGCGCGTCGGCGCGAGCACCGCGCTCTCGGGCGCGGGGGCCGCGAGCGCGGGCTCGGACGCGAGCCTCCTCGGTCCTCCGTCGACGACGATGGAGGAGATCGAGAAGCGCGCGATCCTGCGCGCGATCGAGCTCTCCGGCGGCGACAAGCGCGCGGCGGCGGAGCTCCTGGGGATCTCGCGCGCCAAGGTGTACCAGCGGCTCAAGGACTGGCGCATCGACGGCGCGGGCGGCGACAATCCCTGACGTGTCCCGCTCCACGTCGTGCCGGTGGATCGCCGCGTCCTTGCTCGCGCTCGCGGCGTGCGGACATGAGACGGAACATGCCTACCGCACGATCGTGCTCGTCAGCCTCGACACCGTGCGCGCCGATCATCTCGGTTGTTACGGCAATCCGCGCGTGCGTACGCCGAACCTCGATGCCCTCGCGAAGGACGGCGTGCGCTTCGACCAGGCGATGACCGCGGCGCCGACGACGCTCGCGAGCCATCTGTCGATCTTCACGGGGACGTATCCGCACTCGCACGGCGTCGCGCGCAACGGTTTCACGGTCGCGCCGCAGAACGAGACGCTGGCGGAGGTTCTGCGCGCGGCGGGTTATCGCACGGCGGCGTTCCTCGGCTCCTTCGCGCTCGACAAGCGCTTCGGCATCGATCAGGGCTTCGAGCACTACGACCAGGACTTCTCGATCGGCATCGACGCGACGCACGAGCAGGAGCAAAGGCGCGCGTCCGCGGTCACCGACGCCGCGTTGGGCTGGCTCGAGAAGGAGAAGCCCGGCGACAGCTTCCTCTTCGTGCACTACTTCGACGCGCACGCTCCCTACGAGCCGCCGCCGCCGTTCGATTCGATGTACGCGCGCCCTGGCGGACCGAAGCACGCGACGTTGAACGACGTCGACGCCGCGGTGCGCGCGCAGCAGAAGCGCGCGTGCGGCAAGGAAGCGGGTTTGCAGGCCGTGATCCAGAAAGGCCTGACGCGCGACCTCGTCGAAGGCGCGGACGGACACGCGCAGGCGGCGGACGAGGATCTCGCCGCGCTGTACGCGGGCGAGGTGTCGTACGTGGATCAGGAGCTCGGCCGGCTGCTCGAGGGACTGCGTCGCGACGGAAGGCTCGAGAACGCGCTCGTCATCGTGCTCTCCGATCACGGCGAGACGTTCGCCGAGCACGGAGACTTCTGGAACCACGGTCTGTGGGTGCACGAGACGAGCGTGCACGTGCCGCTGATCGTGCGTTCGTACACGTCGGGCGCGCGTGCCTACGCGCCGCGCGCGGTCGCGGAACCCGTGTCGACGATCGACGTGCTGCCCACGATCTGCGAACTCGCGGGCGTCGCCGCGCCGAAGGCGATCGAAGGTCGCAGCCTTGCGGCGTGGCTCGGCCCGAGCAGCTCGAGCGCCGTGGCACCGCCGCGCGGTCCGATCTTCTGCGAGGCGACGCAGCCGCCCGCCTGCGAGCGCGCGCCCTGGCCCAACGACCTGAAGCCCAAGTGCGTGCGCGCCGGCGACTGCAAGTACGTCGACGCGCCGTACCTCGCGCTGCAGCAGCTCTTCGATCTCTCGAAGGATCCGGGCGAGCGCACGAACCTGCTCGCGACGCCGGGTGCGTGCGATCCCAAGGAGCTCGCGCGGTTGCTCGCGGCCTGGCGCGCTCTCGCGAAACCGCTCCCGTCGCGCTTCGATCCCGCGCAGACGCTCGAGACGCAGCGCA
>JBGATX010000078.1:0-24180 GCA_044228975.1 Planctomycetota bacterium | reverse complement strand
TCGACCTGCCGCAACCGAACGTCGGTCAGGTCTATCGCGGCTCGTTCGACGGCGGGCAGAGTTGGAACGGTCCGTTCCAGTTCAACGATCGCCACTGGAAGTTCCGCCTGTTCGGTGTGTGCAACTCGGCGCCGGTGAGTTTCTGCACGAGCGGCACGAGCTCCAGCGGATGCAGCGCGACGATCAGCGCCGCCAACAATCCGAGCGTCACGCACGCCGTGCCGTGCACGATCTCGGTCGCCGGCGTCGAAGGCCAGAAGAGCGGCATCCTCTTCTACGCGCTGTCGACGTTCCCCCAGCCGTGGTGCGTGCTCGGCGGAGGCACGAGCTTCCTGTGCGTCAAGCCGCCGACGATGCGCACGATCTCGCAGAGCTCGGGCGGCACGATCACGCAGTGCAACGGCGCGCTCTCGCTCGACTGGAACGCGTTCCAGATCGCCAACCCGACCGCGCTCGGCAATCCCTGGTCGGCGGGCAACAAGGTCTACGTCCAAGGCTGGTACCGCGATCCGCCGGCGTGCAAGACGACCGGTTTGTCGAACGCGGTCGAGCTGACCTACCAACCCTGATCGACGCCTGATTCCGCGCGAACGCGCCGGCGGCGCCGAACGCAATCGCGCACGACGCAGCGCGTGATTCCAGGATCGGTTGGAGAGAGAGACTGCCGGCCCGTTTCGGAGCGCGTGATCCTGTCGCCGACTCCGCGTCGGCCTTCACCCGTGCGTCGTGCGCGGCCGGCCTTGGCAAATGACGCACCAGCGGTCGACACAGCATGCGGGCGGTTCAGCGGGCGCGAACGAGTTCGCTTTTCGGACGCGCGTTGAACGAATGACAACCTGAGCGTCGGAACGGCTAGCTCGGTACGTTGACCGTCGAGCGATCCGCGAGCGTGAACGACGCGGAGCATCGACGGAGGACGAGCATGAACCTGCGCGAAGGTCCCGAGCGACGACAACTGCTGTGCGCCTTGGCCTCGGGCGCCGTCTTGGCGGCGTGCGCGAGCACAGACGGCGAGGAGCGCGACGAGCACGAGTCCGACGAGGACGAAGGCGAAGTGACGCCCGGCGCGGATCTGATGCAAGAGCACGGCGTGCTCGAACGCATCTTGCTCGTCTACGGCGAATCCGCGCAGAGGCTCGAGCACTCCGCGGCACTCGACCTCGAAGTCGTTCGCTCGGCCGCCGACCTCGTGCGCCGTTTCGTCGAGGACTACCACGAGCGCCTCGAGGAGCAATTCGTCTTTCCGCGGCTCGAAGCCGCCCGGCGCGAGGTCGAGCTCGTGGCGACGCTGCGCACGCAGCACCAGCGCGGCCGCGACCTGACCGAGTCGATCGTGCGGCTCGCGTCCGCGGCGCCGGGCAGCTCAGCGGAGCTCGCGCACGCCCTGCGCGCCTTCGAACGCATGTACCGCCCGCACGCCGCGCGTGAGGACACGGTGCTGTTCCCCGCGTTCCGCTCCGTCGTCGGGCGCGACGAGTACCGCGAACTCGGCGAAGAGTTCGAGGAGCACGAGCACGCGCAGGTCGGCGAGCACGGTTTCGCGGACGCCGTCGAACAGGTTGCGAAGCTCGAGCGCGCGCTCGACATCCACGACCTCGGTCGATTCACCCCCTGAGGACGGCCCGGTCGCCCGGGGCGCCGTCAGGGGCTAGAATTCCGCGCTTTCCCGTGTCGGCCCGATTCGCGGCGACACCGTCGGTCGCGGCGCGCCAGCACGGGGCTCGGTTGGACGATAGGAGGGCCGCCCAGGCCCACGGTCGTCGGGTCGGGCCAGCACGTCGCATCCACCCCAGCTCGTCGAACCAACTGTGAGTCGAATTTCTTTCCGCAGGTGCGGGCTCGTCCGGTCCGTCGTCGTCGCGACGGCGCTGCTTGGACTCTCGAGCCAGGCCTCGGCCATGACGCTCGCCTACATCGGGCCCGGCGCCGGGTTCGCCGCCGCGGGCGCGGGGATGATGCTCGTCGGGACGTTCTTCCTCGCGATCGGCGTCGTGCTGCTCTGGCCGCTCAAGGCCGTCGTGCGACTGGTGACGCCGGGCAAGCACGGGCCGCAGAAGTTCAAGCGCGTCGTGGTGATCGGATTCGACGGCATGGATCCGGGCCTGGCGCAGCAGTACATGCGCGAAGGGCGCATGCCGGTGCTGAAGAAGCTCGCCGAGACGGGCTGCTTCCATCCGCTCGAGACCGCGTGCCCCTCGATCTCGCCCGTGGCGTGGTCGACCTATGCCACCGGCGTCGATGCGTCGCGGCACAACATCTATGACTTCCTGACGCGCGATCCGTGCTCCTACGCGCCGATCCTGTCGTCGAGCGAGACGTACACGGCTCCGCGCACGCTCAACCTCGGCTTCGCGGAGATGCCCTTCGGCACGCGCGCGGTGTATCGGCTGCTGCAGAAGAGCCAGCCGTTCTGGAAGCTGCTCGGCGAGACGCGCGTGTGGTCGACGATCCAGCGCGTGCCGATCACGTTCCCGCCGCAACCGTTCAAGAACGGAACGTTGCTCTCGGGCATGTGCGTGCCGGATCTGCAAGGCACGCAGGGCTCGTTCTCCTTCTACTCGACGCGGGAGCGGCACAAGGGAGCTCGCATCGGCGGGCAGCAGTTCCAGGTCGCGATCCGCGGCGGGAAGGTCGAGTCGAAGCTCGTCGGGCCGCGCGGCAAGGACGGACATCCGCTCGGCGCGACGTTCGTGGTCGAAGTGCCTGCCGGCAACGCCGATGGACGCTTCAGGATCTCGCTCGGCGCTGATTCGGCGGAGATCGGCGCGCGCGAGTACACGCCCTGGCTCACGGCCGATTTCGGCTCGGGCATCCAGGGCATCGTGCGCTTCTACGTGCAGGGCTGGGACGGCGAGCACCTCGATCTCTACTGCACGCCGATCAACATCGATCCGGGCAATCCGGCGATGCCGATCAGCCATCCGTTCGTGTACTCGATCTACCTTGCGAAGCTCCTGGGCCCGTTCGCGACGCTCGGTCTCGCCGAGGACACGTGGGCGCTCAACGAACGCGTCATCGACGAGGAAGCCTTCCTCAAGCAGTCGTGGCTGATCTTCGAGGAGCGCAAGAAGCAGCTCTGGGACGCGCTCGACAAGACGCGCTCGGGCTTCGTGACCTGCGTCTTCGACACGAGCGACCGCATCAGCCACATGTTCTATCGCACGCTCGATACGACGCATCCGGCGAACGCGGGCAAGGAGGTCGAGCGCTGGAAGAGCGTGATGCCCGACACCTACGCGAAGATGGACGAGCTCGTCGGCGAGCTGCGCGCGAAGCTCGCGAACGACAAGAACACGGTGCTGATGGTGATCAGCGACCACGGCTTCACGAACTTCCGCCGCGGCGTGAACCTGAACACGTGGCTGCGCGAGAACGGCTACCTCGTGCTGAAGGAAGGGCACGAGACGTCCGCCGACTGGTTCGCGCAGGTCGACTGGACGAAGACGAAGGCCTTCACGCTCGGTCTCACCGGTCTCTTCATCAATCGCAAGGGCCGCGAGAAGCAGGGCCTGGTCGAGAAGGGGCCGGAGCTCGATCGTCTGTGCCACGAGCTCAAGACGAAGCTCGAAGCGCTGCGCGATCCCGCGACGAATGAGCCCGCGATCAAGGAAGTCTTCCTGACGCGCGAGATCCATCACGGTCCGTACGCCGACGCCGCGCCGGAGCTCCTGATCGGCTACCACAAGGGCTTCCGCCATTCGTGGGAGTGCGCGACGGGCTCGGTGACGCGCGAGGTGTTCACCGACAACACGCGCTCGTGGTCGGGCGACCACTGCGTCGATCCGCGCCTGGTTCCGGGCGTCTTCTGGAGCAACCGCAAGATCGACGCGGCCGCGCCGGCACTGATCGACATGGCGCCGACGGTGCTCGATCTCTTCGGGGTGCCGATTCCTTCCTACATGCAAGGCAAGCCGCTCTTCGGTGCCGCCATACCGGCGCAGCGCGGCGGGATCTCGGTCGAGGAGCGCGGGCGCGCCAAGGCTTCGGCCTGACGCCGGTGCGCCGCGATTCCGATCCCGCTCGGGTGCGACAGTCGAAACAAGTCGTGACGGCCTTGGGCTCGCGTGGAGTCGCACGCGACCATCCCTACACGACCGCGAGCCATTGCGAACGCGGAGCGCGTCGCTGGCACGAATGGGCTCGCGGGTCGTGGGAGTGCGTTTGCGCTACTGAGCGCCGCACTCGATGTCGAGCCGGAGGCACTGGCCCTTCACGATCTCGAATTCGCGCGTCAAGACGGATCCGCTGTCGCACGCCACTCGCATCGAGTAGCGGCGAGGCTCCAACGAGTCGCGTACCGCGGCCCAAATGTCGGGTGGCAGACCGGCGCGCATCGGTCGGTACAGGGATCGGTGTAGATCGTCCCCGATGACGGATCCGTCGTGCAGAACTCGACGCAGGAGGACCTCGACTCCGCGTGCGTCGACGATCGTGCAGCGGGCCTTCGAAAGGGCTCCGTCGTGCTCGCGAACGCGCAGCTCCATGCGCCCTCCCGTGCGCAGCTGCAATTTCTCCGTCGTGGTCTTGCCGGGCGCGAGCTGGACTCGCAAGCGCGCGTCGAGGAGGAATGCGTGATCCAACTCAGTCGACTTGGCGTGGATCAGCACGTCGTAGCGACCGACCGGCAGACGGCGAAACGCGAACGAGCCCTGATGCGAGTCGTCCCAGCGCTCGAAGCTCGCCGCGGTGCTCGGGTCCCCGGCGGAGTCGAACGTTGCCACGACGCTCGTCACTGGACGTGACTGCTCGTCCTCGACCTTCAGGCGCAACGCGCCGTCGTTGTCGGCTCGTTGGAGCTCGATCTCGCGTGCCGCCACGCCTCCGTTCGATGGGGTGACCCAGTCGAAGGTCGCGGAGCGATGGTCGGCGTGACTGACCGTGACCCTGCACGGCACATCAGGGGACGTGATCCAATTCGACATCCCGGTCAGGCCCGTCTCGCAAGTGTACGTGGCATTGGGCGCCTGGAGCGTGACGTTCGCGGCCGCGACCGGACCGAGATCGTCATAGACCTCGAAGCGCGAGAGCGGCACGTCGACGGTGAAGACGACGTTCTCGTCCGGCGCGGAGACGTGCATCCAGCAGTGGTCGACGTTGCCCCATACGCACGAGCTCTCGGGACCATTGACGGACAGGGCGAACGATCCCGGCAGCAGGCCGGCGAACTCGAATCGCCCTTCGTCGTCCGTCCAGGTCAACCGCACATAGTGCTCAAACCTCTCCCCGTTCCAGTACAACGAGACGTTGCCGCAGTCGAGCGTCTCGCCCTTGCCCTCGCCGCCCTTGACGAGCGACATTCGCACTGCGCCTTTGGGGAAGTCGGGTGCGCTGGGCACGATGCGGCCGCGGATCAAGGCTCCAGGTTCGAGTTCGATAGTGCCGCAATCGACGGTCTTTGCGCGCGCCGTGGTCAAGTCGCGGTGCAGGGCTGGATGCTCGTCTGCGAAGACGTTGAGCCGCAGTTCGTCGTAGTGCGCCGTCGTGAGCTCGAAGCGGCCGTCCGCCTTGGTCTCCGTGCGGATCAGGATGGCCGGCCTGACCCGCGTCGACGCTCGAACATGGAGCGCGACGGTCGCCCCGGGGACAGCGCGTCCGTCCGCGGTGACTACGCGACCGATGACGCGGCAACCCGATTCCAGTACGAGCTGAACGCGAACACAGCGATCGTCCGGTGCGTCGCGCAGGGCCTGCGCAATTGTGTCACGCGTGACGGTGACAGCATCCGCAGCGAAGCCAGGGCACGTGGCTTTCACTTCGATGGCGAGACCATCGTCCACCACGCGCGACAGCCAGCGCGAGACGTTTGCACGAAACGCGAGGTTCTCATCGACGGGCTCGGTCGTCCGAGGCTGCGCTTGGAAACGCGAGAGACCCACCAGCGCCAGTTCCACGGTCGGTCGTGCCTCCGAGCTCCCATGCAGGATCACGCTGCCCGCGATCTCGAGCGCTGCGGCCGCCGCCTGTGCCGTGGCTGCTGTCGCTGCTGGCGCGTCGTCCGCCACGGATGGTTGCGTGCGCGAACTCTCGGGATCGAGCAGCCTGCTTGGCGGTGCGTCGTCGTCGATCGCTGGCTCAACGTTGCTGACCGGGTTGCGCGTGCCTTTCGGGCCCGATGGAGTGTCCCGGGACTCCTTCGGGCGGAACGCCAGAGCCAAGAGAACACAACCGAGGCCGGTCGCCAGCGTGACCCAGACAGCATGTCTCTTCGGCGCGCGTGCGAATGCCGATCTCAATGTCATCAGTTCTCCGAGAGTCTTGCGATGCGCTCTTGCGGCCGCGCTCGTCGTTCGGGGTTCAGCACTCGCTCAATGCTGCTGTGGACAAATACCACCGACGTTCCCGGCGTTGCCAGAATTGCCGGATGCAGCACCGCCGCCTCCTCCAGTCGGACCGTTCGTGCCCGCAGGCGTTCCCGTGCCGCCGGCTCCGCCAGTTCCAGGGTTGCCTGGGGTCCCTTGCTGGGATACACCGCCGGATCCACCTCCACCGTGCTTGGCGCCGCCATTCCCGCCGTTGCCGCCGTTGCCGCCCTTGCCCAAGCCGCCAGTGCCACCCGAGCCTCCGTTGCCGCCAGCACCGTTGGGTGCATAGCCGTTGCCGCCGTCGCCACCCTTTCCGCCGTCGCCACCGGTTCCGGCGCCACCGGTGCCGCCGGTTCCTCCAGCAGCACCGTGTTCCGGGCAGCAGTCCGCGCCGTTGGATCCGTTACCACCGTTTCCGCCAACCCCTTCGGCGCCTTGGGCTCCATTCGTGCCGGGCTGTCCGTTCGGAGCCGCTGGCGAACCGTTCTGGCCGTCTTGGCCGTTCGCACCAGTGCCGCCCGTGCTGGGTCCGCCCGGGGTGCCGACAGTTCCCGCAGGGCATTCGATCGCGAGTGCGGCCGCCGCGTGATCGGACTCCGAGCGCTTGGAAGCTGGCGTCGGATCGCTTGCCTCCAGCGCGCGAAAGCTCAAGTGTTCGGGGAGCGGGCCCCAAGCAATGGCGTGTCCGCCGGGATTACCGCAACCGCCAATCGCGCCCCACGTCGCTTCTTTGCAACTGTGTGGTTGCTCCGCGACGGGCCGATGCGTGACGTAGTAGCCGTACATGTCGACGGCGCCCCCCTTTCCGGTCGTGTTTACCTGGGAGTCGCCAATAGCCTTTCCGCCAAGTCCGCCGTCTCCTCCGCGCACGGCGCCGTCGATCCAGACGATCGGTGCGTGGAGCGTGATCGAGGAGCCGTTGCCACCATGGGCTCCGGGCGTGGGGACGGGCCCGCCTGCGGCGCCGAGTATCGAACCAGTGACGCTGATCGACTGTCCAGCGCGGACTGTCAGTTTCGGCGCGTCGACACTCGTGACTTTGGGGTCGCGCGTCACGCGGATCGTTCCTTCGACCAGCGCACTCGTTTCCACGATCAACTCCAAGTCGCCGTCGACGACGAGCTCCTCGCCCACGTTTACGTGGAGCGCATCGAGATGGACACTTCCATGCAGCGTCGATGCGTGCGCACCGCTCGCCGGTGCCACTTGCACGGGAGCGAGATTCGCGGAGTCGACCCCAATTGCAATTGGCGTCCTCGGCTCCGCAATCAGAAATGCGCTGAAAAGAACACCAGCAGCGATCATGAGGCGATACGGAATCATCTGACCTTCGATTTCTCGTGCGAATCGAGGGCGGACCAAGGAAGAACGGCCTGCCGCACTGACAACAGGCTACCGGAGGTTGCGGCAATGGGGCCATCTCCGATCCGATTGTCGATCGTCGTTCCCGCTCGCGGGAGATTGATCGAGCCGCGCATCCGCCGGAAGTCGCGACCTCGGGTTGTCGCCTTGGCACATGCCGGTTGACCGAGTCTCGCCCCCGCCCCGAACTCGATCTCGACCCCACGACGAAAAAGCTCCATCCTGTTCACGCATGAAGAGCACCCCGACGGAACGAAGGGATCGGCAAGACGCATGAAGCTTCCGCGTTGGACGGTCTGGCCGGCGATGTTCGTGCTGGCGGCGTTCCTCGTGCCGGCGCTGCCGTTCAAGCGCTCGGGCTCGAAGGATGCGGGCAACGCCTCCGCGAAGGCTCCGCTGCACAAGCGCGTCGTCGTGCTCGGCATCGACGGCATGGATCCGAAGATCCTGCGCGAGACGATCGCGCGCCATCCCGAGCTCACGCGCAACTTCCAGGCGTTGATCGAGCAGGGCGGACTGCACGAGCTCGACACCTCGACGCCGCCGCAGTCGCCGGTCGCGTGGTCGAACTTCATCACCGGGCTCGATCCGGGCGGCCACGGCATCTTCGACTTCATCCATCGCGACCTGATGACGCGCGAGCCGCTCACGTCGACGACGAAGTCCGAGGAAGCCGGTCACATCGGCCTGCCGTGGGACGGCTGGCAGATCCCGACGGGCGGCGCGTCGTCGTCGAACCGCACGGGCAAGGCGTTCTGGACGATCCTCGCCGAGCACGATGTGCCGGCGGACATCTGGCGCATGCCGGCGAACTTTCCCGTCGAAGCCTCGGAGGGCTGGTCGTTCTCCGGGATGATGACGCCCGCGATCGACTCGGCGTACGGCGAGTCGAAGCTCTACTCGAGCTCGGTGGAGACCCAGCAGCGCATCAAGGGCGAGCGCGTCATCGCCGTCACCGACTTCGACGGCGTGATCGACACGGTGCTCTCGGGCCCCGAGAACCAGTTCAAGGAGTCGCACGAGCGCGTCACCGTTCCGATGCGCATCTACCTGGACCGCGACGCCGAGAAGAACGGCGTCAAGATCGGCGCGGCGGTGATCGAGGTCGGCGAGAAGCCGATCGTGCTCTCGCCCGGCCAGTGGAGCGACTTCACGCGCGTGCGCTTCGACAGCGCGCCGAAGGCGAAGCTCGTCGTGCCTTCGATCTGGGGTGAAGTGCGCTTCTACCTGCGCAGCGTGCACCCCGACTTCGAGCTCTACTGCTCCGCGGTCAACATCGACCCGATCGAGCCGATCGCGCCCGTGTCCGAGCCGTCGTCCGCGAGCGCCGAAGTCGCGAAGAAGTCGGGCCTCTACTACACGCAGGGCATGCCCGAAGACGTCATGGCGCTCAAGGATCGCGCGCTGACCGACGCGGAGTTCATGGCGCAGTCCGACGTCGTGCACCACGAGGGCGTGCGCCTGCTCGACTTCGCGCTCGATCGCTACCTGCGCAACGACCGCGGCGGTCTGCTCTTCTTCTACTTCTCGGGCGTCGACCTCTGCAGCCACATGATGTGGCGCCACGCCGACGAGCAGCATCCGAGTCACGACGAGGCGTTCGCGAGCTCCGACTCGTCCGCGTGGTCGGGCCGCGAGCACAGCACGTGGAAGGACGTCATCGCCGATCTCTACCTGCGCATGGATCCGATCGTCGGGCGCGTGCGCGCGGCGTTGCCGGCGGATGCGACGTTGATCGTGATGAGCGACCATGGGTTCGCGCCCTACTACCGCAAGTTCTCGCTGAACACGTGGCTGTGGGAGAACGGCTACCTCGTGCTGAAGGACGGAGAGACGAAGGAGAAGGGGGCGAGCGAGCCCGGCTACCACGAAGTCAACGTCTTCGCGCCCAAGCGCGGCGTCGAAGGCGTCGTCGACTGGACCAAGACGCGCGCGTACGGGATCGGCTTCAACGGGCTCTACTTGAACCTCAAGGGCCGCGAGCAGGACGATCCGAAGACCGGCCCGGACGAGAACGGCATCGTCGAGCCCGGTGCGCAGGCCGACGCGCTGCTCGCGGAGCTCAAGAGCAAGCTCGAAGCCTTCGTCGATCCGAAGAACGGCCAGCGTGTCGTGCAACGCGCCGACGTCGCGCGCGACGTCTACCACGACACCGCTCGCCTCGCCGACGCACCCGACCTGATCGTCGGTTTCGCGTCGGGCTACGACAATTCCGATCCGTCGTCGCTCGGCCGCGTCACGCGCGACGTGCTCGCCGACAACAAGAGCGGCTCCTTCAACGGCAGCCACCTCATGGCGCCGGAGGTCGTGCCGGGCTCGCTCATGACCAACGGAACGGTGCGCGAGGGCCGGCACGCGCTCGAGGACCTGACGGTCGAGATCCTGCGTCAATACGGCATCGAGCCGGCGGCGGGGATGTCGGGCCACGCGGTGCTGCGCTAGACTCGACCCAACAGGTCACCCATGTTCGGAAGCGCAAACAAGGTCAAGGTCGACAAGG
This sequence comes from Planctomycetota bacterium, assembly GCA_044228975.1. Lineage (GTDB taxonomy): Bacteria > Planctomycetota > UBA1135 > UBA1135 > JADJNY01. Next base: position 14,016 of record JBGATX010000078.1, on the reverse strand, counting down.
AACTGCTCGAGCGCATCAAGAAGATCGCTCAGGTCGCGGGCTACGCCTCGCACGAGGAGTTCATCAACCACGTGCTCGAGCGCGAAGTCGCCCAGTTCGAAGGCGCGAAGTCGGACGCCGACATCACGGAGAAGCTGAAGGGGCTCGGCTACATCAGCTGAGCGCGTCCCCCCTCCGCGCCCCGCCCCGCGACTCGTGGTCGAGAGCGTTCCGCCGCGGATCGTCTCGCGGCCCCGAGGGCTCCCTTTCGCCGTGCAGCACGTCGAGCGCGTTCACTTGCGTTCGCACGCGCGTCGTCGAGCGCTTCCGGCGCCGTACGCGCAGCGCGCACTGGCCCGGCGGCCGTCGCCGATGCCATCATCCGCTCCCATGCTCCGCCCGATCTGCGCATGAACGCGGTGAACCACGCCCTGGGGTCGGTCTTCGAGCTCGCGCTGCGTCCGCTCGAGCCGCTCGGCCGCCAGACGGCGCTCGTCGTCGTCAGCATGCTCTTCGGCGTGCTCGCGCTGTGGATCTTCAAGTACCTCAGCGCGCAACGCCGCATCGCGGCCGTGAAGCAGCGCATCAAGGGCCACCTGATCGAGGTCTACCTCTACCAGGACGATCCGCTTCTTGCCGCGCGCGCCATCGGGCGCGTGTTCGCGCGCAACGTGCAGTACCTCGCGCTCAACCTGATGCCGCTCGCGCCGCTCTCGCTGCCCTTCGCGTTCGTGCTCGCGCAGCTCGTCGTGCGCTTCGGCTTCGATCCCGTGCCCATCCACGCGGCGCAGGCGCAGCCGATGCCGGGGCAAGGCACGCTGATCCAGATCGAGCTCGACCAGCGTCAGAGCGCGCTCGTGAGCGGGCTCGAGTTGCAGCTCCCCGACGGTGTCGAGCCGCTCTCGCCGCTCGTGCGCGTCCCGTCGCAAGGCAAGGCCTTCCAGGAGATCGTCGCGCGTCGCGCGGGCGCGTACGAGCTCGCGATCGTGCTCGCCGACGGCACGCGCGCGACGAAACGCTTCGTCGCCGGCATTCCCGGCGGCGCGCTGCAACCCGAGCGCGCCAACGGCTTCTTCCACGCGCTGCTCTGGCCCGCGGAGGACACGCTCGAGTCGAGCGCGCCGATCGTGCGTATCGCCGGCGCGTATCCCGAATCGAATCTCGGCTGGATGCCCGGCGGACCCGGCGGCGTCGTGCTCGTCTTCCTCGTCGCTTCGATGGTCGCGGGCGCGATCGCGATGAAGCCGCTCAAGGTGCAGATCTGATGCCCGCGGAGCGCGAGCCGCTCGCCGGCGACGTCTTTTCCGCGCGCGTCGAACGCGCTCTGCGCATCGCCGCGGATGCGCACGAGGGACAGCAGCGCAAGGGCCTCGGCCGCGTGCCGTACGTCACGCATCCGATGCACGTGGCGCTGATCCTCGCGCGCCTGGGCGCGAGCGAGACCGAGCTCGTCGCCGCACTCCTGCACGACGTCGTCGAGGACTCGCCCGACTGGTCGCTCGCGGAGCTCGAGCGCGAGTTCGGCAGCGACGTGCGCGAGCTCGTGGCCGAGCTGACCGAGGACAAGGACCTTTCCTGGGAGCAACGCAAGCGCGCCGGCATCGAGCAAGTGCGTGCGCTCTCGCCGCGCGCCTTGACGATCAAGGCGGCCGACAAGCTGCACAACCTGAGCTCGCTCGTCGCCGATCTGCGCGCGAGCGACGAACACGATCTCGTGTGGAGCGAGTTCAACGGCGGCCGCGAGCGCACGCTCGCGATGTCGGAGGAGCTCGTGCGCGAGCTCGTGCTGCGGGCCGACGAGCGCCTGTCGCGCGCCTTGCGCGCCGTCATGGACGAGCTGAGGCAGCTCGCGCGGCGCTGACTCGGCCTGCGCTTGCCCGTGGCGCGCGGGCTGGAGTACAAGGAGGCGGATGGCCTCGCACGCGCTCCTCGCCGCCTTCGCCCGCGTGCTCGTCGCCGCCTGTGCGCTGGCGCCGCTGTCGAGCGCGCAGGGCGGCTACACGACCGAGCGTTTCCTCGACCTCGGTCTGATCTTCCCGCGCGCGCGCAACTACGAGGCGGTCCCGTTGCCGCCGCGCGAGGAGCAAGTCGTGCTGCTGTTCGCCGAGAAGTCCGCCGACGAGCCGCGCAAGGAGAAGAGCGCGCCGCGCAACGTCTTCCGCCCCGAGATGAACATCGTGTGGCTCGAGCGCGCCGAGGTGCGCACGCGCAGCGCTGAAGGCGGGCCGTCCGCGGAACCGCCGCCGCCGGAGCCGAAGCCCGCGTCGCCCGACGCGGCACCCGCGGAAGCGGCTCTCGATGCGCCGCCGCCGATCGAGACGATCGAGGAGTTCGCTCGCGTTCGCCTGGGTGGAGCCAGGCTCGGTGCTTCCGTCGTCGGGCGCGAGGTGCGCGGCTACAAGGCGCGCGAGTTCACCGTGCCGCTGGGCAAGGACCTGCAGCGCTCGGCCTGGATCTACGCCTACGAGAACGGCCAGCGCACGATCGCCGTCGTCGGCGTGTGCACGACCAAGGAGCTCGTCGAGCAGATCAAGATCTGGCGCTACACGGCCGAGCACTTCGAGATCCGCGAGCCCGAGGGCAAGGACACCGAGAAGCTGCACGAGTACTACGCGCGCCGGCCGGTGCGCGGCGTCGAGTTCCGCATCGGCGTGCGCCAGGCGCTCGTGCGCGGATGGAAGGCCGAGGACACGGAGAACTACATCGTCGCCTACGACACGACCGACGAGCCGCTGGTGAAGAAGATCGTGCGCGATCTCGAGCTCCTGCGCCTGGAGTACGTGCGCCTCTTCCCGCCCGCCGCGCCGGTCGAGGCCGTGTCCGCCGTGCGCATCTGCAAGAGCCGCGACGAATACCTGACCTACGGCGGACCGCCGACGTCGGCTGGCTACTGGAACTGGGTCGATCACGAGCTCGTGCTCTACGACGCCGAGACCGTCGACAAGCAACATCGCACGAGCGACGCCGACACGTTCGTCGCTCTCTACCACGAGGCCTTCCACCAGTTCATCCACTACTCCTGCGGCGAGCTCCCGCCGCATTCGTGGTTCAACGAAGGCCACGGCGACTACTTCTCGGGCGCCGTGATCAAGGACGGCAAGGTGCGCTCGATCGGCGTCAACCCCTGGCGCATCGGCCTGATCCAGGGCGCGATCCGCAGCGGTGCATCGATCCCCTGGTCGCAGATCGTGCACTTCGAGCAGGCGGAGTACTACGACAAGAGCCGCGTCGCGGTCTGCTACGCGCAGGGCTGGTCGATGATCTACTTCCTGCGCACGGCCGACGTCGTCGCGCGCAATCCGAGCTGGGCGCGCATCCTGCCCGCCTACTTCGACACGTTGAAGTCGAGCTACGCCGAAGCGCTCGCGACGCTCGCCAAGCCGGGCGGCACCGACGAGCGCGAGACGCGCGCGATCGCGGGCAGCCTCGCGCGCAAGCACGCGCTCGAGGCGGCGTTCATCGACGTCGACTTCGCGGCGCTCGAGGAGGCCTGGTCGACCTACACGCTCGCGCTGCCCGCGCCGAAGCGGCGCTGAACGCCTCGCGAGCACGCTGCGTTTCCCCATGAGCCCGACGGGCGGCGTTCGTCCCGCGCCCGCGCGCTCGCGGGCACGCCTCGCACTCTTTCGCCGCAACGCTGCTCCCTCCGCGTCCGCGCTTGCGTATCTTCCGCGTCGAATGAAGCTCCCCCGACTCCTGCTCGCCGTCTGCGCGCTCGCTCTCGTCTCGAGCGCGTGCGTCTCGTTCCGCGACTCGATCGAAGACCGTCTGCCGGCGACGACCGTGCGCGTGCTGCGTTTTCCCGACAGCCTCGAGCTCGTGCTGCTCGATCCGCGCAGCCTCGAGCTGCGGCCGATCGCCGAGCGCGACATCGCTCCCGAGCGGCGCTTCCACGGCTACGAAGTCACGGCGCACGCGGCGCTCGACGACGCGCGCCTGCGGCAGAAGCTGATGGAGCTCGTCTTCGAAGCGGTGCTGCGCGCGCGCGAGGATCCGTCCGAGGTGCTCGCGCCGCGCTGGGGCGTGCGCGCGGTCAAGGAAGGCAAGGTCGTCGACATGCTCTGCACGCATCCGGGCGGCCGCATCGAGGTCTACTCGATCGATCGCAAGGTGATCGAGGAGCTGATCGCGCCCGACTACGCGAGCGAGGTCGAGAAGATCGTCGCCACGACGGGCTTGACGCTCGCCGCGAAGTGACGGCGCGTCAGCGCGCGGCGAGCGCTCCGGCGTCGCGCAAGGCGTCGAGCACGCGCGCGCGATCGTGCGCGCGACACACGAGCAGCTCCTCGTTGCGCGGATCGGGCCGGTTGTAGTGCTGCGTCGAGCCGTCGAGGCGCGCGACGTTCCAGCCGAGCGCGCGCGCGACGGCTTCGGGAGCGCAGGTGTCCCATTCCTTGAGGCCGCGGCGATGCGCGTAGACGTCGGCTTGTCCGAAGAGCAGCAGCGCGACCTTCGCTCCGACGCTGCCGCACGGCACGAGCTCGGCGTCGAGGCGCTGCGCGAACGCCGGCATCCACGAGGGCGTGTGGCTGCGGCTGACGGCGATGCGCAAGCGTCCGTGCGGTCCGTCGTCGCCGCGCACGAGCTGCGCCTCGCCTTCGGCGCCGGAGCGTTGCATGCCCCGTGCGCACACGCCCCAGATGAGCCTGTGCTGCGCGGGCAGCGCGACGGCACCGAGCACGGGCTCGCCGTCGATCGTGAGCGCGACGTGCACCGCCCAATCGGCGCGCAACTGGCTGAACTCGCGCGTGCCGTCGAGCGGGTCGATGATCCACACGCGGCGTTTCGCCTGGCGCGCCGCGGAGTCCGCCGTCTCCTCGCTCAGGATGCCGTCGTCGGGCAGACGACCGCGCACAAGACCCTGGAGGAAGCCGTCGGCCGCCTGGTCGCCGACGTCGGCGAGCTGCTCGTCCTTCCAGCGTCCGGTCGCACGCAAGGCGAGCACGCGCTCGCCCGCCGCGCGCGCGGCATCGACGGCGAACTCGAGGTCGGCGCGCAGATCGGCGTGCACGTCGCGGGTGGGCACCGGGCCGTCATCCGCTATCGCAGGCGAGCTGTCAAGCCGCGCAAACGGGTCGCTCACGCGACGACGCGCTGCGAAGATGAGCGGGTTCCGCACTCGCGCCGTGCTTGGGTACGCTACCGGGCACCGAACCAGCCATTTGCGGCCGCGCGGCGCTGCGTCGCGACGATCCGCGTCAACCCACGGAGAACGACCATGCCCATCGACGTTGGAACGATTGCTCCCGACTTCACGCTCAAGACCCAGGACGAGAAGGAGTTCAAGCTCTCCGCCTTCAAGGGTCAGAACGTGGTGCTCATGTGGTACCCGCTCGACTGGAGCCCGACCTGCGAGAAGGAGCTGTGCAAGATCAGCAAGGAGCCCGTGGTCGAGCACCCCAACACCGTCGTCGTCGGCATCTCGCGCGACTCGACCTGGTCGCACAAGGCGTTCAAGAAGGAGCGCGGCATCAAGTACGACCTGCTCGCCGATCCGATGCTCGACGTGACGAAGAAGTTCGGCCTGCAGCATCCCGCCGTGCCGTTCATCAGCCAGCGCGCGACCGTCGTGATCGACAAGACCGGCAAGGTCGCGTTCGTGCAGGTGCAGGAGAAGACCTCCGACGAGCGCGACTTCAAGCAGCTCCAGGCGGCGATCCAGAAGCTCAAGTGATCGCGCGCGTCGCCGCCACCGATCCGACGCCGGCGGAGATTCGACCTCCGCCGGTGTCCTGCTGAACCTGGCAGCCTGCTCATCGAGCTCGCAGCCGCGAGCGCTCGAGACGGCTGCCGGGTTCTTCGTTGGACGAGCGAGCGGCATCGTCGGCGTGCGCGAGATCGGGCTAGAATCGCGGCGTGAGCTCCAAGTCCTCGTTGTTCACGATCGGGCACTCGACGCGCGCGGCAGCGGAGTTCCTCGACTTGCTCGCGGAGGCGGACATCGAGCTCCTGATCGACGTGCGCCGCCAGCCGTACTCGCGCCGTCACCCGCACTTCGGCCGCGAGGCCCTGCAGCAAAGCTGTGCCGCGGCCGGCATCCGTTATCGACACGCCGAGGACCTCGGTGGCCATCGCGAACCGCTTCCGGATTCACCGAACCTCGGGCTCGTGGGAGCGATGCGCGGCTACGCCGACCACACCCGATCCCCCGCATTCGAGCGCGAGGTCGAACGGGTGCTGCACGAGGCCCGCACCCAACGCGTCGCCCTGATGTGCGCCGAAGCGAAGCCCGACGAGTGCCATCGCCGCATCCTCTCGGACTACCTGGCGACTCAAGGCCACACGGTCACGCACCTGCTGACCGCAGGCCAACGCGCCGACCACGAGCCCGACCCCGCGCTGACCCGCGACGCCCAAGGCCACCTGATCTGGCGCCCGCGTCAGCGCCACTTGTTCGACTAGGGGAGCGCGAGAACCAGCCCGGTACGCCACGAGCGATCCAGGAGGCGCGCGCTCCGATCGCTCCGTCGCGCCCGCGCTCACTTCGGCGCGTGTCCCCCGCGCTCCGCCTCCACCTTCCGCAGGTGCTCCGCCGCCAATTCCCTCTCCGCTTCCTCCCGCCACGCCACTCCCGGCGCCGCCAAGCCCAGCGCCGCCTCGATCTCGGCCATCGCTCCCTCGTGATCCCCGAAACTCCCCAACACGCGCCCCAACCTCAAGTGCGCCTCCGCCATCCCCGGCGCCAACTCGATCGCCTTCCGAAACGCCGCCTCCGCCGCCCGTCCATCGCCGAACTTCACACGCAGCGCCTCGCCCCAGTCGCACCACGCGCGCGCATCCCCAGGTTTCGCCCGCAACGCGCGCTCGAACTCAGCGCGCGCCTCGTCCTTCCGCCCGCTCCTCAACAACGCGCTCCCCAGGTTCGCCCGCAGCTGCGCATCGTCCGCGATCTCCAACGCCTCTCTCCACGCACGGATCGCCTCGTCATCGGCGCCACGCTCGAATGCGTGCTGCGCGCGCATCAACAGCATCGGACGATCGACAGCGCTCGGCGTCGAGACCGACCGTGCTGCGCGCCATGACCACAGCCCGAGGCCGAGCGCCACGATCATTCCCGCCGCGAAAAGACTCCGACGTCTCATTCTCGATGGCGGGATCGTAGCTCGTGCCTCGCACGCCGCGCCAACCCGCGCGGCGCGCCGCGTTCACGCGCGGACGCCGCGCGCGAGAGCACGACGGCTACTGCATTCCATTCCACGCAAGGCCACGCAGGGTCTCGCGAGCCGCACGGCGCGTTCTCAGCTCAGCGGACACTTCGCTCGCGTGTGCTCGCACGGGTCGCGAACTCGAACGCGAACTTCGAGCTTCACCGCGCGCGTTCCCGGACGGGCCGAACTTGTCGACCTCCGCTCTCAAGTCCTTCCCGAGCCCGCCCCGACGAGGACCAGCGGAAACCCCGCGTGAAACGCCTCGCAACCTCGATCCTGCTCGCGCTCGCCTCCGCGGCTTGCGCCCCCTCGAGCAAGGAACCGCTGCACATCGGCCTTAATCCCTGGCCGGGCTGGGAATTTCTCTACCTCGCGCAGCACCAGGGCTACTTCGAGGACGAGCACGTCGCGGTGCACATCGAGCAGTTCAGCTCGCTCTCCGACACGGTGCGCGCCTTCGAGCGGCGCCAGATCGACGGCATGACCGTGACGCTGGTGGAGCTCATCCGCGCGCAGTCGGTCGGCGACCGCAATCCGGCGGTGGTGTACGTCACCGACTACTCCGCCGGCGCCGACGTCGTGCTCGCGAAGGAAGGCATCGTGGACGTCGCCGGCTTGCGCGGCAAGCGCGTCGGCGTCGAGCCGGGCTCGCTCAACGTCTACATCCTCGCGCGCGCACTCCAGCTCTCGCAGCTCGCGCTCACGGACGTCGAGATGGTCGCGCTCGATCCGCTCTCGATGAAGTCGGCGCTCGCAGCCGGCGAGGTCGACGCGGTCGTCTGCTACCCGCCCGTCTCGACGGCGATCGTCTCCTCCGGCGCGCACGCCGTGTTCAGCAGCGCGAGCCTGCCGGGGGAGGTCGTCGACGTCGTGGCCTTCGACGCCGAGAGCATCCGCTCGCGCGCCGACGACATCGCCGCCGTGCTGCGCGCCTTCGACCGCGCGCGTCGGTGGGCCGACGCTCACCACGAGGAAGCCGACGCGATCATGGCCGGGCGCATCGGCATGCAGCCGGCGGAGTTCCGCGACGCGCTCGACCACGGCGTGAAGCTCGTCGCGATGGAGGAGCAGCTGCCCTACCTGCGCCCCGAGGGTCACATCGCAACCACGGTCCGCGCCATCGTCGACGTGTTGCGTAGCACCGGCCAGACGGTCGAGCTCGATCCGGCCCACTGCTGCGCGAGCGAGGTTCCGTGGCACTCCGCGGCACGCGCGCGGCCTTGAAGCTCGCCCGATGACGACGATCTCCGTCTCGCGCCGCGTGCTCGTGCCGTTGCTCGTCACGGCCGGGTGCCTCGCGATCGGCGCCGCCGGAGCGACGCGCTGGCTGCTCGGCAACGTGATCGACGCGCAGATGCAGGCGCGCGCGCAATCGCTGACGAACTCGATCCAGTGCGCCGCGGACACGCTCTACGTCGAAGGCGATCTGCAGCGCTTCGTCGCCGCGGTGGCGGCCGAACATTCGGTCGAGCGCATCCTGGTCGTCTCCGCGAATCCGGCGCGCATCGTCGCCGCCGACGATTTCAGCCTGCGTGGGATGCCTCTGGAGCGTCTCGGCGACGCGGAGCTCATCGCGCGGCTCGAATCGTCGCTGCGGGCGCGCGCGGGCGAGGCGCAGGTCATCGATCGCGCGCGCTCGCTCGCCGTCGTCACGCCGATCGACTCCGTTCAGCGCGGAAAGGACCCGCTGCACGCGGAGCGCGGCGCGTTGCTCGTGCAGCTCGACGTCGGGGCCCTGCGCGCGACGCTCGACGCGTGGATCTGGGCCTTGTGCAGCCTCTACGTGGCCGGATTGATCGGGCTGACCTTCGTCGCGCGCTGGCTGATCCATCGCCATGTCGTGCGGCCCGCGCGCGCCATCGACACCGCCATGCGCGCTCGCGCGGCGGGGGACACGAGCGCGCGCGCCGCGCTCGAGAGCGCCGACGAGGACGATGAGATCGGGGCGCTCGCGAGCACCCTCAACGGCATGCTCGATCGAGTCGCGGAGAACGAACGGCGCATCGAGGACCAGTCCGCGGAGCTCGCGCGCCAGAAGGGCGAGCTCGAGCTCGCACGCGACAAGGCGCTCGGCGCCGCGCAGGCGAAGTCGACCTTCCTGGCCACGATGAGCCACGAGATCCGCACGCCGATGAACGGCGTGCTCGGCATGACCGAGATGCTGCTCTCGACGAACCTCGATCCGCAGCAGCGCGAGATCGCGGCCACGGTGCTCAGCTCGGGCGAGACGCTGCTGCGCATCCTCGACGACGTGCTCGACTTCTCGAAGATCGAAGCCGGGCGCCTGGAGCTGGAGGCGACCGAGTTCGATGTCGAGGAGACGATCGAGGAGGCCGCGCGCATCTTCTCGTCCAAGGCGAGCGCCAAGGGACTGCGCCTGCGAACGTCGGTCGCGCTCGACGTGCCGCGCGTCCTCTGCGGCGATCCCGGTCGCGTGCGCCAGAGCCTGCTCAACCTGATCGGCAACGCGATCAAGTTCACCGCGGAAGGCGAGGTCGCGCTCGAGGTTCAGCTGGCACAGGAGCTCGACGACGGCGTGCTGCTGCGCTTCCGCGTCAGCGACACGGGCATCGGCATCCCCGAGGAGAAACGCGCGCGCCTGTTCCAGCCGTTCTGCCAGGCCGACGGCTCGACGACGCGCAACTATGGCGGCACGGGGCTCGGCCTCGCGATCACCGCGCGCCTCGCGACGCTCATGGGCGGTTCGGTGGGCGTCGAGAGTCAGGCGGGACAAGGCAGTCAGTTCTGGTTCACGGCGAACTTCGCGCGCGGCGCGTCCGACCGCAGCCGTCTGCGCGACGCGTGGCTCCCGCGCCGCGGCGAAGTCGTCGGCCTGGCGCTCTCCGATACGCGCGAAGCCGAGGCGCTCTCGGCCGAGCTCGTCGCGCGCGGCCTGGTGGTCGAGGTCTCGCGCCGTCCCGAGCGCCTGCGCCGCGCCGATCTCGTCGTCGCCGATCCGCGCGCGCTCGAGGAGGAGCTCGCGCAGTCGCTGGTCGACGACCGGCGCGTGCATTGGCTCATCCGCCGCCCCGATCCGAGCTCGCGCTGCGTGCTGCCGCCCGAGCGCGTGCTCTCGTGGCCGCTGCGTCTTTCGCGCCTGCGCGCCGCGCTCGAAGCCGCGCACCCGTTCTCCGCCGTCACGCGCGCGTCGACGGCCATCGTCAGCCAGCCCGCGCTGCCGCGCACGCACGTCGAGAGGGCGCGCATCCTGGTCGCCGAGGACAACGACGTCAACGCGCGCATCCTCACGGCGATCCTCGAGCGCGTCGGTCACACGGTCGTGCGCGCGCGCCACGGCGGTGAAGCGCTGCACGCGGTCGAGTCGCAGCCGTTCGACCTGATCGTGATGGACTGCCAGATGCCCGAGATGGACGGCTACGATGCGACGCGCGCGATTCGCAAGCTCGCGAGCGACGCGCGACGGCTCCCGATCCTCGCCTTGACCGCCAATTCGATGCCCGGCGATCGCGAGGCGTGCCTCGCCTGCGGCATGAGCGACTACCTGACGAAGCCCGTGCGCCGCGCCGAGCTCGAGCAGAAGATCGCGACGCTCCTGCGGGCCGCGGAGCGCGAGCGCGTCTGAGATTCCCGAGCTAGGCTGTGCTCCCTCCGCGACGGACGCGGACGACGGAGCCTGCGATGAAGAGCGCGCAATTCAACGCCACGATCGTTTCCGGACACAAGGAAGACGCCGTCGAAGTGCCGTTCGATCCCGCCGAGCGCTGGGGCAGCGTGGCGCGCTCCCTGCGACCCGGTCGTCGCGGACACGCCGTGCGCGGCACGCTCGGGAAGACGCCCTTCGAGAGCGCGATCGTCGCGCGCTCGCGTCGCTTCTGGTTGCTGCTCCCAGCCGCGCTCGAGGATCGCGCCGGCGTGACGAGCGGCGACGAGGTGCACATCTCGATCTCGCCCGCGGCACCGGGAGCGCCTGGAAAGTCGAGAGCGAAGTCGAGCACGATCCCGGTGAGGCCGCTCCGGCGCGTCCGAAGCGTCAAGCGCGCGCGTTGACGCGCGGAGCCGCGCTCACGATCCCGGCAGCACGCGCACGTCGCCGCTCGAGGTCTTGAGCTCGACCTGGATGCCGCCCGCGCCCACGCGGCCGCGGATCGAGCGCTCCTTCTTCAGGCCGCCGGCCTCGATCGTCACCGGAAACTGCAGGTCGAGCTTGCCGTAGCCGGTGCTCGCGGAGAGCTCGAATCCCGTCTCGCGCGGGAGCGCGAGCTCCACGTCGCCATACCCCGACTTCAGCGTCGCGCCGCCTTGGAGCGTGCTCGCCGCGGCGACCTTCGCGCGCACGGAACCGCTGCTCGATTCGAGCTGCAGTCCGCTGACCCGGCCCTCGACCGACACGTTGCCGTAGCCCGAGCGCGCGCGGCAGGCGCCTTCGATGCCGAGCAGCGCGACCGAACCGCTGGAGCTCGATGCATCGATGTCGCCGCGCGCGCCGGCGAGCTTCACGTCGCCGTACGAGCTGCGGATCGAGAGCGTGCGACCGACCAGATCATTGCCGCGCACGTCACCGGAGCTCGTCTTGGCGTCGAGCTCGCCCTCGATGCGCGCGCAATCGATGTCGCCGTAGCCCGAGCTCAGCTCGATGCGCTCGCCGCGCGCATCCTCGAGGCGCACGTTGCCCGAGGACGACGCGAGCTCGATCTCGCGCGCTTCGACGTGGCGCGCCGCGACCGAGCCGTAGCCCGAGCGAGCGACGAGGCGCGTCGCGCCCGTCAACGCACCGAGGTCGACGGAGCCCGAGCCGCTCGTGAGCTCGAGATCGCCTTGCGCCTCGGCCACGCGCACGTCGCCGTAGCCCGACTTCAACTGCGACGAGGCGATCGGACCGCGCGTGCGAATGCTGCCCGAGCCCGTGCTCGCGACGAAGTGCACGCCGCGCGGCAGGCGCAGCTTGAGATTCGCCTGCGGTTTGCGCTTCGTGTCGCCCTCCAGGGTGATGCGCGCGCCGCCGCTCTGCTCCTCGACGACCAGCTTCGTGCGCTCGAGCGCCGCGCGCGCCGCGTCCGCGTCGCTGCCGAACGCGATGAGCTCGGCGGCGAGCTCCAGCTCCGCGGCCGAGCCCGCATCGATGTCGACGTCGCCGCCGGAGATCTCGAGCTCGATGCGACCGCCCTCGGCGAGTGGAACCTGTCGCGTCTCGCTGCGCTTGGCCTTCTCGGAAGCACCCCAGTCGACCAGCAGTCCCGTGCCGTGGTGCGCGACGACGCAGCCGGCGGCGAAGACGAGACCCAGGCACAGACAGGCACCGACGGCGACGAGCGGGACGAGGACCTTGTTCATGGGGAGAGCTCCTGACGCGAGGGGGCGCCCGCTACGCGAGCCCGCTGCCTCTATTCCGCGCGCGACGACGCTCCGCGCTAGTTCCCGCGCTCACGGAAGAGCGCGACGCTCGCCGTGAAGCCGTGCAGGAAGTTGCGCCCGCCGACCGGACCGATCTCGCCCATGGCGAAGAAACCGGCCAGCGGCACGGGGGCCTCGAGCGCGCCCTGCAACGCGCGCGCGTCGTGATCGGGCGTCGAGAACATGCGCGTGCCGCGACCGTTGCACGAAAAGAGCAGCGCGCCGACCGTGCCCGGATTCGCGGGCGAGCCGCCGCGCCGCTCGCGCACGAGCTGGCTCAGGTCCTCGCCCGCCGACGCCGCGTCGCGCACGAGGAATTGCATCGTCTGTCCCGTGCGGATCGCGTCGTCGCCGACGGCGAGCGAACCCGATTCGTTGTCCGCGCCGACGATGCCGCGCGCGAGGAAGTCGCCGCGCTCGAAACGGCTCTTGGTCGCGTCGAGCGCGAGACCGACGAACGGATGGCGCTGGATCAGCTTCTGATCGGATTCGGGCAGCGACGTGAACGTCTCGACCAGCGCCTGGATCGCCGTCTTGCCGCCGAGCTTCTGGATCACGTTGCCCTTGCAGGACGTGATCACGAACGGCTTGCCGACGGGCCGGCAACCCTGGCTCACGATCGCGCGCACTTCGACATCGCCTTCGACGACGACGCCGATCGCGCCACCTTCGACGAGGCCCGCGCCGGTGAACAGCAGATTCTGTCCGGGGCCCGAACCGCCGCTCGCCATGCCGCCGATCGCAGGCACGCCGGGCAGGCGCGCGTTCAGCAGTTGCAGGTAGTCGGCGGCCGGGAACGTGAACGGATCGGCGAGCAGGAGCACGCTCGCGCGCGCCGGATCGACGACGGACGGCAGCGACGTGAAGCCGTGCCGGCCCTCGTCGTCCTCGGCTGCTTGCACGTCGAACGGGCGCAGCTCCGTGCCCGGCAGAGATCCGGCCCACAACGCGATCGCGGGGCCGCGCTCGATCTCGCGCTCGCCGCCGACGATGCCTTCACCCGTGCAACCCAGGACGACGGCGCCGAAGAGCTCGCGCGCGAGGCGCGGGCCGAGCTCCTCGATCGCCGGCCCGTGATGGTGCGAGACGAACGCGAGCACGAGGTCGGCGCGCGCGCCGTTCAGACCCGAGTGCAGATCGGCGAGCGCGGCTTGCAGCGCGACGGCCGAATCCGCCTCGGTGCGCAGCGTGCTCGCGAAACTGGGTGCGGGGATCATCGCGGCGCTCATGGTGACGTGACGAGCCGTTTCTGGCACCTGTCGGCTCATTTTCGTGGCGCCGTGGACGTCGGAGCCGCGGCGCGGGGCGCGCGGAGCTAGGATCGGCGACGAGCGCTCGCAAGAGCGCGCCGGCAAGGCCTCTCGACTCGAGTTCCACGGCCCTCGACGGTCGTGGGGATGACGATCACAACCCCGTCGCGAGCGGCCTTGCCGGAATCGTTTCTCCGCCCGGCGTCGAGGGCGCGTCGCGTGGCGCGCCGGGTTCAGTGCGCGGCCGCGAACTCGCGCGCGGCGAGCTGCTCGAGCTGCGTCGCGCG